>JBILLV010000076.1:0-32145 GCA_044375895.1 Polyangiales bacterium | reverse complement strand
CCTGCTTCTCGGGCGGCTTCCATCGGCTGATGCCCGCCGACCTCGTCGCCGATCCGCGCCGCGACCGCGAGTGCGTCACGCTGGGGGAGGCCTTCGCGCGCTCGATCAACACGGTGTTCGCGCGGCGAGCGCTCACCCACCTGCGCCCCGAGACGGAGGCCGACGCGGCGCGGCGCTGGGGCTTCGGCACGGAGATCCCCTTCGACGCCGCCGTGACCCGCAGCGTGTACCTCATCCCCGAAGACACCCTCGGCTTCGCCCGCACCGCCGCCGGCTTCTGGAACACCACCCTCTCGCCCCTGCACGGCGCCCTCCTCGCCCAGGGGATCGCCCTCCGCGGTGACATGCAGCGTCCGTGGATGGTCGACTCGGTGCGCGGCGCCCGCGGCGAGGAGCTCGCCCACGGCGCGCCCCACGTCTGGCGACGCGCGGTGACCCCCGAGGTGGCCGCCGTCCTCCAGCGCGCGATGCTCCGCACCGTCACCGACGGCACGGGCTTCCATGGCTTCCACGACCCCGCGGGGCGCCTCTACCTGGACGGGATCACCGTGGGCGGCAAGACGGGCACGCTCACCCAGGACGCGCCCTACACGGCCTACACGTGGTTCGTGGGCAACGCGGAGGGGGAGGGGCGTCGGCTGTCCTTCGCCGTGATGGTGGGCAACGGCCCCACGTGGCGCGTGAAGGCCGCCACGCTCGCGCGCCAGGTGCTCCAGATCGCCTTCCGCGGCCAGCCCACCGACTGATCGTTCGTGGTCCGTACCATCTCGTTCGCCTCCCGAACCATCGGCTCGACCCTTCGAAACGCCGCGCGCCCCGCCGGGCGGTGAAGCCCGACGAGGCGCGTGGCGGAGAGAGAGCGCGATAAGCCGAGTCCTGTTCGCCCTTCGGGTCGCCCCTGAGGCGTGACGTTCATTCCTCTAGGGCCGGCGTTGCCGACGGCCTCCAGCGACCTACCCGGGAGCATCGGCCGGACACAGCCTCTCGCTTGCGCGTCGCTCCCTGTTGGGTCTTGCTCCGGATGGGGTTTGCCTTGCCGATGCTGTCACCAGCATCGCGGTGAGCTCTTACCTCGCCGTTTCACCTTCACCCGCGGGCATTGCTGCGCGCGGGCGACTTCTTCTCTGTTGCACTTTCCTCGGGCTCGCGCCCACAGGCCGTTGGCCTGCATCCTTGCCTGCGGAGCTCGGACTTTCCTCTCGAAGCCGGCGAGCGGCTTCCAGCGAACGTCTGCTGCTCTCCCTCGACCGAGAAAGTACGCGAAGCCCCCTCGCGGCGCAACACCCGAAGTCGCCCCTGTGACTATCCTCCGGGTCGAGACCCGTGCGCGCGCTCATCCCCTTCGCCCTCTCGATCGTCTTCGTGCCCGCCGCCGCCACCGCCCAGAGCTCCCCCTGGGCCCTGCAATGGAACGGCGCCGACGTCACCCACCCCGAGGCGCTCCTCTCCCTCGACCACGACGACGACAACGACGACGGCGTCCCCGACCTCGCCGAGCTCCCCGCGCCCGACCCGGCCGTCGACGACGAGGTCGCTCGCCTCACCGTGCGCGGCGTCACCGCGGGGGCCGTGCGGGTGACGGCGACTGGCGGCGTCCGTCTCGTGACCCGCGAGGGGACGGCCACCGAGTCGCTCGTCCCCGTGCTCAACGGCGCCGCCGAGGTGCGGCTCCTCGGGGTGACCGCGAGCCGCGCGCCCCGCGACGCCTCCGTCACCCTCAGCGCGGGATCGGTGACGCGACGCCTGGAGATCACCGTCGGCGCAGCGGCGCTCCTCCGCGGCGACAACGGGGTGCTGTACGGCAACCGCGACGCGGTGGGTGTCTCCCACGAGATCACCACGAGCGCGTCGCTCCCCCGCAGCGCTACGTGGTCTGCGGCGTCGGACGACCCCGACAACGTCCGCGTCGAGCTCTGGGATCCGGGCTCCGCCTTGTCGGGCCGAGCCCGCGTCGAGGCCCTCGGCACGGCCGTGTCGGTGGGCGTTCGACCGGGCGGGCTCCGCGCGCAGGTGTCCGACCTCCCGCTCGCGCGCCCCGACACCGACGGGCCGATGCGCTCGCGCTTCCTCCGCCTCGTGGGTGACGACCTCGACGTGCGGGCCCCTGGCGTCCAGGGGCAGACGCTCCTCGTGGGGCTGCGCGACCGCGTGCGGGTGCGGTACCAGCGCGTCGACACCGTGGGCGAGCTCACGACCGACCTCCGCGTCGGGCGCCCGGGCAACGAAGACGGCGTCCTCGCCGCGCGGCGCGCCCGCTGGCGCCTCGTCGTGCTTCGGCACCGCGCGGCGGGGCCCGTGGTGGGCAACGACGAGGCCGGCGCCCTCGCCATCGCGCGGCGCCAGGTGGAGATTTCGAACGAGGTCTACCTCCAGTGCGCCGTCACCTGGGGCGACCCCACCACCGCGCGCATCGACATCGTCGAACCCGTCCGCGACGCGCTCCTCTCGGTGGGCGACAACGACGGGCTGTCCGCCGCGGGTGGGACGGCGCGCTTCCTCGTCAACAACGTCGCCGTGGGCCCCGTGCGCGTGCTCCCTGGCTGGCGCCCCGTCGACACGGCGCGCGCGCTCGCCACCGCCGTTCGCGCCGCGGGCTTCACGCCCCGCGTGACCACCAACGCCCGCACCGACTACGGCGCCTTCGGCAGCGCCGACCTCACCGCCCTCGATCGGGCCGGGCGGCCAGTGTCCTTCGCCGCCATCGGCGGAGCGCCGATCGCCACCGACGCGCGACAGACGATCACCGTCGGTCGCGTCGACCTCGGCGACGGGGTGGATGAGTTCAACAACCTCAACTCCGCCTCCGGGACGCTGGAAGAGCGGAGCCTCATCAAGCCCCTCACCGACGGCGACCCCGCCACCATCGACCTCTTTCTCATCAACCGCTTCGCCCGCGGGACGCGCATCGGCGAGGCCTTCGTCGAAGGCGCCGCCGGGGCGATCTTCAACGGGCTCCTCGTCGACCGAGCGGGCATCTCCGCCGAGCGGGAGGCATGGACGCAGTCCCATGAGGCGGGGCACATCCTCCTCGACCAGCCCTGGCACCCCGACAACACGGGCCCCGATCGACCGTGGCTGCTGATGGACGCCGACGCGAGCCTCGGCGCGGTGACGGGGCCGAAGCGCCTCTCCGTGGAGGAGTGCGCCCGCATCCACCAGCAGAGCGGCGTCGACGCGGTGCCCTCGGTGCTCACCCGCTTCGACCCCGCGCGGGTGTCGCCACGCGCGCGGGAGTTCGTGCGCTGGCCCGCGGAGTCGCTCTACCCCCGCCCGGTGCGCGTCGATGCGGTCGCGGCTGGGACAGAGCCCGCGGCGAGCGTTCGTCCGCGCGCCGAAGACCCCACCGAAGGAGAGCTCGGACTCACCGTCACCGAGTGACCGGCGCGGGTCAGCGCGGCGGCGGGATCACCGACTCGCCGGGGCGCAGGAGGCTGTGCCCGCAGGCCCCCGCCCGACGCTTGACCCACGCGCCGAGAAAGGTCGCCCCGATCGCGCCCACGAGCAGCAGGAGCACGAGCCGGACGACGAAGCGTCGGTCGCGCTCGACGGGGACGAGGGTGCTCTCGTCGACGACGCCGGTGGAGGGTGGTTCGATGGGTTCGTCGGCCATGGCGCGGGGCCGTGTACCACGGAGGCTGCGGCGGTGGGGACTACACCGAGACGACAGAGGCGAGGGCGAGGGCGAGGGCGCAGCTCGCGGCGTCGGGCTCGTCGCGGCGCACCCGGCGGGCGTGGCGGCGCGAGGGGGCCTCGGTGACCACGGGTTCGGGGCGGGCGCTGGCGGCGGCGTCGAGGGCGCGACGGAGCTGGTTGCGGGCCTCGTGCATGCGCCAGGCGATGGTCCCCTCCGTGGTGTTGAGCACCGCGGCGGCTTCGGGGTGGCTCATCCCCTGGAGCGTCGTCAGCACCACCGTCGTGCGCAGCAGGGGCGAGAGGCGGTCGAAGGCGTAGACGAGCTGGGCGTAGATCTCACGGAGCTCCAACGCGCTCTGCGGGGCGTTGCCGGCGTCGACGGCCACGGCGAGGGCGACGCGCGGGTCGTCGAGGTCGACGCCGGCCCGACGGCGCCGCTGCTGGATCACCTGGAGCGAGCGGTTGAGGGCGATGCGGTAGATCCAGGTGAAGAAGGCGCTGCGCCCTTCGAACTCCTGGATGCGCTGGAAGGCCCGGAGAAAGCTGTCCTGGGCGATGTCTTCGGCGTCCTGGGCGCTGCCGGTGAGGTGCAGGGCGAGGGCGAGGAGGCGCGGGCGGTACCGACGAACGAGCTCGTTGAAGGCCCGCACGTCGCCCTGGCGCGCGGCGTGGACGAGCGCGTCCGGGGCCTCCGCGGTGGCGACGCGGGCGGCCGCGGGGATGGGCGGCGGGACGGCGCGGCGGCGCGTGCGGCGCAGGGCTTCGGGCGGCGGCGGCGGCGGCTGCGCGGCGAGCGACTCGACCGCGTCGCCAGGAACCTCCACGACGGAGAGACGCCGGAGCGCTTCCGGGGGCAAAGGGGGCGGGCGACGCGGGAGAGCGGGGGCCATTGAGGTATTCGATCGCGGAGCGACGCTTCCCTTGGGTACACCGATTCACCGTCGCACAGGAACTGGAACCGACGGTGCGGCGTGAAGCGTCCGGGCGTGTGGCAGTCGCTACGGCGGGGCTCAAGGCTTCAGGAGCGCTCGCCGTTCATGCGAAACAGAACGCAATGATCCACTGGAAATGGGCAGAGATGGGACGTCACGGTGGGATGCTGGTGTCGAAGGCACCGGTGACCCTCACGATTCACTGGGAGCGGGGAGGCGGCGCGTGCACGGCGCAGTGGTGGTTCGGATCGCAGTGCGTCCGCACCGTCACGCCGGGGCAGGCGTAGCCCGGGGGCGGGTGGCGCGGAGCCACTGGGAGAGCAGGGCGTTCACCTCGTCGGGGCGCTCCTGCTGGACGAAGTGACCGCAGTCGGCGATGCGACGGATGGTGAGGTCGCGGGCGACGCGGGTGTGGGGGGCGATGAGCTGGTTGCCGAGCACGACGTCGTGCTCGCCCCAGAGGAGCAGCGCGGGCTGCTGAATGACAGGGTACGGCGGCAGCGCGCCGCGCAGCGCCCGCCGCACCGAACGGCGGTAGTACTCGAGCATCGGGCGCACGTCGTCGGGCGACGCGACGCTCTCCCGCAGGGCCTCGAGCGTCTGCGGTGAGATGGCCTCGTAGTGCACCGAGTTGCCCTGGAACATCTGCAAGATGCTCCGCCCCCGGTCGCGCGCGATGAGCCGCTCGGGGAGCCACGGCAGGTTGAAGAGGAGCATGTAGCCGCTCCGCACGAACTGGTCCCACGAGCGGCGGAGGACGTGGTTCATCACCGCGGGGTGCGGGCAGTTGAGGACGGCGCAGCGGGCGACGCGCGCGGGGTGACGCGCCGCGGCCTCCCAGGTGATGGCGCCGCCCCAGTCGTGGCCGATGACGGTGGCGCTCTCCTCACCGAGCGCCGCGATGAGCGAGGCGACGTCCTGCGCGAGGTCGGTGATCTCGTAGCCCGACGCGGGCTTGTCCGAGAGGCCGTAGCCCCGGAGGTCGGGCGCGACGACGCGGTAGCCCTCCGCCGCGAGCGCGGGGATCTGCGCGCGCCAGGAGAACCACCGCTCGGGGAAGCCGTGGAGGAGGAGCAGCAGCGGGCCGCGGCCGGCGGTGGCGTAGTGGAAGCGGACGCCGCCCGCCACGACGGTGGCCTCGCGGAAGACATCGGTCGGGGTCATCGACGGCGGAGGGTGCCACCGGCCGGGGTCCGTAGGGAAGGGGATGGGGAGATGGTTCGGGGGCGTACGAGCTGGCGCGCCAGACAAGGCCCTTCCCGACGTCCCCTCCCGCGGGCTACAACGCCGCCCCTATGGTCGCGAGGATCAATCTGGAAGGCAAGGTCGCGCTCATCACGGGCGCCAGCCGCGGCATCGGCGAGGCGATCGCCCACACCTTCGCCGCGCACGGCGCGAAGGTCGTGCTGGCGTCGCGCAAGATCGACGGCGTCCAGTCGGTGGCCGACGCCATCGGGGAGAACGCCCACGCCGTCGCCGCCCACACGGGCCAGGAGGCGCAGTGCGTGGCGCTCGTCGAGGCCGCCATCGCCCGGTTCTGCCGCGTCGACGTGCTGGTGAACAACGCCGCCACCAACCCCTACTTCGGCCCGATGATCGACACCGACATGGGCGCGTGGCTCAAGACCTTCGAAGTGAACCTCCAGGGCTACTTCTGGATGGCCCGCGAGGTCGCTCGGCACCTCCGCGCGCGCGAGGCGTCGGGGTCGATCGTCAACGTCGCCTCCGTGGCGGGCCTCGAGGCCGCCCCCGCGCAGGGCGTCTACGGCGCCACCAAGGCCGCGGTCATCTCCATGACCCGCACGCTCGCGTTCGAACTCGGCGGGTCGAAGATTCGTGTCAACGCGCTCGCGCCGGGGCTCATTGAGACGCGCTTCGCGTCGGCCCTCATCCACAATGACGCCATCGTCGCCGAGGTGCTGCGCAAGACGCCCCTCGGGCGCTACGGGCAGCCCGACGAGATCGCCGGCGGGGCGCTCTTCCTCGCCAGCGACGCGTCGAGCTTCATGACCGGTCAGGTGCTCACGATCGACGGCGGGATGACGAGCTGCTAGCGCCGCCGGGTCGCGCCCCGCCCTTCGCCTTCTGGCGCAGGTGAATGGGGAGCGAGCCCTTGCCCTCCGCGGGCGGCACGAGACACTTCGGCCCCGAACCGATCAGGTCACGACGGCCCGCCTTGGCGAGCGCCTCGCGGGCGAGGTCGTGCCACGTCGGATCCCAATACATGATCAGCGACTTCTGGAGCTGCTTCTCGTGGAGTTCGCGCGCCGTGTAGACGGGCGTCCGAGAGAGCGGGTCGAGGCCCGTGTGGTACATCGCGGTGGCGATGGACATCGGGGTGGGGATGAAGTCCTGCACCTGGCGCGGGCGCATGTCGCGGGCCTTGAGCCAGAGGGCGAGGTCGACCATGTCGCCGAGCGTGCTCCCGGGGTGTCCGGAGATGAAGTAGGGGACGAGAAACTGGTTCTTCCCCGCCCCTTCGCTCGCACATTGAAACTGCTCTTCGAAGCGCTCGTAGCTCTCGACGGCGGGCTTCTTCATCTTGTCGAGCACCTCCTTCTTGGAGTGCTCGGGGGCCACCGAGAGCTGGCCGCCCGTGTGGTGGAGGGCGAGCTCTTTGATGAAGGCGGGGGAGCGCTCGGCGAGGTCGTAACGAACGCCCGACGCGAGGAAGACCTTCTTCACCCCGTCCTCCTGCCGCACGCGCTTCATGAGCTGGAGCAGGGGCCCGTGGTCGGTGAGGAGGTTCTCGCAGATGTCGGGGTGGACGCAGGAGAGACGTCGGCAGGCGTCCTCGATCTTCTCGTCCTTGCAGCGCATCTCGTACATGTTGGCGGTCGGGCCGCCGAGGTCGGAGATGACGCCCGCGAAGCCCTCCATGCGCCGCAGGGTGCGCACCTCGCGGAGGATGCTCTCGGCCGAGCGCGACGAGATGCGCCGCCCCTCGTGCTCGGTGATCGAGCAGAAGGTGCAGCCCCCGAAGCACCCGCGCATCGTCACGATCGAGTGCTTCACCGTCTCGTACGCGGGGATGGGCTCCTCGTAGCGCCAGTGGGGCGTGCGGGTGAAGGGGAGGTCGTAGAGCGCGTCCATCTCGGGCGTGTCGAGGGGGACGGCGGGCGGGTTGAAGTACACCGCCTCGGCGCCGTGGGGCTGCACCATGGGGCGCCCGTTGCCCGGGTTGGTCTCGTACTGGAAGGCGCGCGACATCTCCGCAAAGGCCTCCTTCGACTCCGTCACCTCCTCGTACGAGGGGAGAAAGAGCGTCTGGTGGTCGGTGACGTGGCGGCTCTTCGGGAGCGACTCCCACTCGCCCTTGCGCATCGCGAAGGCCGTCCCGCGCACGTCACGAATCTCGCGCACCTTCTCGCCGTCGCGGAGGCGTCGGGCCACCTCCCACACGGGGCGCTCGCCCATGCCGAAGATGAGCAGGTCGCACTTCGAATCGAGCACCACCGAGCGGCGCACCGTGTCGGACCAGTAGTCGTAGTGGGCGATGCGGCGGAGCGAGGCCTCGATGCCGCCGAGCACGATGGGGACGCCGGGGAAGGCCTGACGGGCGAGGTTGGCGTACACGGTGGCCGCGCGGTTGGGGCGCATGCCCGTCTTCGCGCCGGGGGAGTACTGGTCCTCCGCGCGCACCTTCTTCTGCGCGGTGAGCTTGTTGAGCATCGAGTCGAGGTTGCCCGCGGTGATGCCCACCATCACGCGGGGGACGCCCATGCGCAGCAGGTCGGTGGTGTCGCGCCAGTCGGGCTGGGCGATCATCCCCACGCGAAATCCGCGCGCCTCCAGGAAGCGCCCGATGAGCGCGCCGCCGAACGCGGGGTGGTCGACGTAGGCGTCGCCGTTGATGATGAGAATGTCGATCGCGTCCCAGCCGCGGGCCGCCATCTCCTCACGGGTGGTGGGGAGGAAGGCGCGGAGGTCGCGCGACGAGGCGTGAGCGTTGCGCCGGAGCTGGACGAGCGAGGCCATCGGGGGTGTGGGACTCCTGCGGGTGGTTTTCGAGCGGGCGGGGACGCAACGGCGATACACTCTCGCGCGCCGCTGTGGAAGACGAACGACTCGGACGATACCGCCTCGTGCGCCGGATCGGGGGCGGCGGGATGGCCGATGTCTTCCGCGCCGAGCTCGTAGGGGCCGAAGGGGTCACGCGCGAGCTGGTCATCAAGAAGGTTCTCCACACCTTGTCGCTCGACCGGGAGGCGGTGGAGATGTTCGTCCAGGAGGCGCGGGTGGCGGCGCGCCTGCACCACCCCAACGTCGTTCAGGTGTACGAGTTCGGGCGGGCGGACGACGGGTACTTCCTCGCGATGGAGCTGGTGGAGGGCTGCGACCTGGCGGCGCTGCTCAAGGCCCACGCGGGCGCCTCGCTGCCCCTCGGCGTGGTGGCCTTCGTGTTTCAAGAGCTCCTGGAGGCCCTGGGGTACGTCCACGGTCTGCCCGATGCCGCCGGGCGCCCGCTGGGGCTCGTCCACCGCGACATCTCCCCTCACAACGTGCTCCTGGGGCGTGTCGGGGAGGTGAAGCTCGCGGATTTCGGCATCGCCACGGCCTCGGCGCGCGTCCACGACGGGGGCGTGAAGGGGAAGTTCGCGTACATGGCCCCGGAGCAGGCCCGCGGCGATCGGCTCGACGCGCGGGCCGACCTCTACGCCGTCGGGGCGATGCTGTACGAGGCCCTCGCGGGGCGCCGCGCGCTCCCCACCTGCGAGGCCGAGGTGATGCTCGACGCGGCCCGGCGCGGCGCCATCGAGCCCATCGAGGCGGTGGCCCCGTGGGTCGACCCCGCCCTCGCGGCCGTGGTGGCCAGAGCCGTCGCGCGCGACCCCGACGAGCGCTTCCCTGACGCCCGGGCGTTTCGCGAGGCGCTGGCGGAGGCGATGTTCGTGGCGGGGGCGGCCCCGGAGCGCGCCACGCTCCAGGCGATGGTGCGCGCCCGGACGGAGGAGGCCCCGTCGCCCCGCGCCGACCGGACGCTCACCTCCCACGATGATACGGACACGAACGATGATGATGAGCCGAAGGAAGAAGGTCCATCGGCGGAAGATCCCGAGAAGTTGTTGGTGCCCGAACCATCGGCGCCCTCGCGCTCGCGGAGGTTGTTCGAACGGGCCATGATCGCGGCGGGGGTGTTCACGCTGGCCGTCCTCGCGGAGCGGCGGACGCGGCCCCATCCGGCGCCGATTGCGGTGACGGTGGCGCTCCCGGACGAGGCGGGCGTGCGCGGGTGGTTCGACGGGACGGGGCGCGGGGCGGCGGCGGGGCGTTGCCACTGCCGGGTGGAGGCCCGGTACTACCGTCAGGTGGCCGAGGTGGAGGGGTGGCTCCGACGGGGCGAGGTGACGCTCGCGGCGGTGACCAGCGTCGCGCTGGCGCAGGTGCGGCCTCACATCGCCCCCGGGGGGATGGGGCGCGTCGAGGGCGTCCGACCCGCCGTGGCGCAGGCCCTTCGCGCGGAGGGGGACGCCTTCGCGCCCGTGGCGGTCGACCTCGTGATGATGGCCGTCCGCGACGAGGCGCTGATCGATGGCAGGCAGCGCTTCGCCCAGCGGCGCGAGGCGATCGTCGGGGCGGTCGACGCGCAGGTGGGGCACGGGATGCCCGCGGGCTACGCGTGGAGCGACGATCCGACGGCGTGGACATGGTGGGACGTGCTGGCGACCGCGTGGATGCATCGCAGCCCGGGCGCGCCCGGCGGTGTCGCGCTCGGGCTCGGGGGCGAAGGGGGCCTCGGGGCGTGGTACGCGCTGGCGGGGCCGTGGGGCGGCGATGGTTCGGCCCCGAACGACCTGCGGGGATTGGAGGAGACCGCGGCGTGGCGCGCGCTCTTCGGGGCGCTCGGGCTCACGGCGCCGACGGCGGAGGGGGCGCGCGATGTGGTGTACCTCGGCGCGGTGCGCGGTCTCGCCGCGGAGGCGGGGTGGTCGCTCTATGCGCCGCCCGCTCGACCGCGAGGAGCCGCGGGGGCGTCGCCCATCGCGCTGCACGGGGAGGTGCTCGGCTGGGTAGCGCGCGCGCAGGCACGGCCCGACGCTCCGGCGCGCGACGCGCTGCTGGGGCTCAACGGCCAGGCCCAGGCCCGCGCGCTGGCCCGAGCGTGGCGGGCAGTCCCGGCGCGGCCAGAGGCCGCTCGCAGCGCTGTACAGGAGCTCCCGAGCCTCATCGAGCGTGAGGAGGGCTTCGTGGAGCGCGGCTTCACCCTCGCGCGCTGTCCGCCAGGGGGGAAGGTCGCGGCGGTGGAGGCTGCGCTCGGACGGGTGATGGCGCAGGCGAGCACCGGGCGTCCGGCGGCCTTCGTGGGGGAGGGGCGCTGGTGGTGGCCGAGGATCCACGCCGCCGCGGTGGAAGCGTTTGGGGCTGGTGAGGTCGACGGCGGCTTGTGATAGGGTCTCGCGTCATGAGCAACCTCCCTGGCTTTCTGGGTGCCGCCGTCCTGATCATGGGCGGGGCAATGGTGTACGCGCCGACGGCGCCTGAGGAGCCGCGTCCGCCGGAGGTGGTGGCCGAGGCGCCGCCCCCCGCGCCGGAGGCCGCGAAGCCCGCGGGCGAGGGCGCACCGCAAGGTGGTTGAGCCCACTGAACGCAGCCCCCGGGTGGGGCTGAAACGTCAGTGGATGAAGCGAACGCGCGTCGCCTGAGGGGAGGGGAACGGGACCTTCAGGTGGGCGCGCGGCGCCGCGACTCGATGATGGCGAGCGCGGCGTGGGCCTCGGCGTTGTCGGGGTCGAGGGCGATGGCCTGACGGGCGAGGGTCTCCGCGCCGGTGAGGTCGGTGCCCGCCTTGCGGAGCGCGTTGGCGGCGTTGACGAGGAGCAGCACCTCCCCGGGGCGCGCGCGCGAGGCCCGCTGCCAGAGCGAGGAGGCGGCCTCCCAACGGCCCGCGGTCTCTTCGCGGCGCGCGAGGAGCGAGGCGATGGCCACGCGGGAGGAGACCAGCGCCTGGCCCGCGGAGACGAGCTGTTCGGGCTTGATCCCGTCGGGTTCGAGCTGCCGGGCGATGGTGAGCTGGATGGAGACCGCGAGGCGTTCGACCTCGGCCAGGAGCGTCGCGACCTCACCCTGGAGCGAGTGAACCTGACCCTCCAACGCGGCGACGCGGGTCTCGTCCGCGCCATCGGGCAGCGGCGCCGGTGGTGGGACGGAGGGGACGTCGTGGCGCTGGGACCCGACAGGCTGGGGCCCGGTCTGCTTGAAGCGGGGCGGCGCGGTCGAAGGCGCGTTGGGCGACGCGAGCGAGCTCGGCGTCTGACGGGCCTCCGGGTGGAGGATGCCGAGCGGTTCGCTGGGCGGCGGCGTGGGCGCGCGGGGCGTGATCGGGGCCGGCGGGTGGGGCGCCCGATAGCCGCCGGGGGGCGTCGGCGTGCGGGGCTGAATCGGCGTCCCCGCGGCGGGCGTCGGGCGCGTGCCGGGCGTCGTGGGGTTGAGGGTGCCCGGCGGGGGCGTGCGCTTCAGCGGATTGGCGCCGACGTTGGGGGGCGGGGCGTGGGAGCGTTGGCGCTGGTCGAGGTCCTGGTCGTAGAGGTAGCGTCGGACGGGGTCGCCGAGGACGGCGAAGGCCGTGTCGAGCGCCTCCTGGACGGCCTCCAGGCGCTGCATGTACGCGTTGGTCAGGGGGGCGGTGAGCGACTCGGGGCTGAAGCGCTGGGTCCTCACGCGGTGGGCGCGGGCGATCGCGGCGGCGTCGGCGCTCCGCTCCAGGCCGAGCAGCTCGTAGTGCGAGCTGGTCGGGAGCTTGCGGTGGAGGTCGTCGATCTCCTGGCGGTCGCGGGCGCTCGGTTCGTGCGGAGGGGCCATAGGGGTGCGGGTGGCGATCATCGCATCGAAGCCGGGAGGGTCGTAACTGCGTTCGCAGACGGTTTCAGCGCAACTGCGGGGAAAACCCCCGCCGGGGCCTGAACACCCGCTACTGAACATTCGGTGCCGATAATTTGTTCAGTGGAAGGGGACCGCTGTACACCCGTTCCTGCGTCGGGCACCTGAACCCGCGAGCAGGAGTAATGACCATGAGCGAGAACAACGAGCGTTTCTTCCGTGCCGCTGGCTACGCCTTCACCTTCAGCGGCAAGAGCCGCAAGGCCCGCGTGAAGATCGAGATGTGGCGCGAGGACCCGGGCACCGGCGAGCGCTTCTGGGTCACCGCGGCCATGTGCGCCCCCGACCGCCAGTCCGCCTACGCTGCGGCGATGGCCCTGGTCGCCTGGGTTCGCTCCCTCGACGTGCGCCCGCGCAACAGCGTCCAGGCCCTCGCGGTGGCCGAGTCCCTCGCCCTCATGAACGACCGCCTCTCCCGCGCCGCCGCCACCCGCAGCGACCCCGCCCTCTCCCTCGCGCTCGATCGCCTGATCGAGGGCAAGGCCGCGGCGGCGTGACGGGGAATGTCCGCGGCGTCGCCCCTTCCGACGGACGGAGGGCGCGCGCGGGGGCGGACGGGTGCTATGAGGGGCACCACCGGACGGACATGGACAGCACCGCGCACCTCGACGCGCTCCTGCGCGAGCGCTTCGGCATCGACGCCTTTCACCCGTGGCAGCGGGAGGCGATCGACGCCCTCCTCGGCGATCCGGGGCGCGTCCTCGTGGTGGCGCCGACGGGCGGCGGCAAGAGCCTCACCTACCAGCTCCCCGCGGCGGTGCTGCCGGGCACGGCCCTCGTCATCTCGCCCCTCGTGGCGCTGATGGAGGATCAGGTGCAGGCCCTCACGCGGCGGGGCGTGCCGGCGACGTACCTCGCCTCGACGCTGGACGTCGACGAGCGGCGCGCGCGGATGCGCGACATGCGGGCGGGTCGCTACAAGCTGGTGTACGCGGCCCCCGAGCGGCTCCAATACGACGGCTTCATGGACCTCTGCGCGCAGATGAAGCTGTCGCTCGTCGCCATCGATGAGGCCCACTGCATCTCGATGTGGGGGCACGACTTCCGCCCCAACTACCTGCAGATCGGGGCGCTGCTCGAGCGGCTCAAGCCCGCGCGGGTGCTGGCCTGCACGGCCACGGCGACGCCGGAGGTGCGGAAGGAGATTCTGGAGCGCCTCGGGCTCGACGAGGGCGGCGTGAAGGTGGTGCTGCGCGGGTTTGCCCGGCCCAACCTGCACCTCGCGGCCCGCGCGGTGGAGGGGCCGACCGAGTCGCGGGCGCTGGTGCGTCACGAGCTGGCGCGGGTGCTCGGCGACCCGGCGAAGCCCAAGGGGGCGGGCATCGTGTACGCCGCCACCCGACGCGGCTGCGAGGCCCTCGCCGACGAGCTCCACAAGCGGGGGTGGAACGTCGCCCCCTACCACGCCGGCCTCGACGCCGAGACCCGCTCGAACGTCTCGACGCGCTTCGCCCAGCGCACGCTCGACCTCGTGGTGGCGACCAACGCGTTTGGCATGGGCATCGACCGCCCCGACATCCGCGTGGTGGTGCACCACCAGCCCCCGGCGAGCATCGAGTCGTACTACCAGGAGGTGGGGCGCGCGGGGCGTGACGGGGCCGAGGCCCACGGGCTGCTCCTCTGCGCGGGCAATGACATCGTGCTCCGGCGGCGGCTCTGTCAGCTCGGCGCCGATGGCGAGCCCGCCGAGCCCGCCCTCGCGGCGCGCGCGTGGCGGCTCTTCCGCGACCTGCTGCGCTACCTCGACGCGGGGACGTGCCGCCACGACTTCGTGCTCCGGTACTTCGGCGACGATCAGGAGACCCTCGGCGGCTGCGGGCACTGCGACATCTGCGTGTCGCTCGACGAGGCGCCCGACGATGGCACCCGCGAGGAGGCCTCGACGGTGGCGCGGATGGCGATGGCCGCCGTGGCGCGCGCGCACGAACGGGCGGGCGTTCAGGCCATTGCGGAGATGCTGCGCGGGGTGGTCAACACGCGCACGGAGCGCTTCGGTTTCACCAAGGTGTCGACCTTCGGGCTCTTGAAGGATCGGCCGCAGGACTGGGTGGTGGCCCTCTTGCGCGGGACCATCGCGGCGGGCTGGGTCGACCTCACCCCCACCGAGCACCCTGTCCCAGTGCTGACGAAGCTGGGGTGGGACGCGATGCGTTCGAAGGAGCCGCTGCGCTTCAAGCTGCCGCGCGGGGCCCGACCCAAGACCGTGCGCGGCGTGGCGGCGACGCGGCCCACCATCAGCTACGACGCGGCCCTCTTCGAACGGCTCAGGTCGCACCGCAACGACGTGGCGCGGCGGCGCGGCTTCCCGGCCTACGTGGTGGCCTTCGACCGATCGTTGCAGGAGATGGCGGCGCGGCGCCCGACGAGCGCGACCGAGCTCGCCAGCATCACGGGCTTCGGCCCGGCGCGCGTGGAGGCGTACGGAGAGGGCTTCCTCGCGGTGCTGCGCGGCGCGTAGGGGAAACTGGCTACCCGACGATCTGGAGCGTGCGGCCGCCGACTTCGATGCGGTCGCCGCGGGCGAGGGTGAAGGGGAGGGCCACCTTCTGACCGTTGAGCGACACGGGCTGCGTGGGGGTGAGCACGGGCCCCGAGGCTTCGAAGTGGACGGTGCCGCAGAAGAGGGGAGCGCTGTCGGAGACGAGGGTGAGGCGTCGGCCGCGATCCATGCCGCGCTCGATCTCGAGGACGAGGCGCGCGGGGTCGCCCTGGGCGCGGAGGGTGAGGTCGGCGCCGAGGCCGATCGCGGCGCCGGGGCGGAGGGGGAGCGGAGCTCCGAGGGGGACGCCGTCGAGGGTGGTGCCCGAGCGGCTGCCCGCGTCGACGACCTGGAAGCCGTCGGCGGTGCGGGAGAGCGTGACGTGACGGCGTGACACCGAGGCCCCGCGGAACACCACGTCGGTCTCGCGCCCGAGCGTCACGGGGAAGCGCCCGACGTAGACGGTGCGCTCGCCGTCGTGTTCCGCTTCGAAGCGACCGTCGCGGAGGAGGAGGGCGAGGTGCCGGTCGAGGGTGCTGCGGGCTTCGTGGTCGTCGTGGTGGGTGGAGGCCCACGCGGTGAGGGTGGTGATGGCGCCAGGGCGGTCACCCGAGCGCCATTGGGCGTCGAAGCCTTCGACCGCCGCGCGTCGGCGCAAGCTGTTGCGCTCGGCCGTCTCGCGGTCGCCGGTGACCTTCTCCAGGCCGTCGACGTCCCCTGCGAGGGCGAGGACGCGGGCGACGGCCTCGCGGTCTTCGAGCATCGCCCAGGCGCGGCCGGCCTCGCGGTAGAGGCCGAAGGACTCCAGGTCGTCGGCGGCTTCCTGGAGACGACGCCGATCGTCTTCGGTGCGCGGGGCGGCGGCCTCGGCCTCGGCGAGGGTGACGAGGCACAGGCCCTTGCGCGCCTCCTTCCGCTGCTCGTCGGTGCGGGCGATGCCATAGGCGCGGACGAGGAAGGCCCGACGCTCCTCCAGCGTGCGGGCGGTCTCCCCGGCGCGGAGCAGGACCCGCACGGCGTCGGCGACGGCGCCCCGTTCGAGGTAGAGGCGGGCGGCGTCTTCGACGCGACCCTCGGCCTCGGCGCGCCCGGCGGCGCCTTGAGAACCGAACACTCGTGACAGCCACGTCCACATGGAAGATCCTCGGCCGGACGTGTTAGAAGCGGCGACTCCGCCGAGGCGATCGCGCCCTCGGCGCGAGGTGGCGCCATACGCCGACGCAGAAATTGGATCAAGGAGGAATCGGATGTCGAGCAGCAATCGCCTGGGTGAACTCCTCGTACGCGAGAAGCGGATCTCACTGGCGCAGCTGCGCCAGGCGCAGGACGAGCAGCGGCGGACGGGGGCCAACCTGGGGGCGGCGCTGGCGCGGCTCGGCTACATCTCCGACCGCGAGATCACCAACTTCCTCTCGCAGGAGTACCGCGTCCCGTCGATCGACCTGACGGCGGTGGAGCTCGACGCGGAGCTGGGCAAGCTGGTGACGCGGGACGTGTGCGAGAAGCACAAGGTGATCCCGATCTCCCGGGCGGGGTCGTCGCTGATCGTGGCGATGAGCGACCCGACGAACCTCCACGCGATCGACGACATCAAGTTTCTCACCGGGTACAACGTGGAGCCCGTGGTGGCGAGCGAGATGGCCATCCACGCGGCCATCGAGAAGCTGTTCGTCTCGGCGGGGGGCGCGGCGGGGGCGGCGTCGGCGCAGGGCGGCGGCATTCAGTCGGTGGACCTCGACTCGCTGCTCGGCGACATCGGCGACACGGACGTGGAGTTCGGCGGCGACGAGGAGGAGGGCGAGAACATCGCCGACCTCACCAAGCAGAGCGAGGACGCGCCGGTGGTGCGGCTCTGCAACGCGATGCTCATCAACGCCATCAAGGTGAAGGCGAGCGACATCCACATCGAGCCGTACGAGAAGATGATGCGGGTGCGCTACCGCGTCGACGGCGTGCTGCGCGAGGAGCTCAAGCCGCCGCTGAAGATGAAGGGCGCGATCTCGTCGCGCATCAAGATCATGTCGAGCCTCGACATCGCCGAGCGGCGCCTCCCGCAGGACGGGCGCATCAAGCTCAAGCTCGGCGGGGGCAAGGAGATGGACTACCGCGTCTCCGTGCTGCCGACGATCTGGGGCGAGAAGATCTGCATGCGCCTGCTCGACAAGTCGAACCTGCAGCTCGACATGACGAAGCTGGGCTTCGAGAAGCTGCAGCTCGAGTGGTTCATGAAGGCCATCCACAACCCCTTCGGGATGGTGCTGGTGACGGGGCCGACGGGCTCGGGGAAGACGACGACGCTCTACTCGGCCCTCGCCGAGCTCAACCAGATCACGGAGAACATCAGCACGGCGGAGGACCCGGTCGAGTACAACCTCGCGGGCATCAACCAGGTGCAGATGCACGACGACATCGGGCTCAACTTCGCCGCGGCGCTGCGCTCGTTTCTCCGGCAGGACCCGGACATCATCATGGTGGGCGAGATCCGCGACTTCGAGACGGCGGAGATCGCGGTGAAGGCCGCCCTCACGGGCCACATGGTGCTCTCGACGCTGCACACCAACGACGCGCCGAGCACGGTGTCGCGCATGCTCAACATGGGCATCGAGCCCTTCATGGTGACGGCGGCGACCAACCTCATCCTCGCCCAGCGCCTCGCGCGGCGCGTCTGCAAGGACTGCAAGGCGGAGATCGGGGTGTCGCTCGAGCTGATGCGCGACCTCGGCTTCACGGAGGAGCAGATCGCGAAGTCGGGGGGCAAGCTCTGGAAGGGCACCGGCTGCGGGACGTGCAACGGTACGGGCTACAAGGGCCGCGTGGCGCTCTACGAGGTGATGCCGATGTGGGACGAGGTGAAGGAGCTCGTGCTCCAGGGCGCCTCGGCGGCGGAGCTCAAGGCGCAGGCGATCAAGTGCGGGCTGCAGACGCTGCGCATGTCGGCGATCGCGAAGGCGATGGACGGCACCACCACCACGGACGAGATCGTGCGCTGCTCGGCGTCGGACTCGAACAAGAGCGCTGGGGGTGGGGGCGGTGGTCACTAGGAAGCCCGACGCGACCGGGGGCGGCGGGGGCGCGGCGCTGGAGCCGATCCAGCCGTCGCTGCTCGACCTGCTCAAGGTCATGGTGGAGAAGAACGCCAGCGACCTGCACGTCACCACGGGTTCGCCGCCGGTGCTGCGCGTCGACGACCAGCTCATCCCGCTGCGTCGCTGCGCCGTGCTGACGCCGACCGACACCCAGAAGCTCTGCTACTCCATCCTGACGGAGGACCAGCGTCGGCAGTTTGAAGCGAGCTGCGAGCTCGACCTGTCGTTCGGGGTGAAGAACCTCGCGCGCTTCCGGGCGAACATCTTCATGCAGCGCGGGGCCGTGGCGGGGGCGTTCCGCGCGATCCCGTTCAAGATCCTGTCGATCGAGGAGCTGGGGCTGCCGCCGGTGGTGTCGGAGTTCGCGACGCGGGCGCGGGGCCTGGTGCTCATCACGGGCCCCACCGGGTCGGGCAAGACCACCACGCTGGCGGCGATCATCGACAAGATCAACGCCGAGACGCGGCAGCACATCCTGACGGTGGAAGACCCGATCGAGTACATGCACGCCAACAAGAACTGCGTGGTGAACCAGCGGGAGGTGGGGAGCGACACGACGACCTTCCGCGACGCGCTGCGCAACGCCCTGCGGCAGGACCCGGACGTGGTGCTCATCGGCGAGCTGCGCGACCAGGAGACGGTGGAGGCGGCGCTCACCATCGCGGAGACCGGGCACATGGTGTTCGGGACGCTCCACACCAACAGCGCGTGGCAGGCCATCACGCGGGTGATCGACCTCTTCCCGCACCACCAGCAGGCGCAGATCCGGGTGCAGCTCTCGTTCGTGCTGCAGGGGGTGATCACCCAGCTCCTCTTGCCGCGGGCGGGGGCGGCGGGCCGGGTGCCGGCCGTGGAGGTGCTGATCCCCAACCCGGCGATCCGGTCGCTCATCCGCGAGGACAAGGTCCACCAGATCTACTCGCACATGCAGATGGGGCAGACGGCGTCGGGGATGCAGACGATGAATCAGGCGCTCGCCAACCTGGTGCTGCGCCGACAGATCGCCCCCGAGGAGGCCCTCGGGCGCTCGTCCGACACGGCCGAACTCCAGCAGCTCCTGGAGAGCGTGGCGCGGCCGGCGTCGCCGCGGGGCTGAGGGGACACGGCGGAGGGCGTCCGGCGGTCGGGCGCCGCCGCGCTACGGTCGACCTTTGACCCGCGAGGGCAAAGCTCGATACGATCCGGGGCGATGCCGCAGTTCATCTACGAAGCCAAGACCCGCAGCGGAGAGGTGCGCACCGGCACCGTGGAGGCCGACGACGAGGCCGCGGCCGGAGTCAAGCTGCGCCAGCAGCAGCTCACGCCGGTGTCGGTGAAGAAGAAGGGCTTCTCGCTGAAGTTTCCCGGCGGCGGCGGGAGCGTCTCGGAGAAGGACCTGGTGATCTTTACGCGCATGTTCGCGACGATGATCGACGCCGGCCTCCCCCTGGTGCAGTGCCTGGAGATCCTCTCGACGCAGCAGGAGAACCCTACCTTCCAGCGCATCCTCAAGCAGGTGAAGACCGACGTCGAGGGGGGCAACACCTTCAGCGACTCGCTGGAGAAGCACAAGGAGGTGTTCGACGTCCTCTTCTGCAACCTCGTGCGCGCCGGGGAGATCGGTGGCATCCTCGACTCGATTCTCGGGCGCATCGCGGCCTACATCGAGAAGAACTCGAAGCTCAAGCGCCAGGTGAAGAGCGCGCTCACGTACCCCATCGGGGTCATGTCCATCGCGGTCGCGGTCATCGGGATCATGATGGTGTTCGTGATCCCGACCTTCGAGAGCATGTTCAAGGAGTTCGGCGGGCGCCTCCCTGACCTGACGCAGCTCGTGATCGACGCGTCGCACTTCATCGTCGGCAACCTCGTCTTCATCCTCGGCGGCCTCTTCGGCACGATCTACACGTTCAAGAAGTGGTCGAAGACGCAGCAGGGGATCGTCGCCATCGACAAGTTTCTGCTGCGCGCGCCGGTGATCGGCGACACGATGCGGAAGATCGCGGTGGCCCGCTTCACGCGGACCTTGGGGACGCTGCTCTCGTCGGGCGTGCCGATCCTCGACGCGATGGAGATCGTGGCCAAGAGCGCGGGCAACTGGGTGGTCGAGCAGGCCGTGATGACCGCGCGCGCGAAGATCGCTGAGGGCAAGAACATGGCCGAGCCGCTCGGCGAGACGGGGGTGTTCCCGTCGATGGTGATCCAGATGATCGGCGTGGGCGAGCAGACCGGCGCGCTCGACACGATGCTCAACAAGATCGCGGACTTCTACGAGGACGAGGTCGACGTCGCGGTCGGCAACATGACGGCGCTCATCGAGCCCATCATGATGGTGTTCATCGGCGGGTCGGTGGGCACGATGATCATCGCGATGTACCTCCCCATCTTCACCATGGCAGGCAACGTCAAGGCCGAGTGACGCGATGAGCGGCCGCGGGTCTCTCGCCGCGCCCTTCGAGTTCGTCGGCGGCGACGACTCCGAGCAGCGCCAGCGCTTCCTCTGGCTCGCGGCCGCGCGCGTGCTGGTGTGCACCGTCATCTTCGGCGGCACGGTGGCGGTGTACCTCGCGGAGGGGCACTCCCTCGACGGCCCCACGCCGCGCCTCCTCCTCGCGGTGATCATCGCGATCTACCTGCTCTCGCTGGGCTACGCGCTGCAGGTGCGGTCGGCGCCGACCACGCGCATGGAGCGGCTGACGGCGGCGAGCATCGCGCTCGACCTGCTCGCGTGGACGATGCTCGCCTACGCCACGGGCGGCGCCTCCTCGCCGCTCTCGACGCTCTTCGGGCTCTCCACGCTGACGGCGGCGCTGGTGCTCGGCGGGAGCGCGACGCTGTGGACGGCGGTGTGCAGCCTCGGGCTCTACGGGGTGCTCGCGCTGGCCCTCGCGTCGGGGCTCATCGACCCGCCCGCCGACCAGCGCTCGATCGTTTCGAACCCCATCGAGGCCACCTACCAGATGGTGGTGACGGTGACGGCGATCGTGCTGGTCACGGCGATCGGCGGCACGCTGGCCGACCGGCTGGTGCTCACGGGCGACGCGCTCGTGCGCTCGGAGGTCTCGCGCGCCAGCCTCGCGCGGCTCTACGAGGACGTGGTGCGCTCGATCCCGGTCGCGATCGTGACCTTCGACGCGGCGGGGCGGGTGGACGGCGCCAACCCCATGGCCACGCAGCTCCTGGGGCGCGAGGGGGCGCAGCTGCTGGGGGAGGACGTGCGCTCGGTGCTGCCCTTCATCCCCGACGCGCTCGGGAGCGTGGATGGGGCGACGGCGGCGGGCGACGCGACGCTGGAGACGCCGTCGGGGGCGATCCCGGTGTCGTACCACTCGGCGCCGCTCACCGATCACACGGCGGCGGTGCGCGGGGGGCTGGTGGTGGTCGACGACCGCTCGCGCGAGGAGCGGCTGCGCGTGGCGGTGGAGCAGGCCGAGCGCTTCGCGGTGTTGGGGCGCCTCGCGGCGGGCCTCGCGCACGAGATTCGAAACCCGCTGGGGGCCATCTCGGGCTGCGTGGAGCTGGTGCGCGAGACGGCCTCGCTCAGCCCCGAGGAGCGCAACCTGCTGGTGACGGCGGGGCGCGACGTGGGGCGGCTCAACCAGCTCGTGACCGACATGCTGCAGTTTGCGCGGCCGCGCCCGCCCGAGCTGATGCCGACGGACCTCGCGGCGCTGGCGCGGGAGGTGGTCACGATGGCGCGCACCTCCGACGGCCCGGAGTCGAACGTCGAGCTCAAGGTGGGCGGCGACGCGTCGGTGGTCACGATGGCCGACGGCAATCAGGTGCGTCAGGTGTTGTGGAACCTCGTGCGCAACGCGGTGCAAGCCTCGCGGCGCGGCGGCGCGGTGGAGGTGGAGGTGCGCGGGGGCGAGGCCGAGGCCGAGATCGCTGTGCTCGACCGCGGCCCGGGGGTGGCGCCGGAGCTCCGGGAGCGGCTGTTCGACGCGTTCTATTCGGGCACCGCGCGGGGGACGGGGCTGGGGCTCGCGATGGTGAAGCGCATCGCCGACGCGCACGGGGGACGCGTGGAGGTGCGTGACCGTGAGGGCGGCGGGAGCGTGTTCTCGGTGCTGATCCCGCGCGACGCGGCGGAGATCGTCGGCGAGGTGGCGGTGCGGCAGAGCGAGCGGCCGCGGTCGTAGCGGCGCCTACGGCTTGCGCTGCTCCTTGGCTTCGACGGCGGCGCTGAAGAGCCAGAGGTACTCGACCGCGGAGGTGACCGAGAAGACCAGCGAGAGGAGGACGAGCCACTGTCCGACGACGTTGAGGTCGACCGGGTGCGCCCAGAAGGGGACGACGCGGTGCGGGAAATGGAGGACGAGGCAGGCGATGCCGACCATCTGGAGCGCCGCCTTCCACTTGCCGCTCTCACCCGCCGCGATCACGACGCCCTCGGAGGAGGCGATCGAGCGGAGGGCGGTGACGGAGATCTCGCGGCCGAGGAGGACGACGACGATCCACGGGGGGATGCGGCCCATGCGCGTGAGGTACACGAGCAGCGCCATCACCAGGAGCTTGTCGGCGAGCGGGTCCATGAACTTGCCGAAGACGCTGATGAGGTTCCACTTGCGGGCGAGCCAGCCGTCGAGGAGGTCGGTGATGGCGGTGGCGCCGTAGAGCCAGGCGGCGATGAAGGCGTCGCGCTCGGTGCCCGAGACCACGTACCAGAGCACCACGGGGATCATGAGGACCCGGCCCATGGTGAGCACGTTGGGGAGGTTGAGCACGTCATCGCGGAAGGCGCGGCGTGCGGTGGTGGCGGCGGGGCGATCGCTCACGACGTTCTCAGGGCGCGACCATACCTCCACACCCCTCCAACGTGGAACGAACTCCGCCCCTCCCGAGCCGCTTCTCCCAGGCGAATCGTGCGAACGGCCTTTCAGTGAGGTCCGGGCTGTCCAGCGAGCGGGGGTTGATGGCACACTCGCTGGCCGTGACACGGGACAACCCCTCCTTCCTCGACGCGGAGCACACCCGCACCATCCAGGCCGATCGCCTCCGCGGCCCCACGGTGCGTGGCGTGCGCGTCTGCGTGATGTCGGGCCCCGACGCGGGCCTCAACCAGGTCTTCGCCGTGCACCGCGCGATCGTCGGCCGGAGCGCGGGCTGCGACGTGCGCCTCTCCGACCAGACGGTGTCGTCGTTTCACGTCGAGATCTGCGCGGCGGAGGAGCGCGGGGGCGTCGCCGTCACCGACCTCTCCAGCCGCAACGGGACGCTCTACGCGGGGGCGCGCCTCGACAAGGCCGTGGTGCCCTCCGGCGCGACGCTCGAGGTGGGGAGCACCATTCTGCGGGTGGAGCTCGACGCGCCCTTCGCGACCGAGGTGGCCGACCTGCCGACCTTCGGCGAGCTGCGCGGGCGCAACATCGCGATGCGCGAGCTCTTCTCCACGCTCGCGCGGCTCGCCCGCACCGACCTGTCCATTCTCGTCGAGGGGCAGACGGGGACGGGCAAGGAGCTCGCGGCGCGCGCCGTCCACGACGCGAGCCAGTACGCGCAGGGGCCCTTCGTGGTGCTCGACTGCACGGCCATCCCGAGCACCCTCGCGGAGAGCGTGCTGTTCGGCCACGAGCGCGGCGCCTTCACGGGGGCGAGCGAGCGGCGCGTGGGCGTGTTCGAAGCCGCCGAGGGGGGGACGGTGTTTCTCGACGAGGTGGGCGAGCTGCCGCTGGAGCTGCAGCCCAAGCTGCTGCGCGTGCTCGAGCGGCGCGAGGTGGTGCGCGTCGGGAGCACGGCGCCGCGGCCCGTCCAGGTGCGGGTCATCTCCGCGACGTGGCGCGACCTGCGCACGATGATCAACCAGGGGAAGTTTCGCGAGGACCTCTATTACCGCCTCGCCCAGGCGCGGGTGACCATCCCCCCGCTGCGCGACCGCCCCGAGGACATCCCCCTGCTCGTGTACCACTTCCTCCAGCGGATGCCGGGCACGCAGGGGGCGCGCGCCATCTCGCCGGAGTCGCTCGGAGAGCTCCAGCGCCGCGAGTACGCGGGCAACGTGCGCGAGCTCAAGAGCACGGTGGAGCGCGCCGCGATGATGGCCGAGGGGGCCGTCATCACCAACGCCGACCTCGCGTTCGAGCGGATGCTCTCGGGCGAGCGGGCCCGCGCGCCGTCCCCCGCGAGCGCGCCGCCGTCGGTGGGCACCGCGAGCACGCCCAACCTCAACGACCCCATCGCGCCCTTCAAGGAAGCGAAGCGCACCCTGATCGACGAGTTCGAGAAGGACTACCTCCAGCGCCTGCTCCAGCGCACGGGCAACAACCTCTCGCGCGCGGCGGCCCTCGCGGGCATCGAGCGGCACTACCTCCGCGACCTGTTTCGCAAGCATGGCTTGCGTTCGGACGAGTGAACGAAACAGGGTTCACGGCCGGGTCGGCGTGGGCCATGCTGCTGGCGTGGCAGCGCGTCGTGTACGAGCGCCCGCCTGCCGCGTCGCTCCGTCGGGGCCTCGTGGCGCTCCCGCGCGGGGCCACCGTGGCCTTCGTGCTCGTCGCGACGGTCGCGCTCCTCGCGTGGGCGCTCCGCCGCCGCTACCGCCGCCCCCCGTAAGGTCCGCATGAACGCCCGCAAGATCATCCTCGCCGTCATCGTCGTCGTGTTCGTCTACGCGGCGTTCATCTTCTACAACGACGTCGCGAAGCTCCAGGCCGCGCTGTCGCACTTCGCGTGGTGGACCTTCGCCGCCGCGCTCGGCCTCGCGCTCGGCAACTACGCGCTGCGCTTCCTCAAGTGGCAGTACTACCTCGCGCGCCTCGGCGTCCGTGACGTCCCCTGGATCGAGAGCCTCACCATCTACCTCGCCGGCTTCGCGCTCTCGGTGACGCCCGCCAAGGCGGGGGAGGTGTTCAAGAGCGCGCTGCTCCTGAGCGCGCGGGGCGTGCCCGTGGCCCGCACGGCGCCCATCGTCGTCGCCGATCGCCTCAGCGACCTCATCTCGTTGATCCTCATCGCCGTCCTCGGGAGCTTCTGGTTCGAGGGCGCGCTGCTCCCCGCCATCGCCGCGTCGGTGATGGTGTGCCTGCTGCTCGTCTTCATCTTCGTCCCGAGCATCGGCGAGATGGTGATCAAGGTGATCGAGCGTGTCCCCGTGGGCCGCGCCATCGCCCCCAAGGCCCGCGAGGCCTACGCCGCGCTGCGCGTCCTCGCCGGGCCTTCGGCGCTCCTGCTCCCGACGGCGCTGTCGCTCGTGGCCTGGGGGCTGGAGTGCGTCGCGCTGTGGGTGGTGTGCGTCGGGCTCGAGCACGCCGTGTCGATGGCCGTGGGCTTCTTCACCTACGCGGTCGCCACCATCGCGGGCGCCGTGATGATGCTCCCCGGCGGCGTCGGCGGCACGGAGGCGACGATGGAGGCGCTGCTGCTCAAGCTCTCGCAGCCCCGCATGCCGCAGGAGGCGGCCGCCGCCGCGACGCTCGTGGTGCGCTTCGCGACGCTGTGGTTCGCGGTCATCGTCGGGTGCATCGCGCTGATGGCCTTCCGCAAGCTCTACGACCGCAACGCGCCCGAGCGCGACGACCACAGCGGCCCCGCCGCTTGACATCGCCTCCGCCGCGTGGGGGGAATCCGCGCCGATGAGCGGTCCCGCGCGCTGGCTCGACGTGAAGGAGAAGGGCGGCGTGCTCGGCGTCCGCTTCGTGGTGTGGCTGTGCACCGCCTTCGGCCGCGCCCCCGCCCGCGCCTTCCTCGCCGTCCTCTGCGTCTACTACGCGGTGCTGCACGGGCCGGTGCGTCGCGCGTCGCGGGCCTACCTCCGTCGTGTCGGCGCGCCGCACGGCTTCTGGGACGCCTACCGTCACGTGCTCACCTTCGCCCGCTGCGCGCTCGACCGCTTCTTCCTCCTCACGGGCCGCGGCGACCTCTTCGCGCTCGAGAGCCACGGCACCGAGCACCTCCGCGCCGCGCAGGAGGCGGGCCGCGGGGCGGTGCTCCTCGGCGCGCACCTCGGCAGCTTCGAGGCGCTCCGCGCGCAAGGGAGGAGCAGGCGGTACCCGATCAACATCGTGGGGTACTTCGGCAACGCGCGGGTGATCAACGCGGCCATCGAGGCGATCGACCCGGGCGCGATGACGCGGGTGATCGAGATCGACCCCGACGGGATGGACTACATCCTCGCGCTGAAGGAGCGCGTCGAGCGGGGGGAGTTTGTCGCCATCCTCGCCGACCGCACGGGGCTCAACGGGCGGGTCGCCGAGGTGGACTTCCTGGGCGGGCGGGTGAAGCTCCCGGTGGGGCCGTACCTCCTCGCGGCGTCGCTGCGCTGCCCGGTGTTTCTCACCTTCGGCGTGTACACCGAGCCCAACCGGTACGACCTGCACTGCGAGCCCTTCGCCGACCCGCTCGTCATCGACCGGCGCGACCGCGAGGGGGCGCTCCAGGCCATCGCCCAGCGCTACGCCGCGCGCCTGGAGCACTACGCCAGGCTCGCGCCCGACAACTGGTTCAACTTCTACGACTACTGGGGCGACGCGTGAAGCGCGGGCGCCCTCGCGACGTCTCCGTGCGCGCCGTGACCCCGCCGCGAACGCCCGCCGTGCTCCTCGTCGCTTCGCTCCTCGCGTTTGGCGCCGCGACGCACGCGCAGCCGCGTCGCAATCGCGGCCCGCGCCGTCCGCCGGTGACGGTGGTCGCGCCCGTGCCGCCGCCGCCGACCCCGCCCCTCACGCTCGACGCGCTGCTGCGCCGCTTCGCCGCCATGCCGGGGCTGAGCGCGCGCTTCCGCGAGGAGAAGCGGGTCGCCCTCCTCGCCGCGCCGCTCGTGAGCGAGGGGACGATTCACTTCGCGCCGCCCGGTCGCCTCGCGCGCCACACGACGTCGCCGTCGCCCGCCACGGTGCTCATCGACGGCGCGCAGCTCCGCTTCTTCGACGGCCGCCAGACGACCGCCATCGACATGAACGCCACGCCCGTCGTGCGGCAGTTTGTCGACAGCTTCCTCGCGCTGGTGGCGGGCGACGGGGCGGCGCTCGCGCGGGGCTACGCGATGGAGCTCCAGGTGGACGCGGCGCACCCCGAGGCGTGGACGCTCACGCTGCGACCGCGCACCCCGGCGGTGCAGCGGGTGTTTCGCGACATCGTGCTGCGCGGGACGGGCGTGACGCTGGCGTCGATGGTGATGCGCGAGACGAGCGGCGACGAGACGACGACGACGTTTCGCGAGGTGGACGCGGGGCGTCGGTACAGCGCAGAGGAAGCGGCGCGGGTGTTTCGCATCGGAGGGTAGGTAAAGGGGCGGCGGGCCATGGGGATACGACCGCGGTCGCCACCGGAGTTGACTCTCACCGGGTACAGCACTCCCCGAGGTGGCGCCAACTGAGGTTGACATTGTCGCGCCGAAGGGGCCTCCTTCTGTGGTGCGGTTCAATCCGTGCACACGCCAACCTCAGGTGACGACATGGAAAGCAGACTGCTCGCAGGGCGATACCGTCTCGGCCACCGTCTCGGCGCAGGGGAACAAGGCGCGGTGTGGGCCGCGGTGGACACCCGCGACGGCGACGCCCCGGTGGCGTTGAAGCGTTCGCTGGGGCGGGAGGCGCGGCGCGAGGCGGAGGTGCTGCTGCGCGTGGAGCACCCGTCGCTGCCGCGGGCGACGGACTTCGTCACCGAGCCCGACGGCGGGCAGTGGCTGGTGATGGAGCGCGTGGTGGGTGAGGCGCTCGGTCCGTTGAGCGATCCGGCGCGGGTGGTGCGCGCGGCGTCGGGGGTGGCGGGTGCGCTCGCGGCGCTCCACGACGCGGGGGTGGTTCACGGTGACGTGAAGCCCGCCAACGTGCTCGTCGATGAGGCGCGCGCGTGGCTGGTCGACCTCGGCCTCGCGGGGGAAACGCAGCGCACCGGGGAGGCCCCTTCGGGCACGCTCCGTTACCTCGCCCCGGAGTGCCTCGCGGGCGAGCGCGGCGTCGCGGCCGACCTCTTCGCGCTCGGTGTCACGCTGGTCGAGGCGCTCACGGGGAAGCATCCCTTCGTCGCGGATGCGGACGACCGGGACGCGCTCGTGCAGTCGCTCTGTGCGCCGTCGGCCCCGCGACCCGAGGTGCTCGCGGCCGTCCCCGATGCGATGCGTGCGGCCCTCGCGTGGCTGCTGGAGAGCGACCCCGCGCGACGTCCGTGGTCGGCGCGTCAGTGGCTCGCGCGGTGGTCGCGCGACGTGGGCGTGGTCGCCGCGGACGCGGGGGAGGTGGGCGAGGTCCCCATGACGCGTCGCCCGCTGGTGGGGCGTGACGGGGAGCGGCGACGCGGCGTGGAGCGCGTGCTCGCGGCGCTCGCGGGGGAGGGCGTCGGGGTGGTGATCGTCGGGGCGTCGGGGTCGGGGCGACGTCGGCTCGCCGAGGAGGTGCTCCGCGCGTGCCGCATCGTCGGCGCGGCCCGCGGCGCGGCCCCCGACGTGCGCGACGAGCTGCCGAGCGAGTGCGAGCGCCCGACGCTCGTGGTGCTGCTGGACGCCGACGAAGAGCGCCTCGCGAGCACCGCGGACGCGATCCGGAGGCTCCGACGCTTCGGTGCGTCACCGGCTCCCGTGGCGCTCCTCGCCACCTGCGCGGCGCCGCTCGCCGCGGACGACGTCACCCACCTCGCCGCCCATCCGCTCGACCGCGCCCATGCGCGAGAGCTGCTGGGGGCGCTCCACGGCGCGCCCGTTCCGTCGGCGGCGGTGGAGGCGTGGGTGGACGTCACCGCGGGGTTGCCGGGGCGCATCGTTCGTCTCGCGCAGCGCCTCGGGGCGGCGCGCGTCGCCAGCGCCTCGCGCGATGAGCTCTACGCGCGGGCCGCGTCGCTCCATCGGGCGGTGGTTCCGGTGGGGCTGTCGACCGAGGGGCGGGCGGCGGTGACGATGCTCACGGTGGCGGGTGGATCACTCCCCGAAATGGCGCTCACCGAGGCCATCGGGGCGCAGGGACGCGCGGGGGTGGCGGCGCTCGTCGCGTCGGGGCTCGCACAACATCGCGGCGCCCGGGTGGTGGCGCTGGTGGCGGTGGAGGTGGAGGGCGACGTGGCCGCGACCGCGCAAGCGTTGCAAACGGCGCTCGCACGCGTGACGCCCACCGAGCACGTCGCTCGCGCGCGGGCGGCGCTCGCGGCGGGCGATCGGGCCGAGGCGTGGGCGCAGGCCGAGCGGGCCGCGGAGGACGTCCGGGTGCCGCGCGCCGACGCGGTGTCGGTGCTCGAAGCGTGCGTCTCGGCGGCGCCGGATCACGCGCGGTGGGCGGCCCGGCTCGCGCGGACGCTCCTGCTGGCGGGCGAGGCCCCGCGCGCGCTGGAGGTGCTGGCGGACGTGTCGCCGACCGCAGCGACGCGGCTCGTCGAGCTCGACGCGCTCCGACGGGCGGGGCTGTGGGAGCGCGCGCGCGCCTTCGCCCGGACGCTGCTCGACGCGCCCGAGACGCGCTCCCTCGGTCACCTCGCCCTCGCGCGCGACGCCATCGACCAGGGCGATCTTGCGGCGGCCGGACGACACCTTGACGACGCGGGGGACGGCGGTGAAGACGGCGCCGTTCGCCTCCGCGCGCTCGAGCTCGGCGCGCTGCTGGCGCTCGTTCGCGGCGACCTCGAGCTGGCCCGCGAGGCGACCGATCGGGCCGACGCGACGGCCCTCCGCGCGGGGGACGTCGCGCTGCGGGCGCGGGTGCGGGCGCTGGTGGGGATGGTGGCGCAGCGGGCCGGTGACCACGAGGCGGCGCGGCGAGCGTACGCCGACGCGTGGGCGCTGGCGTGCGAGTCGGGCGACCTCCACGCGGCGGCGTCGTACCGGGCCAACCTCGGCGGCGCGGCGCTCGATGCGGGAGCGCTCGGCGACGCGCTGCGCGAGATCACCCGCGCGACCCGCGCCCTCGCGACCCTGGGGCGGATGCCCGAGCTCGCGCGGGCCCTCGCCAACGAGGCGTCGCTCTACGCGTGGATCGGCGATCGGGCGGGCGCGTCGGACGCGGCGGCGCGCGCGGCGGAGGCGGCCCGCGCGGTGGGGGATCCGCTCACCGAGGGCTTCGCGGCGATGGTCGCGGGCGACGCGCTCGACGACCCGCGGGCGGCCGCGGCGGCGCTGCTCGCGGCGTCGGTTCGCCTGCGCGGGGCGGGCGACGTGGGGCGGGCGGACGAGGCGGCGGCGCGGGCGGCGCTGCGCCTCGTGCGGGCGGGCGCGGCGGAGGAGGCCAGCGCGGCGCTGGAGGCGACGGACGACGAGGGGGCGATGGCCGCCCTCGCGCGGCTGGAGGTGGCCCTGGCGCGGCGGGCGTCGGCGCGGGACGTCGACGCGTTGCTGGCGCAGGCGCGGGCGCGCTGCGCGGTCGATCGGGCGGCCGAGCACGACCTGTGGCTCGCGCGGGTGGAGGCGGCGGTGGCGACGGCGCGCGGCGACCGGGCGGGGGCGGAGCGGGCCGTGAGCGCGGGGCGGCAGCGGGCCGAGGCGCTCGCAGCGACGCTCCCGGCGGAGCTCGGGCGGCGCTTCGTGGAGCTCCACGCGCCGCCGACGGAGGCGGGCGACCGCGGGGGGCGCGACGCGACGCGGTGGCGGCGGCTGGTGGCGATCACGCACCGGCTCAACGACGAGCCGCGGCTGCGGGCGCTGCTCGAGCTGGTGGTCGACGCGACGGTGGAGCTCACGGGCGCGTCGCGGGGCTTCGTGCTGCTGAAGGGTGACGACGGCGAGCTGCGGACGCGGACGGCGCGCAACATCGGGGCGCGCGACCTCGACGGCGACGACATGGCCTTCTCGCGCTCGGTGGCCGAGCACGTGGCGCGGACGGGCGAGGCGCTGGTGACGGTGGACGCGAGCGCGGACGGTCGCTTCCACGCGGCGGCGAGCGTGACCGCGATGCAGTTGCGCTCGGTGCTCGCGGTGCCGCTGCGGGTGCACGGCGAGGTGGTGGGGACGGTGTACGTCGACGACCGCTTCCGCGCCGGGGCCTTCGACGACGACGCGGTGGACGTCGCGCGGGCCTTCGCGGACGCCGCCGCGGTGGCGATCTACAACGCGCGGGCGCGCTCGGAGCTCCAGCGGGCGCTGCGGCGGGCGGAGCGGCTGTCGGAGGAGCTCGGGCGGCGCGTCGACGCGCAGCGGGTGGAGCTGGAGGCCGTGCGCCAGACGCTCGCTCACGACGCCACGCGGGGGCGCTACGACGGGATCGTGGGGCGGGGCGCGGCGATCACGAAGCTCCTCGCGCTGGTCGACCGCGTGGCGCCGACGGGCATGTCGGTGCTGCTGCAGGGCGAGTCGGGGACGGGCAAGGAGCTGGTGGCGCGGGCGATTCACGCCAACAGCCCCCGCAGCGCGCGCGCCTTCGTGGCGGAGAACTGCGGCGCCGTCACCGAGACGCTGCTGGAGAGCACGCTGTTCGGGCACGTGCGCGGGGCCTTCACGGGGGCCGACCGCAACCGCGCGGGGCTCTTCGAAGTGGCCGACGGGGGCACGCTCTTCCTCGACGAGGTGGGGGAGATGTCGCCGGCGATGCAGGCCAAGCTGCTGCGCGTGCTGCAGGAGGGCGAGGTGCGGCCCGTGGGCGGGGAGAGGTCGCGCAAGGTGGACGTTCGCGTGATCGCGGCGACGCACCGCGACCTGCCCGACATGGTGAAGCGCGGCACCTTCCGGGAAGACCTCTTCTACCGCCTCGCCGTGGTGGTTCTCCCCGTGCCGGCGCTGCGCGAGCGGCGGGAGGACGTCCCGACGCTGGTGGCGCACTTCCTCGCGCGGCTGCCGGGCGGGCCGATGGAGATCGATCGCAAGGCGATGGCGCGCCTCGTCGCGGCCCCGTGGCCGGGCAACGTGCGCCAGCTCGAGAACGAGGTGATGCGCGCGGCGGTGATGGCCGACGGGATCATCCGGGAGGACGACTTCGCGCTCCCCGCGATGGCCGAGCGACCCGGCGCGGCGGCGCGCACGGGGGAGCCGGGCGCAGCGGGGCTCGACCTGCGCCACGCGGTCTCGGACGTCGAGCGCGAGCTCGTCGAGCGGGCCCTCCGCGAGCACGGGTGGAACCAGTCGCGCGCCGCGCGGGCCCTCGGGCTGTCGCGCTTCGGCCTGCAGAAGAAGCTGAAGCGACTGGGGATTCCGCCGCGGGATCCGGCGAAGTCGAAGGCCCCGCGGGCGGCCTGAGAGCGTCGTTCAGGTGGCGCTGCGACGGTGGCGCTGCCACGTCCACTGCGCCCTGGCCCACGCGAGCGGCACCGG
>JBILLV010000368.1:0-8726 GCA_044375895.1 Polyangiales bacterium | reverse complement strand
GGGCGACCCTACGGCCCCCGACGACGGACGACGGACCGTATCGCGGAAGCGATCGGCCGTGATTTCTCGTCGCTCCGAAGCGCTACTTCGAACCCCAGTGCGGCGCGGCGGGCCGATGCTCGAACCGATAGAGCGCCTGCTGCGGCGACGCGTGCCCCGTCGGCAGCGCGGCCGGATACCAAAGCTCCCAGGGCGTCACCTCGCGGTGCACGGGCGTGAGCCGCACCGTGGGGTTGCCGTGGAGCGCGAGTCGGTAGCCCATGTTGAGCCCGTCGCGGTGGCGGTCGTTGTGCCCGACGGGGATCACCACGTGCGTCACGCCGCGCGCGCTCATGTACGACGCCACCTCGCCGCGCTGGAGGATCGGCGCGAGGGCCGGGTCGACCAGCCCGCCGAGGTCGAGCACGTCGCGGCCCGAGAAGTACGTGATCGCGCCGAGGTCGAAGGTGGCCACGCGGGCCTCGCGGGGGAGGTGGTCGCGGATCCACTCGCCCATCGCGCGCTCGGTGTGTTCGATGTGGGCCACGCCCGACTCGGTGATGGCCGACCAGCGCGCGAGCGACAGCGCGGCCACCAGCGCGACGGGCGCGGCCACGAGGGCGCCGAGGCGCGCGGGCGGTCGCGGGAGGCGCTTCGTGGCGGCTTCGGCGAGCGCCCAGAGCCCCGCGAGCGCGAGCGGGAGAAACAGCGAGGGGACGAGCGGTTGATAGCGCCCGCCGTGACCCGTCACGGGGAAGAGAACCGCGAAGGTGAGCACGTGCGCGAGAGACCAGGCGGCGAGCGTGGTGAGGCGGTGGCGCCGGTCGCGCACGAGGGCGGCGACCCCGACGGCGACGACCCCCATCGCGAGCGTGATCGCGACGGCGTTGGCGGTGCCGAGGGTGTATTCGCCGAGGCGCATCGGCCAGCGGCGCACGACCCACCGCAGCGAACGCAGGCCGTAGGGGGGAGCGCCGAGGTTGTTGAGCCAGCGTCGGCCCGCGAGCGTCGACGGGAGCGCGGTGCCGAGCAGGCGGAGGTTGAGCGCGACCCACGCCGTGAAGGTGACCATCGGGGCGGCGACAACCTTCATCGCGTCGGCGCGCGAGCGGCCCGCGGACCGGTGGCGGAGCGCGAGCAATGCGGGGAGCGCGAGCGCGTCGGGGCGCGTCACCGCCAGCAGCGAGAGCGGGAGCGCCGACCGCCACACGGGGGCCGCGGAGAACCACGTCGACACCGCGGCGGCCGAGAGCGCGCAGAGCAGGGTCGCCTCCATCCCCGAGAGCGCGAACCACGCGACGTTGCCCGTGCAGGTGGCGACGGCGGCGAGGGCGAGCGCGCGGGGCGGCGACATCCCGTCGTCACGCGCGGCCCGGAGCAGCCACTGACCGAAGGCGAGGTAGAGCGCCGCGTTGAGGGCTAGCGTCCAGGCGACCGGCGGCGCCCGGAGGAGTTGCCCGAGCGCGAGGAGGAGCGTCCAGAGGAGGCTGGAGGTTCCGGACGAGTGGGCGCCGGGCGTGACGCCGTAGACGCCGCGCGTGGCGAGGTTGCGCGCCACCACCTGATGGATCCACGCGTCGTCGAGGGGGAAGCCCGACGTGACGAGGAGGGACGACGCCACCCACCCGAGCGCGACGAGCTGAAGCGCCGCAAGGATGAGGGACTCGGGGGAGGGACGCCGAAGGGCCAAGCGGTCAGTTCCAGTCGCGGAGGATGGCGACGCGCGGGCGGAGCTGCTGCTCGTACAGGACGCCGCCGACCAGCAGCCCGACGCCGAAGCCCACGAGCCGGATGGACAGAGGAAACACCTGCTCCAGCCGCACGAAGTACTGGATCCACCCGTGGACGAGCAGCACCGCCACCGCGCCGAGGAACACCACCGCCCGCCGCGCGAAGAAGCCGTACGCGGTCAGGGCCGCCGCGCACCCGAGGGCGACGAGCGCCGGACCGACAGGCGTCGTGTGCGTCACCACCTGGAGCGACACGGCCCCGAGGAGCGGCACCAGCCCCGCCGCTTCGACGAGCCGGTGGTTCGAACGGCTGACGCGGCCCGTCACGGCGTAGCCCGCCGCGAGGAGCCCCAGCGAGGTCGCGACCACCAGTGCCCACCACAGCGGCGCGTCCGCGGCGGTGTCGGCGTAGTCGGAGCGGGTGATGATCCCCGCGAGCCGGAGGCCGGGTGCGCAGAGCATCCCGAAGAGCGCCGCGAGGATGGCTTCGGGGCGCGCGTCGCTGTCCCGCCGCAGCCGCGGCGACGTGAGCGCCACCGCGAGCGCCACCGCGCCGATGACCACGGCGATCACCGCGGTGAGCAGCGTCTCGCGCACGAGCGCCTCGGCCGTCGGCGCCACCACGATCACGGCGCCGGCGACGAAGGACGTCACCGGGCCGAGGGGCGACGGCGCGCGCGACGCCACCGCGGCGAGCGCGGCGACGAGGTAAGGCCAGAGCGCGCCGAGGAGGCGGTAGCGGTCGCCGTGGTCGTCGAGCACCCCCACGCCGAGCGCCGCGCTGCCGGCCGCCGCTGCGCCCGCCGTGAGCGCGAAGGGCCACGCGATGGACTCCGGGCCTCGACGCGCCGCCCCCGCGGCGAGGAGCGCGTAGCCCGCGGCGACGAGGAGCGCGTACGACGGCGGCCCCATCACCGACCCGGTGTGCAGGTAGTCCCCGAGCGCGCCCGCGAACACCGCGAGGTCGAGCGCTGCGATCACGGCGAGCGGCGTCGCGCGGCGCTGGAGCGCGACGCCGTACGTCACCGCGGACACCACCGCGGCGAGCAGCGCCACGGGGCCCGCGCCGTTGAGGTTTGTCCCCATGTGGATGAGCTGCGCGCCCACCGCCCACAGGAGCTGCGTGCCGAGCCCGATGAGCACCGCGCCGCCGAGGGGAGCCCCGCGCTTCTCGACGAGCCCGCCGCCCACGAAGGCCGCCCCCGTGAGCCCGACCAGGAGCGCGAGTCGCCCCGCCTCGTCGAGCTGCGAGAAGGTGAAGGCGATGGCCACGGTGGCGAAGATGCCGGAGACGGCGCGGGCCACCACGACCCCCGCTTCGATCTTGTACCGGTTCGCGATGGCGCCGAGGCCCCACGCCGCCGCGGACATCGCCGCGAGGAGAACCACGCGGCCCAGCGCTCCGGCCACCGCCCACCCGATGGAGACGAGCATGACGGCGCCGAGAAAGGTGATGAAGCCCCCCACGAGCAAGGTGAGGATGAGGACCGGGGAGGTCTCCTTCGATGGGCCGGTCGGGGAGGCGTCGTCCCCGATGCCTGGGCCGCTGCGGTAGGGGGCTCCCTGGGTCGCGCTTGACTGCGCGGCGCGCGCGGCGGCCCGCGCGATCTCGGCGGCAAGGGCGTCCATCGTGGGGCGGCGCGCGGGCGTCTGGTCGAGCGCGGCGGCGACCATGCGGGCGAGGTCGCCTTGCGGGCCAGCGGCGTAGTGCTGGAGGTTCACCTGGCCGACCGGGGCGGTGCCCGTGAGCGTGGCGTAGGTGAGGGCCGCGAGGCTGTACACGTCCGACGCTGCGGTGACCTCTGTGCCGGCCACGACCTCGGGCGACGCGTAGGCCACCGTCACGGGGCCCGCGCCGCCGGGATGGAGCCGCGCGCGCAGGACGGCCCCCGCGGCGGAAGTGCGGGCGGGGGTGAGGAGCGCGACGCGGCGCTGCGCATCGACGGCCACCACTTCGGGGCGGAGGTCGCCGTGCACGAGGGCGCGCCCGTGGAGCGCCGAGAGCGTGCGGGCGACCCGCGCCAGGAGCCCGAGCGCGTCGGCGTGCGGGAGCGCCACGTCGCCCCACGGAGAGGCGCCGGAGAGGTCGGTCGTGTAGACCATCTCGTCGCCCTCTAGCGCAAAGAACACCAGGCGCGCGCCGTCGTCGGAGAGGCCCTCAACGGGGGGATGGGGCTGCGCGAAGGCCGCCCCCAGCGCCGTGACTTGCGCGGGGGAGAGACCCTCGCGGGTGGTGCTGCCGTCGAAGCGAACCGTTCCACCGAAGGGGGAGGTCATCAGCGCGGAGCATTGATGGGCGGGGCGGACGTCGTCAAGGACGCGCCGCCGCGCCGCTCACACCTTCCGCGAGGCGACGATCACCGCGCCCGTCGACGTCGTCACCAGGAGCTGCCGCCCGGCCCGGTCGACGGCCACGACGCGCTCGACCCGCACGGGGGCCTCGTCGTCACCGCTGCGCGGCAGGAGCGCGGTCACGTCGCAGAGCGCCGTCGCCCCCACCGCGGCCCCGTCCGATGCGACCCGCGCGGTGACCACCAGCGCGCGCTCCCCGTCGCTCACGGCGGCGAAGAGGCGCGCGTCGCCGTCGTCCGTCTCGCCGAGGCAGAGGGCCGTCGCGCCCGCGAGGAGCGGCCACGCCGACCACCGCGCCCCGCCGTCCACGCTCACAAATCCCCCCGTCGCGCCCGCCACCGCGAACACCTCCCCGCCGCGCGCCACCGCGTCGGCGTCGAGGGCCTCGGGCGTGTGGAGCGCGCTCCATCCGACGCCGTCGTCGGTCGTGCGGACGCCGTCGCGCCGTCGCCCGCTCACCGCCGCCGCGGCGCCGCCCTGCGCGTCCACTGCGAGCGCGCGCACCCGCTCCTCGTAGAGCGCGGCGACGAAGTGAGCGCCCTCCTCGCGCCGCAGCGCCCCGAGCGACGAGAGCGCCCACACGCCGTGGCCGCGCGCGGCGAGCGTCACCGAGGCCTCGCGGTCGTCGTCGGTCCAGGCGAGGCGGTGCCAGGGGTCGCGGGCGCGGGCGCGGCGCCAGAGCGTCCCCGCGGCGTCCGCGACCGTGAGGGTGCGCAGCCCGTCCTCGTGCACCGCGCAGAGGGGGCCTTCGGGGGGCGCGTCGAGCGTGAGGCCCGCGGCCTCCGGGTCGTCGAGGAGCGCCGTGGGCCACGCCAGCAGCCGGTCGCCCGCGACGAAGACGTGGTCGACGCCGACGCACACGCCCGGCGCCCCGCCGAGGTCCATCGCCACGAGGACGCGCGCCTCCGCTCCCTCGTGGGGATTGAGCCCGTGCGCGCTGCCTTCGGGGAGCTCGATCCGATCGGCGGGGGCGTCGTCGTCCGCGTCGTCGTCCATCGGCGGGAGCTCGCCGAGCGCGTCGTCCCGCTCGCCGTCGAGGCCGTCCACGCCGCCGTCGTCGGGCGGGAGCTCGTCGAGGTCATCGACGTCGTCGGCCTCCCCGCGCGCGCTCTCTCCCTCGTCGCCCCACGCGTCGTGGTCGTCGGAGACCTCCTCCGCGTCATCCCCCGTGTCGATCGGCGCGCCCGCGTCGTCGCCGAGGTCACCAGGCTCATCGATCTCGACGAGGGTGAGCTCGTCGGCGGGGGCGTCGTCGAGCGAGGCGGGCTCGTCGTCGAGGGGACCCTCCGGCCCCACGTCGAGGAGGGACACCTCGTCGTCTCCGTCGAGGGGAGGGAGCTCGGGGAGCTCGTCGTCGCGCACGCGTCGCCGGGGGAGTGCCATCGCGCGGGTCTTATAGCAGGGTCTTCGCGAGGCGCGCGTAGAGCGTCCCGTAGGCCGCGGTGGCCAGGCCCCGCGCCACGTCGCGCGGGCTGTCCGACACCGCGCGGGCCACCACGCGCGAGGCGAGCGGCGGCGGCGTCTTGCCCCGCGCGGTGGTGAGCACGCGCATCCGCCACGCGGCGTAGGCCCGCTCGGCCCGGTCGAGGCCGAGCGCGTCGCGGAGCTCGAGGGCGCGGGGCGCGTCGGCCCGCTCGGCCACGTGGGCGAGGGCCGACCAGCACCCCAGGCGGAGCCGCGCCGCCCGGATGACGCGGGCGAAATCATCGACGCTCCAGGGGCTGCGCGCGAGGACGCGGGCGACGTCCGTGGCCGTGTGCGGGGCCGCGTTGACGACGTGGTCGTGGAGGATGTTGCCGAGCAGGTGGACGAGCGTGCGGCCGTCGTCGGGGAGGAGAACCTTCGCGCCGAAGAGGGCGCTGTCCTCCGTCGCCCCTTCGCACATCCACGCCGCCGTGACCGCGCCATAGCCCACCGGGAGCGGGCGCGCGTGGACGTCGAGGTGGATGCCCGGGAGGCCCGGGTCGACCATGTCGACGATGTTGGGGTCGTTGCTCCAGACGGCGACGCGCATCCCCGACGCGACGAGGGCGCGGGCGGCGGCGCGGGCGCTCATCCCCGCGACGACGACGTCGCAATCGGAGAGCGTGCGATCGGCGGGGTGGTCGTAGTAGCGCCGCGCGACGAGGACGCCCTTGACGGGCATCACCCGTGCCTTGCCCGCGAGGGCCTCGGCCGCGCGTCGCACCATCTTCGCGGCGAGGAGCTGCGTGACCCAGGCGCGCTGTCCGTCGAGGGCCGATCGCACGGGGCGTGTTGTGGGCGAGGCCGCGCGGGCTTGTCAAGCGCGGGCGGACGGCGGTCAGCGGTCGCCGAAGTGGACGGTGACGGACGCGCGGGCGTCGAAGTTGACGCGCTCGTCGCTGGGGACGACGGCGCCGCCGAGGCCCACCGTGACGCGCTCACCGATCGGCATCGCGCCCGAGAGGTCGCAGCGGAGGGCGCGGTCGTCGCCGACGGTCGACTGGACGCCGCAGCGGGCGGTGACGTCGTGGCCCGCGCGGGTCGAGTAGCCGAGGCCAAGGTGAACCCCCGGGCGGAGCAGCATCGCGGGCGTGTACGCGCCGACGCCCACCTCGCCGTGCAGCCCGTCGGAGGGCCCGCCCCGCACGCGCACGTCGGGGAAGAGCGTCACGTCGGTGCGCGGATAGGTCGCCCCCGCGAGGCACGCCGCGTCGCTCGAGCCGCTCGAGCAAGGCACCGACGGCTCGCCGACCACCTCCCGCGCGATCACCCCGGCGTGAAAGCCCACGTAGCGCCAGTCGTAGCCGACGTGAACGCCCCCCGCGCCCATCGGCTGATCGTCGGGGACGGCCCGCTGCATGTCGCTCCCCGCTGCGCGGAGCGTGCTCGACTGCTGCTCGACGGCGCCCTGCGCGGTGACGGACAGCCCGCGCGTCCGGTTGTCGTCGTTGTGCTGCCGAAACCGCACGCGCCCGCCGACGCCCGCGAAGGTGGTGCCGACGGTGGGGGCAAACGCGCAGCCGCCGCGCGAAGGGAGGTGTCCGCTGGTGGTGCCGCCGTAGGGGGCGACCTCGGCGTCGACGGAGTGGCGATCCTGGGCCTCGCTCTGCGAGGTGAAGGCCGCGAACATGCCGCACGCGACGGTGACGAGGGCGACGCGGCGGGGACGGGGGAGGGGCTTCATGGCGCGGTGCCGGTGCATCGACCGTACCGCGCACAAACGCCATGAACTACGGGCGAACGCGCCTGGCTCGTGCGGCCACCGTGGCGGCTCGTGTGGCCACGTGGCGGAGCCCCTCACTCCGTGGCGTCGTCGGGCTCCGCGCGGGCTCCCTGCGGCGCCGCGATGGCCTTCACGTCTTCCACGGTGAAGCTCTCCGACTGACCGTCGGGAAACACCACGCGCACGGTGCGAGCGAGCACGTCGACGTCGCGCACGCGCCCTTCGCCCTGCGGCGTCGTCACGCGCCGCCCCTGCTTGGGGAAGAGCGCGCGCTGCTGGCGGTAGAAGGCGTCTTCGTACACGAGGCAGCACATCAACCGACCGCACACGCCCGACACGCGCTGGGGGTTGAGCGCGAGGCCCTGGTCCTTCGCGTGGCGGATGGACACGGGGGCGAACTCCGTGAGGAAGGTGTTGCAGCAGAGCTGGAGCCCGCACGGCCCGACGCCGCCGACGGCCTTGGCGGCGTCGCGCACGCCCACGTGGCGGATGTCGACGCGCCCCTTGAGCGCGGCGGTGATCGCGCGGCCGAAGTCCCTGAGCTCCACGCGCTCCTCGCTCGCGAGGTACACGGTGGTGCGGTTGCCCGACGGGGAGCACTCCACCCGAACCACCTTCGCCGCGAGCGACTGGGCGCGCGCGAGGTCGGTGGCCACACGCCGCGCTTCGGCCTCGCGGAGGCGGGTGCGGGTCTCGGCCTCCAGGTCGCCCTTCGACGCCCGTCGCACCACGCGAAGGGCCGGTCGCGCGCTCACAAACTCCCGCCGCTGCGTCGCCGTCACCGTGGCGAGGTCGAGGCCCCGCTCGCCCTCCACGAACACCACCTCCCCGCGGCGGAGCGTGATCGCACCCGCGTCGCAGGGCACCGAACGGGCCGCGTCGCCCTTGCGCACGTAGGCGAGCTGAACCAGCACGCCCGCGTCGGGCCACTCGCCCTCGGGGAAGTCCGGCTCGCCGAAATCGTCTGCGGGCGCGGCGTCTGCGAGGATCATCGGCAGCGCCACCCGGCGCGGCGTCGGCTCGGCGGGCGGAGGCGGCGGCTCGGCGCGCGGCGCCTCCTTGGGCTTGATGTCGGCCGGGAGACGCGGCGCCCGCGGGATCTCACCGCCCTGGGCCGCGCGGGGCGGACGCGGAGCGCCAGCGTTCTCGGGGCGGCGCGAGGGGCGAGGCGGCTGCGCACCGGGCTCCGGGGGCGGTCGCCGGGACGGCCGAGGCGCACCCTGCGCCTGCGGTCGAGGAGCGCCCTGCGGCGGACGCTGGGGGCCTTGCGGGGGGCGTGGAGCGCCTTGCTGCGGCCGCGGGGCGCCTTGCGGGCCTCGGGGGGCGCCCGGTGCCTGTGGCGGGCGGGGAGCGCCCTGCTGCGGCGGTCGGGGTGCTCCCTGCGGCGGCGGTTGCGGGGGGCGCTTGGAGGGACGCGGCGGCGGGGCGGCGGGCGGCGGCGGTCGGCGCGAGGGGCGCGGCTGCGGCGGCTGCGGCGG
>JBILLV010000075.1:0-32295 GCA_044375895.1 Polyangiales bacterium | reverse complement strand
GGCCCTCCGCCTCCTCGACGCAGCCGTCGCCGGGCGCCGCGCCGACCTCCTCGCCACCATCGACTACCCCCACGTCAAGAACGAGCCGCTGGCCGCCGCGCCCGTCGCGACCCCCGCGAAGAAGCGCCCCCGCAAGAGGTAATTCCCCCATGGCCACCCCGCGCCCCTGGACCGTCGACCGCCACGACCCGATCGACAAGCACGAAGACAACCTCTGGTCGGTGGTCGGCGACATCCCCAACATGGCCCTGCGCCGCCGCATGACGCTGGCGAAGCTGCGCGACGGGCGCGTCGTGGTGCACAACGCGGTGTGCATCGACGAGCTGTCGATGAAGGCCATCACCGACTGGGGGGAGGTCGCCGTGATCCTCGTCCCCAACGGCTTCCACCGCCTCGACGCCCACGCGTGGCGCGACCGCTTCCCCAAGGCCCGCGTCCTCTGTCCCTCCGGGGCGACGAAGGACGTGCGCAAGGTGGTCGAGGTCGACGGCGACTACGGCGTCTTCCAGGGCGATGACACCGTGCGCCTCGACCACCTCGACGGCGTAAAGAACGCCGAGGGTGTGATGACGGTGACCTCCGGCGACCACGCCACGCTCGTCTTCAACGACATCCTCTTCAACCAGCCCGACCTCCCGGGCTTCGGCGGCTGGGTGATGAAGACCCTCGGCTCCACGGGCGGCCCGAAGGTCACCAACGTGGCGAAGTGGTTCCTCGTGAAGGAGAAGCCCGCGGTGCAGGCCCATCTCCTTCGGCTCGCTGAGACCGCGAAGCTCACGCGGCTCGTCCCGGGCCACGGCGACCTCGTCGAGGTGCAGCCGGCCGTGACCCTCCGCGGCGTCGCCAACATCCTCTGACCCCTCACCGATTTCCCTGGCGCGGGTGTAGCATCGCGCCATGCGCCCCGTCACGCTCGCGCCCGTCGCCGCCTTCGCCGTGGCGTGCGCCTCCCAGTCGGCCACCGTCACCGTCACCACCCGTACGCACGTTGAGCTCGCCGGCGGTGCCGCGCCGCACCAGACGATCACCCTCGCTGCGGCGCCCGGTCGCCTCGATGCACTGACGATCGCCGCCGCCCTCGATGGCCACGGACGCTGGGAGGAGAGCGTCGCCTACGGGCGCGTGTGGATCCCCTACGAGGCGATCGCGGGCGGCTTCGTGCCGTACTTCACGCACGGGGAGTGGGTTCCTGCGCGCGACGGCTGGTACTGGCAGAGCGGCTATGCGTGGGGGCAGATTCCCTTCCACTACGGCCGCTGGGTCGAGATCGATCAGGTGTGGGCGTGGGTGCCTGGGTCGTCCTTCGCCCCCGCGTGGGTCGAGTGGCGGACGGGCGGATCGTGGGTGGGCTGGTCGCCGCTGGCGCCGGAGGGAGCCGACTTCGCCGCGCCCTTCGTCTACTGCTTCGGACCTCGCCTCGCAGGCTCCGGGCTCCAGGCCCGCGTGGTGACGGGAGCGGCCGCCGTCTCCCTCTTCGCCGCGACCACCTCACTCGGAGGAACCGCCTGGCCCGCGCTCCCGCCGGTGGTCGCTCTCGATGTCGCATCGCTCTGGGGTCAGCCTCCGCCCGCGACGGCGCTCACGGCCACGGCCCTCGATCTCACGTCGCGCCCTCCCGCAGCGCCGCCGCCCGAGGCGATCGAGGCCATCCCCTCGGCGCGGGTCCACGTCGCGTCTCGCACCGCGCCCAACGCAGCGTCCGACGGCGGGCGCACGGTCGGCGTGATTCGTGACGGCGCGGACGGGGCCACGCTCGTTCTCGTCGGCGAGCAGCGTCGTGGGGCCTTCGGGTACAGCACCGTCCCGGCGCGGACGGAGCTCGTCGCGGTGCGTCCTCCGCCGAGCGAGCCCGTCGTCGCGGCCCGCGGTCAACCCGCGGCGGCGTGGGACCGCTCGGTGGCCACGCCGCCCGCCGCGCTCGACCCGTCGGGTGGGGCGGCGATGGTTCCCGGCTATGTCGTCTGGGGACGGCCGCGCGCGGTCTCGGCCTGGACGCCCGTTGCACAGCCGCCGCTGGTGCGCACGATGGGTGGCGGGATGTCGGGGACTGCTGCGTTCGTTCCCGCGCCGATGCCCGCGGCTGTTCCCACGGGGGTCACGCAGATGGGCGGTGGCGCGCCGTCGCCTGTGCAAAACACGTCGGCGGGACCGCTGACGCTTCGCTGAGCCTCGCTCTCCCGCGCCGCCCAATTTGTGCACTTCGATCGCGCGCTGCGGTAGCGTCGCGCGCGATGAGCGCGGGCACAGAACGTCACCCCGGAGACCGCATCGCGGGTCGCTTCCGACTCGACCGCCCCCTTCGGGTGGGATCGGCTCCAGAGGCGTGGTCGGCCATCGACGAGCACGGCGCGCCGGTGACGCTGTTCTACTACCCCGACGCGGCGACGAGCGAACCCGTGGCACGCGCCCTCCTCGCCGAAGCGCCGTTGGTGCAGGGGGTCGCCCACGCGCGGCTCCTCGCGATCGACGTCGTGGGCATCGACGACCGAGGCGGTGCCTACGCGGCCTGCGCGGCGTTGGAGGGGGAGTCGCTCGCAGCGCGGCTCGACGGCGTCGGCGCGCTGGGCTACGCCGAAGCGGGCACGGTGCTCTGCGATGCGCTGCAGGGCCTGAGCGCCCTCCACGAGCGCGGCCTCACCCACGGCGGCATCACCTCAGCGGAGGTCGTCCTCGCGCGGGATGCGGGCGGCGTGCTGCGCGGACGACTGCTCGCGGATGGTCTCGTGGGCGCGCTGATCCAACAGGTGACGCGGCGCTCGGGGCAGGGGCGGGGGAAGGTCTACGGATCGGCCCATCACATGGCCCCCGAGCAGTGTCGCGGCGAGCCCACGCTCCCCGAGACCGACGTGTGGTCGATGGGGGTGGTTCTCCACGAGGCCCTGGTCGCGTCGCCTCCCTTCGACGGCGAGAGCGCGCTCGAGGTCATCGCGTCGGTTCTCTCCGACGAGCCGGCGCCGCTCGACGATCGCATCCCCGGGCCCGTCGCCGACGTGGTGCGACAGAGCCTCACGAAGCGCGCGGGCGATCGCCCCCCCGACGCCGAGTCGATGTGCCTCAGCCTCTCGGTCGCCCTCAAGACCGTGCGTGAGTCGCAGGTCGCGCGCGTCACCGCCAAGCCCACGCCGGCGCGGTTGCAGATGCCTGGGCTCGCCCGCGGCCAGGCGGGTGTGCTCCCGGCCGATGACCTCGACTCGCTCATCTCGTCCGTGAAGGCCGAGCACACACCCGCCACCAGCTTCGACCTCACCTTCGACGCCGCCCCATCGCTCCAGGCGCCGCCGCTCTCCGAGGCCCTCCCCGAGCTCGATTTCCACACCGTGGTCGGGCCGAACGCGCCCGCGCAAACGCCTCCGCCGGCGTCGTCGGCGTCGATCCCTGGGCCGATGCTCCCACCGCCGCCGCAGGCCCCCGTGGTGGCGCGTCCGGCGGCGCCCGACCCGATGGCGGCCTTCGCGCAGCTCGACGCCGCCCCGGCGCCGCCGAAGCCCGCCGTGCCCGCCCGCGAGTCGCAGGTGCACACGTCCCTCTCGGTGGACACGATCGACCGGACGCACGCGCCGATCATGCGTCGCCCGAAGGCGATCAACCCGTACGCGGCCTTCCTCGCGGTGGCGGTGGTGACGGGCGGGCTCGCCTACGGCGGGTGGCGCCTCTCGGGAGCTGGTGACACGCCGCCGCCGCCGCCGCGCGAGCCCACCGAACGAACGCCCCGTCGCTCCGCCCGAGCGACCGGCGATGCGGCCGCCCCGAACGAGCCTGACGAAGCTGGGAGCGGTGACACGGAAGCGCCCGCTGATCCCAACGCGCCGCGCCCGGAGCCGCAGACCCCCGCGGAGTTTGGGGTGCAGCTCTCGGTGCCGCTGCCCGAAGGACTGGCCAACGACGCGGCGATCCAGTTTGTTCGGCACGTGGCGGGGGCCTCAGCGCCCGATCGTGCGACCGCGCGAGGCTTCGTGAGCTGCACCAGCGCTGCGGTGTACCTCCACGGGGGCGGCCTCGATCCTGCGTTGCGGGTGGCCTCCGTGGCGACCCGCTGCGACGCCTCCGACCTCGCCCTCGTCCCCGATGTCGACGGCGACGAGAAGGCCGACGTCGTGGCCATCGACGCGCGGGGGGATGGCATCGTGCTGGTGGGTTCGCGCAACCTGCGAGCGGGTCGTCGCGTGACCATCGACGGCGCCCTCGCGGTGGTCGGCGGACTCACCCGCACGGAGCGCCGACGCACCGAGCCCGTCGTGGTGGTGTACGCGCAGCCGCAAGGGCAGGGGGGCTCCCTGGTCGCGGTGGGCGCGCGGAGCGGGCGGGTGGTGTGGCGAACCGTCAGCGGCTTCGCCCCGGCGGCGCCGAAAGACTACGGGCTCACCGTGGGCCCGGACGCCGATCGCGACGGCACGCCCGACATCGCCGTCGGGCTGCTGCGCGACGGGCACCGCTGCGTGACGCTCCTCTCGGGGGCCACGGGGGAGATTCGCTGGCCGTCGCCGCGGTGCTTCGAGAGCGCGTCGTCGCAGTGGCTGGCCCTCGGCCCCGACCTCAACGGCGACGGACGCGCGGAGCTCTCCGTGGCCAACACCACCGACGGCCGCGTGCGGATTCTATCGGGCGAGGACGGCCGCGAGCTGCGGGTGATCAACCCGACGGAGCCGGCCGAGGGGATGGTCTTCGGGCTCTCGGCCGCGCTCGTCCCCGACCTGGCGCGCGACGGATTCGCCGACGTGGTGCTCGGGCGGACGCAGTCGGATGGGGCTTCCGTGGAGGTGTATTCGGCCAACGACGTGCACCGCATCGGGGCGCGTCGGGTCGCTTCGCGGGAGCCGTCGGGCGTTGCGGCGGTGCGGGTGGACTACCTGGAGGGCTTCGCCTTCGAGGGGTCGCGCTCGCTGCTGGTGGCCACGACGGGCGGCGTCCAGGTGCTGGCGGCGGCCGCGCGGCCCGAAGTGCGCGACCAGAGCGCGTCGCCGTAGCCACGGGCGAGGGCGAGGATATCCTCGCGCGCGTGAGTGACCCTTCGCCTCCCGTGATGCAGGGCGAGACGCCCGAGAGCCTCTTCGAACACCTCAGCCCCCTCGGCGCGACGCTCCCCGAGTGCCGTCGCATCGTCGCCCATGTGATTCAGCGCTGCCACGACACCCTGGAGGGGATCCAGCAGGTGCGGGCGGCCGTGCGCGACGGGGCCCTCGCGCGGGTGCCCGTCGGGCGGATGGAGGTGATCGAGCGGCGGGCCTCCGCGGAAGACCCCTTCGTGAAGTACTTGCTCAAGTGCCCCGACGGCGCGGAGATCGAGGCGGTTCGAATCCCGCTGGAGGCCGCCGGGCGCTTCACGGTGTGCGTCAGCTCGCAGGTGGGCTGCGCCATGGGCTGCACCTTCTGCGCGACCGGGAAGATGGGGCTCCGGCGCAACCTGGAGACCTGGGAGATCATCGAGCAGGTGCGGATCATCGCCCGGGAGCTGCGGCAGACCGGGGAGGGCCGAGTGCACGGGATCGTCTTCCAGGGAATGGGCGAGCCGATGCACAACCTCGACAACGTGCTGCGGGCGCTGGCGGTGATCTCCAACCCCTGCGGCCTGGCGGTCGACGGACGCAACGTGACGGTATGCACCGTGGGGATCGTGCCGGGGATCGAGCGGCTGGCGTCGATCAAGACCCGGGTTCGACTGGCGATCAGCGTGACGAGCGCGCGGGCGGCGGTGCGGCGGTCGCTGGTGCCGATGGAGGGGAAGTACCCGATCACGGAGGTGATTCGGGCGGCGAAGGTGTTCTACGAGCGCTCGGGCCACCTGGTGATGCTGGCCTATGCGCTGATGGGCGGGGTGAACACCGTCCCCGAGGAGGCGGCCGCCATCGCCGAGCTGCTCAAGGAGATGCCCGCCCGGCTGTCCCTCATCGAGTGGAACCCGGTGGAGGGGCTCCCGTACCGCCCGCCCACCGAGGAGGAGCGGGGGGCCTTCCACGACGCGCTGGCCCGCCTGGGGGTGCCCGTGGTTCGGCGCTACAGCGGCGGCAAGGACATCGGGGCGGCCTGCGGGCAGCTCGCGACCGCCAGCACCCGCCGCAGCAAGACCGCCCCGCCAGTCTGATCCGAGTTTCCAGAACAAATAATTCTGTCAACTGAAGGGGAGTTCCCGTCGGCAGGGGTCGACAGGGGAGTCCCCAGGCGGTGGAGCGTTTGCCCGCCGACCGACCCGCGGGTTGGTTTCCAGGGGAGGGGACAAAACTGCCCCGACCGGGCGGTTTGTGGGCCGACCGACCCGCCGGTCGGTTGTTGGGGGGCGCCATCTGCTCCCCGACTCCACCCCCATCCGTGCGGGAGTTTGGGGTGCTTTCCCGTGGCAACGGCTCGGCTCCTGGAGGCCAGCTCGGTGACTGGGGTGACGGTCCCGGAGGTTCCGGCGGTCGCCGAGGCGCCAGGAGGCACCCAAGGCCCGGATGGGGATCCATCGCGAGTTGACAGATTGCTGTGGTCGGGCGGCCAGGCTGGTGCTCCCAACCCCACCCCCATCGTGAGTTGACAGAATATATCTTATGCGAAGTGTTCAAGGTGTGGGCAGAGGAGGGGGATGCCCTGTTTCCCCGGGCAAAACCCCAGTTTCCGAGCCCCCGATGGCCCTCATGCGCGCGGATGGAGAAACCCAGCAGTCGGCGCCCACACCTCCCCCGAGGTGCGCCGACCGAAACGCTGGTGCTGGTGTGGTGGTGCCCGACGGGTCGGGCGGCGGATCAGTCGTCGGCGCGAGCGAAGCGCCAGGCCTGGAAGACCCCGCGGTTGCTCTGGAAGAAGAGGTGGCTGGCGGTCACGACGGGCGGCGCGGAGACCCCTTCCCGCCCGATCCCCTCGACGGCCTCCCCGTCGGCTGCTCGGAGCACCCAGACGGCCGCCTCGGCGGATGACACGAAGAGGTACCCTCCCCGCACCACCGGGGCCGCCAGGGCGCGGGCGCCCAGGTCGCGCGCCCAGAGGATCTCCCCGTCGGCCGGCGACACCTTCACGAGGCCCGAATTCGCCGAGGTGACATAAAGGTATCTTCCGTCACCTACGATGGCCGACACGTTGAGCAGCCGGTCGACGCGCCACCGTACGCTCCCGCTGTCCGGGTCGAGCGCGTAGAGCCCGGCCGTGTACGACGCCGCGAAGAGGTTGCCGTCGGCCAGGACGGGCGTGGTGTCGACGTCGATGGTGCGGTGGGCCTCGTTGGCCCCGTCCGCCCCTTCGCTGTCGACCCCGGTGTCGCGCTCCCACACGACGCCCCCTTCGGCGGGATCGAGGGCGACGATGTGGCCGTCCGCGAAGCCCGTGTAGAGCCGGTTGCGGGCGTGGAGGAGGCCCGCGTGGCCGCCGCCCGTGATGCCCCCGGGGGGTTCGCGTCGGTAGCGCCAGCGCTGCTCGCCGTTGGCGCGGTTGACGGAGAACACCGTGTCGTCGCCGTTGACCACGAACACCGAGTCGCCGTCGACCAGGGGGGCGTGGACGATCTCGGCGACCGTGGCAAAGCGCCAGCGCATCGAGCCGTCGCTGGCGTTGAGGGCGTAGAGGGCCCCGTCGCCCGAGCCGATGTAGAGGGTGCCGTTGTGGAGGGTCGGGGTCCCCTCGACGCCCCCGAGCGTTTGGAAGCGCCAGAGGACGGCCCCGTCGACGGCGCGGATCGCATACACGCCGCGGTCGAGGGAGCCGACGTAGAGCACGCCGGCGGTGGGGTCGTAGACGGGGGTCGCGCGGGTGCGGGAGCGGGGCTCGAGGTCGGAGAAGGCCACCAGCGGGACGCGCCAGCGGAGGCCCGCGAGCTCGTTGAGGGCCGGGGGTTCGACGCCCGAGCGTTCGAAGTGGCCGCGCGAGCCGAGGCGAACGCCCGCGCAGCCGAGGGCGAAGGTCACCACCGCGAGGCCGAAGGGACGGAGCGTGGCCACGCGGGTCAGTTGCCGCCTCCGCGGGGCGCGCCGCCGCCGGCGCCACGCTCGCGGAGCATCTTCTGGAGCTGCTCGCGGAGCTCGGGGGGCAGGCCCTGCATCGGATCGGCGCCGCCAGGGCCGCCGTGTCCGCCGTGGGCGTCGCCGCCACCGCTCGACTCGCGCGCGCGGTCGGCCGCGACCACCGCGGGGTCGGTGGGATCGAGGTCGCGCAGGATCGCCAGGCACTGCTCCTTGAGGGCCGTCTGCGCGGAGGCCGTCGGGTCGCTCGCGGCGGGGCGTCCGACGCGCTCGATCACGGTGTGCAGGAGGTCCTTCGCGCGGGCGGCGTCGTTGCGGCGCACGAGGAGGCGCGCCTGGTAGAACTGCGACTGGTCGCGGAAGATGCCGCCCTGGACGCTCTGGAGCTCCCGGTAGCGGGCCATCGCGCCGTCGAGGTCGCCGAGGCTCTCCAGGGTGAAGGCGAGGCCCTCGATGGCCCTCCCTTCGAGCCCCGCGAGGTCGCCGCCGAGGATGCCCTGGTAGAGGTTCTTGGCTTCGGCGTAGCGACCGAGCTGGTACAGCGTGCTCGCCTCCGACAGGCGAATGAGGGCCGTGGCGCGGGCGCTGGGGTTCGCCCGCTCCGCCGAGCGGAGCTTCTCCAGGGCGGCCTGGGCGCGCGCCTCGAAGGTGCGGTAGTGCGGGAGCGCGCGGCGGGGATCGTCCGCGGGCGGCTCCTCGGGGGTGATGGCCGCGAACATCGCCGTCAGGCCGTCGTAGTAGGCGTTGGTGGCGCGGGCCTCGTGGCTCACCGAGTACGCCCGCCAGCCGAAGAAGACGCCGAGCAGCAGCGCGGTGCCGAGCACCACCGTCACGGCCTGCGAGCGGTTCTGCGCGAACCAGTCGCCCGCCTTGAGGGCCCACTCGGGGACACCTTCGGCGTTGCCCGTCCCCTTGGACATCGTGCGCGGCGGCACCTTCGGGCGCTTGTCGCCCTCGTCGAGGCGCCGCGTGCCGCCGCCGATGGACGTGGCCGGCGCCATGAGCCCGTCAGGGTCTTCGACCACCTCCGTCGGGACGGCGAGGTTGTCGTCCGCGAGCTTCGCCACGCGCCCGCGGCGAGCGGCCTTCGCGGCCGTGCGGCGCTCGGCGCGGTTGCGCGCGATGTTGGGGTCGGGGGCCGCGTTCTCGTCCTTCACCGGGCCGATGTCGGGGAGGTCGCCCTCGTCCTCGTCGCGCTCGTCTTCGTCCCGGTCGTTCTCGCGGTCGTTCTCGGAAGCCATCGCTGCGTTCGATCCTTCATGCGGGCGCCAGTGGGTGGGCGCTCGGGCGCGGGACTCTACACACCCGCCCCCGCCAGTCAACCGACGCGATGCAATGCGTCGTCGGGTTTGCTATGCACTCGACACCCATGCGCCCCCCGGTCGTCGCCGCGTTTCTCGCCCTCTGCCTCGCCGTGAGCCCCGCCGCGGCGATCGAGCGGCAGCTCCAACTCACCGGGCGCGCAGGCTTCTCGTACGTGTCGGGCACCCACGGGAGCCCCGGCCTCGCCGTCGACGCGAACGCCTCCTGGGGCCTCAACGACGCCTTCAGCCTGTACGCCAACGGTGGGTACACCCTCGGGCTCCCCGAGCGCGAGTCCCGCTCGCCGCGGCACGGCGCCGGGCTCGCGGTGGGGGTCACCTATGCGTTCGACTACCTGCGGGTGGTTCCGTACGTGGGGGTCGGGGCGAGGGCCGATGTGTTCTTCGCGCCCGACGCGATCTGGTGGACGCCGTCACTGGAGGCGCGGCTCGGTCTGAGCTGGCTCTTGCAACGCAACCTCGCCCTCGACCTCCAGGGAGCCTACGCGTACCCCTTCCTCGACAGCGCGCGGGCGGGCGACCTTCTCACCGTCACGGCGGGCGTGTCGTGGCGCTTCGACCCGTGACGGGCTGATCGCCGAAGTCGAGACGGTCGCGCATCCGGGCGAGCTTCGCCGGGCCGATGCCCCGTACGCGCAGGAGGTCTTCCGCACGACGGAACACCACGCCCCTCGCCCGCGCCGCCACGATGCGACGCGCGATGGCGGGCCCGACGCCCGGGAGCTCTTCGAGCGCACGGCAATCCGCGGTGCGAGGGTCGATGCGCTGCGGCTGACGGGCGGGGGCTTCGCGCGCGAGCGGGGCGACGACGGGCGGCGGCGCGGCGCGGGCGATGGCCGCGACGGAGGCGACCGCGAGGAGGAGGGCGACGGCGCGGTGGTGCGTGGGGACGGGCTTCATCACCTCGCGTCATCGACGCGACGCGCGGAAACGTCCCCTGCGATTGAACGGACGTTCAGCGGCGGGTGATGCGGACGTGGCGGATCTCGACGGGCTCGTTGGGCGTGTCGCGCTCACTGCGCGGGACGCGGGCGATGCGGACGACGAGGTCGGTCGGGGTGCAGGTGCCGAAGATCGAGTAGCTCCCGTCGAGATGGTCCTTGCCCGTCTCGGTAATAAAAAACTGCCCGCCGTTGGTGTTGGGGCCGTGGTTGGCCATGCAGAGCTGGCCGCCGGCGTTGTGACCCGTGACGTTCTCGTCGGGGATCTCGTAGCCGACGCCGCCCATCCCCGAGCGGAGGAAATCGCCGCCCTGGATCATGAAGTCCGGGATCACCCGGTGGAACACCGAGCCGTCGTAGAAGGGACGCCGCGCCCAGGTCCCCTCGACCGGATCCCAGAAGTCGCGCAGCCCGCGGGCGAGGCCGATGAAGTTGGCCACCGTGAGGGGCGCCCGGTCACCGAGGAGCGTGCAGTTGAAGGTGCCCATCGAGGTCTCGATCTCGGCCGACAGCGTGCTGCCGGGCGGGAGACCTTCCGTGGCCTGAGCGAGCGTGAAGCGGCCGCCCTTCGGGTCGGGCGAGGTCGGCTCCATCACCCGCGGCGCGCGGCGGACGTCGCGCGCTGCGGTGGGCGGCGGCGGGGGCGGTTCGGCGCGCTGGGGAGGCGGCGTCGGCGCGGGGGTCGGCGCGGACGTGGGGGTGTTGCTATAGGCGTTGGACGAGGGCTCCGGCGGCGGCGTGAGCTTGCACGCGGCGAGGAGCGCGAGGGAGGCGATCACGATGCGAGGGGTCACGGTGCGCGAGTCTCCAGAGGGTTGCGGTGGGTGCGCGGGACGCGTCACTCCAGGGGGGCCGGCGGGAGGTCGATGAACTCCACGCGGTCGCCGGCGTTGACGTTGTGGCGCTGGCAGAAGCCGCCGTTGACCTCGAGGACGTACTGCGAGTCGCCCGGCACGTCGCGCGGGTCGTCGGTCTCGGGGACGGCGTTGCGGTAGATCCCGAGGATCGTCCGGTCGGCCTTGATGAAGATCATGTCGAGGGGAATGAGCGTGTTGCGCATCCAGAAGGTCTGGTGCGACTCGCCAGGGAACAAGAAGATCATCCCCGCCGACTCGGCCATCTCGCGGCGAAACATCAGCCCGCGCATCCGCTGGGCGTCGGTGCGGGCCACCTCCACCTGCACTGGCACACGACCGTTGCCGCGGGTGTGGAGCACCACCGCGGGACCCTGCACCGCCGGCGGCTGCGCCGGGGTCGCGGGGCCGGGCGCGGACTCGTTGGTCTGTTCGGGGGGGGAGGGTTGGCGACGGCAGGAGGCCACGAGGGCGAGGCACAGGATCCAGTGGGGTCGCACGGCCCGCACCTAGCGGAGGGAAGGGGGCACTGTCAACTCGACGGGCGCGCGGAGGTGTGGTCTACACCTCCGTCCCGTGACCGGTCTGGTCTCCCTCGTCGGTGTCGGCCCTGGTGACCCGGGGCTCCTCACGCTCCGCGGCGCTCGCGTGATCGCGCGCGCTGACGTCGTCGTCTACGACGCCCTCCTGCACCCCGCCGTGCTGCGCCACGCGCGCCCCGACGCCGAGCGCCTCTTCGTCGGCAAGCGCAAGGGGGCCGAGAGCGCGACGCAGGAGGAGATCAACCACCTGCTGCTCTACCGAGCGACCCAGGGGCGTCGGGTGGCGCGGCTCAAGGGCGGCGACCCGATGCTCTTCGGCCGCGGCGCTGAGGAGTGTGAGTTTCTCTCGTCCCATGGGGTGCCCTTCGAGATCGTGCCGGGGGTGACGGCGGCGCTCGGCGCGACGGCGTACGCGGGCATCCCGTTGAGCCACCGCGACCTGTCGTCGTCCATCGCGCTCGTCACGGCCACCGAGCGACCGGGGAAGCTTCGAAGCGCCCACGACTGGTCGCGCCTCGCCGCTGCCACACAGACGCTGGTGCTGTACATGGGCGTCCATCGGCTGCGCGAAGACCTGGCCGCCCTCGTCGCCCACGGGCGCGACGGGAGCACCCCCGCGGCGGTGATCTCGTGGGGGACGCACCCGGAGCAGCGCGTGGTGAGCGCGACCGTGGCCACCCTCGCGGACGCGTGTGAGGCCGCGCCGGTCGCCGCCCCCGCGCTGGTGGTGGTGGGCGACGTGGTGGCGCTGCGCGAGCGGCTGCGCTGGTGGGACGTGGGGCCGCTCTTCGGACGTCGCGTGGTGGTGACCCGCGCGAAGGAGCAGAGCCCCGCGATGGTCGACGCGCTCGTCGAGGAGGGGGCGGAGGCGCTGGAGTTTCCGGCCATCGGCTTCGAGCCCGCGAGCGACGAGGCTCCCCTCGCCCGCGCCATCGACGACCTCGCGGCGGGGCGCTACGCGGCGGCGCTGTTCACGAGCCACAACGGGGTCGATCGCTTCTTCCGCGCGCTCGACGCTCGCTCGCTCGACGCGCGGACCTTCGGGCGGACGCTGGTCGCCGCCATCGGTCCGGCCACCGCGGAGAGCCTGCGCTCCCGGGGTGTGAGGGCCGACCTGGTGGCGAAGGAGTTTGTCGGCGAGGCCCTCGCCCGCGACGTGTTGACCGCGCTCGGCGACCGCGCGACCGGAGCCCGCGCCCTGCTCGCCCGAGCGGAGGTGGCCCGCGACGCGCTCCCCGACGCGCTGCGGGCGGCGGCCGTCGAGGTCGACGTGGTGCCGGTGTACAAGACCGTCGCGGCGCCCGCGGACGACATCGCCTCGTTGCGCGCGCGGCTCGCTGAAGGGGCCGTGGACGCCGTGACCTTCACCTCGTCGTCGACCGTGACGAACGTGTGCGACGCGCTCGGGGATGATGCCGCAGCGCTGCTTGCCCGTACGGTGGTGGCGTCGATCGGGCCGGTCACCTCGAAGACGGCTCGAGCGCGCGGGCTCACCGTCGCCGTCGAGGCCGAGACGTACACCGTGGCGGGGCTGCTCGACGCGCTCCGCGCTCACTTTTCACTCGCCCTGGAGAGACCATGACCTTCCCCATCCACCGCCCTCGCCGTCTCCGCCGCAACCCCGTCATCCGCGCGATGGTGCGCGAGACCTCGCTCCGGCCCGAGCAGCTCGTCGCCCCGCTCTTCACCACGCTCGGTGAGGGTCGTCGCAAGCCGATCCACTCGATGCCCGGCCACGCGCAGCTCTCCACCGACCTCGCGGTGGCCGAGGCGCGCGCGCTGTGGGGCCTCGGCGTGCGGAGCTTTCTGCTCTTCGGGCTGCCCGAGACCAAGGACGACGAGGGGAGCGGCGCGTGGGACCCGCGCGGCCCCGTCCCCACGGCCCTGAAGGCGATTCGCGCCGAGCTGCCGGGCGCCGTGCTCATGGCCGACGTGTGCGTCGACGAGTACACCTCGCACGGCCACTGCGGCGTGCTGCGGAAGCGCCAGGACGGCAGCGTCGACGTCGACAACGACGCCACGGTGGAGCGGCTCGCCCGCATCGCGACGGTGTACGCCGATGCCGGGGCCGACGTGATCGCGCCGAGCGACATGATGGACGGGCGCATCGGCGCGGTGCGCAAGGCGCTCGACGCGCGGGGCCACGACGAGGTGATCGTGATGTCGTACGCGGTGAAGTACGCGAGCGCGTTCTACGGGCCCTTCCGCGATGCGGCCGAGTGCGCGCCGCAGTTTGGCGACCGGGCGGGCTACCAGATGGACCCGGCCAACCAGCGCGAGGCCCTCCGCGAGGTGATGCTCGACATCGAAGAGGGGGCCGACATCGTGATGGTGAAGCCCGCCCTCGCCTACCTCGACGTGATCGCGCGGGTGAAGGACGCGGTGCAGGTCCCCGTGGCGGCCTACAACGTGTCGGGCGAATACGCGATGCTCCACGCGGCGGCGGCCAACGGCTGGCTCGACCTCGCGCGGACGGTGAAGGAGACGCTCCTGTCGATTCGACGGGCGGGCGCCGACATCATCATCACGTACCACGCGCGCGACCTCGCGGAGCACCTCGCGTGAGGCCACTGGGCGTCGCGCTCGCGCTCGCGGTGGGCTGCGGCACGCCGCCGGATGAGAACGCCTGCGCGAACATCCAGCCCGTCGCGATGGCCATGGGCCAACGGGGGCCGGGCGGTGAGTGGATCGTCGGCGAGTGGACGACCCCGCGGCTCCATTGGCGCGCGCTCACCACGTACGCGATTCAGCACGGGTTGGGGAGGCCGCCGGTGAGCGTGGAGTGCTGGGCGTCGTTCACGCCCAACGGGGCCTTCGCGAAGCAGATCGGCAACGTGTGCCAGGTGATTCCGAACTGCAACGGGCGCGACGGGGTGAGCGGCACCGAGGTGATCGTGCGCAACTCGGGGGCGCAGGATTTCTGGGTGCGCCTGGTGATCCGGTAGTGGCACGCTCCGCGGCGATGATCCCCCTGTCGCCCTGTGAGGTTTGCGCTCGACACGTCCGGGTCTCCGAGTCGCTCTGTCCGTTCTGCGGGGAACCACGGCGGGCGGGGCCTCGCGCGTCGCTCCCGGAGGCGCCGCGCGGGGGCTCGCGCGCGTGGCTCACGGCCCTCGGCGCCACGCTGGCCGTCGAAGCCTGCCAGAGCCGGACGAGCGGCGCCGCGCAGCCGGTGGGACCGCTGCCGCAGCAGGCTCCCCACCCGGTGATCGCAGCGCCCTACGGGGCCGCCCCGCCCCCGCCGCAGGATGCCGGGCCGGAGGTGCGGGTCCCGTCGTGGCTCGTGACCCTGCCCGACCCCATTCCAATGGGCGCTCGCGCCACGACGCCGCTGGAGATCTCGGCGACCAACCCCTACGACGCGCCCATCCCCTCGACGCGCGACGCGATTCGCCTGCTGGTGAACGGCGTCCCCTCGCCCGTCTTCGACCTCGCGTTCGGCAACGGGGTGCGCGGCCCCGAGTGGGAGATGATTCCGCCGCGAAGCACCGCGCGCGATCGACGGATGATCGTCGAGGCCCTGATGCCCGCGCCGGGTGAGTACGCGCTGGAGCTGCAGATCGGCGGGCGCAGGGTGGCCGCGCGGCGGGTGCGGGTCACGCCGTAGGCGCACCCCGCTCGATGCAGTTGTCCCCCGCGAACATTCCCTGTACAGTCCCCATGCTTTGGACGGCGCGAGCGAAATCTCCGACCTCTGCTCGCGCTTCCTCGCGGCGCAGCTCCGTGGCGATCGGCACGAAGCGCTGCGGTTGCTGCTGGACGAGGGCATCCAGCGCGGCGTGGACGTCCCCTCGCTCCACCTCGGGGTGATCGCGCCGGCCCAGCGGGTGATCGGCGAGCTCTGGGAGTCCAACCGGATCGGCGTCGCCGAGGAGCACCAGGCCACGGCGATTGCCCACCTCGCGCTGGCGCGGCTCTACCCTCACCTCCAGCGTCGGAGCCGGATCGCGTGCGACGCGATCGTCGCGTGCGTCGAGGGGGAGCACCATGACCTGGGCGCGAAGATGGTGGCCGACTTCCTGGAGACGGAGGGCATCGGGGTGCGCTACCTGGGGGCGGGCGTTCCCATCGCGTCGCTGGTGGATGTCATCACGCTGCGTCGCCCGCAGCTGGTGGCGCTCTCGGTCACCCTCGGCGAGAACCTCCCCGCCGCCGCGCAAGCCATCGCCGCCGTGCGCGCGGCTGCTCCCGCGGCGCACATCGCCGTCGGTGGTCATGCGCTCGCGGACGACCCGGGCTTCGTCGAGCGGGTGGGGCCTGTGATCGTGGCGCGCGATGCTGCCTCGTTTCTCACCGCTCTGCGCGCCGCGGGCCTCGTGCCCGAGAAGCGGTGACGGCCGCCGTGCGTGAGGCGCTCGACGCGGCGGTCGTCGAGGCGCTCAGCCAGGAGTTTGCGCTCGTGTGTCGCGCCGACGGGAGCGTCCGCTGGTGCGACGGCCGCGCGACCCGGCGCTTCGGGCTGCGGGAGGGAGCCTCCCTCTTCGACGTGGTGCGCCGCGGGACGGAGGCGAAGCTCGGGGCGCTGCTGGCCGCGGGCTGTCGGCGGGAGGTGCCCGACTGGGAGGTGCTCCTCGCGGTGGAGGGGCGCGCCCTCACGGTGTCGTTTCGCGCGAAGCCCTTCGATGAGGGCGTCGCGCTGGTGGGGTGCGTCGTCCCGGAGGGCTACGCGCGGGCGCTGGAGCAGGTGTCGGGCGCGCTGTCGGAGATCGCCTCGCTCCACCGCGAGACCGAGCGGCAGCAACGCGATCTCATGGAGGCCCACGGGGCCCTGGAAGACGCCGCCCGCCGCGACGCCTTCCTCTCGGCGGTGGGCGCCGAGCTGGCCGGGCGGCCGGACATTCGCGCGGCGCTGCGGGGCGTGCTGGCGGTGACGGTTCCGCAGTTTGCGGACTGGGCGGTGGTGGATGTGCGGGAGGGCGCTGGGGTCGCGCGGCTCGCGTCGGTGCACGCCGACCCGTCGCGCGATGCGCGGTGCGCGACGGTGGTGTGGCCGGAGACCTTCAGCGGAGAAGACGGCCTCGGGCGCACGGCGCGACGCGGCGTGTCGGAGCAGTTGCAAGGCGCGGCGCTGGCGTCCTTCGCCGTCGACCCCGCGACCCACGCGTGGCTCGACGCGCTCGGCACCGTCGCCATGCTGGTGACGCCGCTCGTGGTGCGCGGCGCGGTGATCGGCGCGCTCGTGCTGGGCGTGGAGCGCATCGATCGGCGCTTCGACGCGCTCGCGCTGCCGCTGGCTGAAGACCTCGCACGGCGCGTCGCCGTCGCCGTCGACAACGCGCGGATGGGCGCCGCGGAGGTCGCGGAGCATGCTGCCCGCGACGGGCTGCTGCTGGAGGCGGCGCGCTCGCTGGTGGGGCCGACGGCGGTGCTGCTCGGGGCGGCGGCGCGGCTGCGGGCGACGACGCGCGACGCCGTGCGCGCGGATGCGATCGAGACGGTGGAGCGGGCCGCGCGGGATCAGTCGCACGCGGTGGAGGGCTTCATCGAGGCGATCGAGGGGATGCGGCGACGGTCGAGCGCGCCGGCGGAAGCGACCGCGGCGGAAGGCGCGGCCTTGCTCGGCGCGGTGGGGAAGGCGCGGTAGGGGTCGGCGGACGTCGGCGCTATCCCTTGCGGACGCGCGCGATGGTCTCGGGGAGCGCCGCGCACACCCGCGCCACGGCGTCGTCGTCGACCTCCGGGCCCAGCGTCACCCGCAGCGCCCCCAGCGCGCGCCACCCCTCGCCCGCGTACATCCGCACCAGCGACTCGCTCGGCTCCGCCCGCCCGCTCGAACACGCCGCGCCCGACGACACCTCGATGCCCTCCAGGTCGAGCGCGGCGACGAGCTCCTGGCCCTCCACGCCCGCCACCGTCACATGACACGCGCTCGCCACCCGTTCGCGCGTGGCCCCGTTGACCGTGACGCCCGTGATCGCTCGCAGTGCGGCCTCGATGCGGTCGCGACGCGCGGCGACCGCGGGCATCGCGTCGAGACGCTGGCGCAGCACGGAGGCGGCGGCGCCGAAGCCCACGATGCCGAGCGCGTTCTCGGTGCCCGCGCGGACGCCACGCTCCTGGCCGCCGCCCAGCACCCGCTGCGTCACCCGTTCGCCGGCGCGGAGCCACAGGGCGCCGACGCCTGCGGGGCCGCCGATCTTGTGGGCCGAGAGGGCCACCGCCGCCGCGCCGAGCGTCGCCACGTCGAGCGGGACCTTCCCGAGCGCCTGCGCCGCGTCGACCACGAGCGTCGCCTTGTGTGCGTGGGCGTCGTCGCGGAGCGGTGCCCACGCGGTGACGGCGCCGGTCTCGTGCTGGACGAGCGACACCGCCACAAGCGCGGTTGGCGTGAGTCGCTCTCCCAACGCGTCGACGTCGAGCGCTCCCTCCCCTCCATCCACCAGCGGGATCCACGCGAAGGGAGCGCCCCGCGCCGCCGCAAGGCCCTCGCAGGCCGCGCGGAGGCACGGGTGAGCCCCGGGGTCGCACCACACCGCGGTGACGCCGAGGGCCTCGCCGACGCCGCGGACGCCGAGGTCGACGGCCTCTGTCCCCCCCGACGTGAACACCAGCTCGCGGGTCATCGAGCCGATGGCGCGGGCGAGCTGCAGGCGGGCGTCTTCGAGCGACGCGCGGGAGCGTCGACCCGCGCGGTGCACGCTCGACGGGTTGCCGTGGACGGGCGCTTCGAGCCAGCGCGCCATCGCGTCGCGGGCGGCGGGGACGAGCGGGGCGCTCGCGTGGTGGTCGAGGTAGACGCGGTCCATGACGCTACTCGCGGGGCCGCGGGGCGCGGGCGACCTGCATGCGGACGAGGAGCCCGCCGAGGCGCTCTCCCGCCACGGCGAAGCGGGCGGCGGACTCGGCGATGGCGCCGCCGTCGTGCGCCTCCGCGACGCCCTTCACCACCGCGAGCCCGACGCCCGCGCCGCCGTGCTGACGCGTGGTCGACCCGTCGGCCTGGACGAAGGGGTCGAAGATGCGGGCGAGCCACTCGGCCGGCACGCCCGCCCCGGAGTCGGCGAGGAGGAGCTCGCAGTGGGTGGGGCTGGAGCGGACTTCGACGGCGACGGTTCCGTTGCCGGGGGTGAACTTCTGGGCGTTGTCGAGGAGGTGGCCCATCGCGCGGCCGACCCGCTCGGAGTCGCCCACCGCGTCGATGGGGGCGCCGGGGATGTCGACGACGAGGCGGAGGTTCTTGCGGAGGAAGGCGGGGCGGCGGGACTCGACGGCGCGGCGGGCGACGGCGGCGAAGTCGTAGCGCGCGTAGACGAAGCGCATGCGGCCCGTCTCGAGCTGCGTCACGTCGAGCAGCGAGTCGATGGTGCCGCGCAGGCGCATGAGCGACTCGTCCATCGCCGTCACGGCCCGCTTCTGCGCGGCGGTGAGCGTGCCCAGCTCGCCGCGTTGGAGCAGGCCCACGTAGCCCACCAGCGGCGTGAGGGGCGTCGCCAGCTCGTGCGACACGTTGCGGTAGAACTCCTTGCGCAGCCGGTCGGCCTCCACCAGCTTCGCGTTGGCGTCGGTGAGCTCGTGCACCTTGGACTCCAGGTGCGCGGCGATGCGGCTCCCTTGAGCCCGCAGCGCGCGGGCCGAGTGGGGGGCCTCGTCGTCGTGGGCCTCCGCCGGAGCCTCGCGGTGGCCGCCGAGGAAGGCGTCGACGGTGCGGGCGAAGGTGCGGGCGTCGATGGGCTTGCCGAGGAAGCCGTCGCAGCCCACCGCGAGCGAGGTGGCGCGGTCGCCCTCGGCGGTGATGGCGACGATGGGGACGCCCGGCATCCGACCGCGGAGGAGGAGCGCCACCTCGTAGCCGTCGAGGTCGGGGATGTTGATGTCGAGGAGCACGAGGTCGGGGCGGTGCTCCTGCGCGAGGCGGGCGCCGTCGATGCCCGAGGAGCTCTCGATCACCTTGTGCCCAGCGGCCTGGAGGAGCTTGCGCACCAGCAGGAGGCTGTGGGGGTCGTCTTCGATGTGGAGGATCGTAGCCACGGCGGGGACTTTCGGTTATCGAACGTTTCGCGGCGGCGCTCAACCCCGTCGCGGACGAAGGATCGACCGGCGATGGACGACTGGAAGAAGGGAACCGACGTCTGGCGCGAAGAGACCCTCAAGCCGCTGGCAGCGAAGGGTCAACGGCCGCGCAAGGGGCTCCTCGCGGGGGCGAAGGACGCGCAAGACCTCTACACGCCCGCCGACCTCGAGGGGATCGACCTGGCGCGCGACGTGGGCTTCCCGGGCGAGGCCCCGTTTACCCGCGGGGTGCAGGCGAACATGTACCGCGGGCGCCTCTGGACGATGCGCCAGTACGCGGGCTTCGGCAGCGCGAAGGCGACCAACGAGCGCTTCCGCCTGCTGCTCGCGCGGGGGCAGACGGGGCTGTCGACGGCCTTCGACCTGCCGACCCAGATGGGCCGGGACAGCGATCACCCGATGTCGCTCGGCGAGGTGGGGAAGGTCGGCGTCGCGATCGACACCGTCGAGGACATGGAGACGCTCTTCGCGGACATCCCCCTCGGCGAGGTGTCGACCTCGATGACCATCAACTCCACCGCGGGCATCCTCCTCGCGCTCTACGTCGCTGTCGCGCGGCGCCGCGGGGTGCCCGCGAAGGCGCTGCGCGGGACGATCCAGAACGACCTGCTCAAGGAGTACGTCGCCCGCGGCACGTACATCCACCCGCCGCGCCCCTCGCTCAAGCTCATCGGCGACATCTTCGCCTGGGCCGCCCACGAGGTGCCCAAGTGGAACGTCATCTCCGTCTCCGGCTACCACATGCGCGAGGCGGGCTGCGACGCCGCGCAGGAGCTGGCCTTCACGCTCGCCGACGGGATCGCGTACGTGGAGACGGCGCGCGACGCGGGGCTCGACGCGGAGCACTTCGCGTCGCAGCTCTCGTTCTTCTTCAACGTGCACAACAACCTCTTGGAGGAGGTGGCGAAGTTTCGCGCGGCACGGAAGCTCTGGAGCGACATCATGGCCACGCGCTTCGGGGTGACGAGCGCGCGGGGGCGGGCGCTGAAGTTCCACTGCCAGACGGCGGGGGCGACGCTGACGGCGCAGCAGCCGCTCAACAACGTGGTGCGGGTGACGCTCCAGGCGCTCGCGGCCGTGATGGGCGGGTGCCAGTCGCTCCACACCAACAGCTACGACGAGGCTCTCGCGCTCCCCACCGAGCAGAGCGCGACGCTGGCCCTCCGCACGCAGCAGATCATCGCGAGCGAGTCGGGCGTGGCGGACGTCGTCGACCCCTTCGGGGGCTCGTGGGCGGTGGAGAAGATGACGCGCGACCTGGAGGACAGCGCCCGCTCGTACCTCGCCCGCATCGACGCCCTCGGCGGCATGGTGGCCGCCATCGAGCAGGGCTACGTGCAGCGCGAGATTCAAGACGCGAGCTACCGCTACCAGATGGAGATCGAGCGGGGCGACCGCAAGGTGGTGGGCCTCAACGAGCACCGCGACGCGCGCGACGAGCCCGTCCCCCTGCAGCACATCGACCCGGCGCTGGAGGCCGAGCAGGTGGCGCGGCTGCAGGCGTTTCGGGCCGCTCGCGACGGGGCGAAGGCCGACGCGGCGGTGGCGGCGGTGGAGCGGGCCGCGTGCGACGGAGCGAACGTGATGCCGCCGATCGTGAGCGCGGTCGACGCGAAGGCGACGGTCGGAGAGATCGCCGACGCGCTGCGCCGGGTGTTCGGCGAGCACGACGAGATCAAGACGCTGTAGGGCGTCGCTACTGTGCGCTGGGTCGTGCGGTTTGCCGTCGCCAACGTCCCAGGGTGAGCGCTCGGCGAACCCTGGGACGTTGAAGGGGCTGGGCGTCGCTACTTGAGCTGCGTGAGCACGGCGAGCGCGGCCAGCACGAAGAGCACCATCCCCACCGCCACCGCGGCCCACAGCCCCTTCGACGAGGGAGCAGTGGGCGGCGGCGTCTTGAACGTGCGCACCGGCGGCGGCGGGAGCGACTGCATCGACGGCACCTGCGGAGGCGGCGGCGGGGCGTTGGCGATCTGGTCGTAGATGTGCTGCGGGACCGCGCCCACCAGCGTCTGCCCGATGCCCGGGTCGGCGGCGGCCGCGGGGCTCCCGTAGTTGCCCGCGGCCATGGTGCGTTCGAGACCGCTCACGGGGTTGGCGAACTCCGGCGCGGTGGGGTCGGGTTGGGCCTGCGCGGCGGCGTCGGCGGCGGCGATGGCGGGCTCGAAGGTGGCGCGGCGCATCGTGGGCTGCGTCACGTCGAGCGGCGCGAGCGGGCGCGGCGCGGGCGGCGCCACGGACTCCACCGCGAGGCGGGCCTGCGCGGAGAGCGGGACGGTGCGGGCCTCGCTGTCGGAGTCGATGGGCTGCGGCTGGGGGCGCGCGTTGGCCTTGGGGGCCGCGTGCGTCGCGATGCGGGCGGGGCGCGACGAGGCCACGACGGTGCGGGCGCCGTGGTCGTCGTCGGGGCGCTGCGAGGGCGACGGGACGTGCGTGGTCACCAGCTCGCGGAGCACGAGCTCGGTCTTCGCGCGGTAGCGGGCGGGCTCCAGCGAGCGGGCGAGCTCGCCGAGCTGGCCGTCGAGGTCGGCCTCCCCCGCGGTGGCCACGAAGCCTCGGAGCGCGCGCTCGACGGCCCCGGCGCTCTGGAAGCGCTGGGTGGGGTCGGCCTGGAGCATCCCGAGGATGATCTCCTCCAGGCCCACCGGGAAGTTCGGGTCGACCGAGCGGGGAACGGGGATGTTGTGCTGCATGATGTTGCGCACGGTCTCGGCGTCGGACTTGCCGCCGAAGAGGCGACGGCCGAGGGCGAGTTCGAAGAGCACCACCCCGAGGGAGTAGACGTCCGAGCGGCGGTCGACGGCGCGGCCGTACGCCTGCTCGGGGGCCATGTACGCGAGCTTGCCCTTGATCTCGCCGGGCTGCGTACGCTGGAGGCGACCGACGGCCTTGGCGACGCCGAAGTCGGTGAGCTTCACGCGCCCGTCGTAGCGAATGAGCACGTTCTGCGGGGAGACGTCGCGGTGGACGAGCTCGAGCGGATCACCCGTGGGGCCGCGGAGCTCGTGGGCGGCGTGGAGGGCGCCGGCGATGTCGGCCCCGACGGAGGCTGCGACCGCGGGGGAGATGCGCTGCCCCTTGGTGACCGCCGAGCGCATGAGGGTGGAGAGCGACTCGCCCGCGACGTACTCCATCGCGAGGTAGTTGAGGCCGTCGCCGCCGCCGAGGCTGCACTCGCGGAGCTCCACCACGTTGGGGTGGTGGATGCGCGTGGCGATGCGGGCCTCGTCCATCAGCATCGCGACGAAATCAGGGTCGTGCGAGAGGTGGGCGTGAATCTGCTTGATGGCGGCGATGTCGCGCGCCCCCTCGACGATGCGGGCCACGAGGCGGGGGTCGCCGAGGGCGCCGCCGTTGGCCATGAGGTATTGGAGCTCCGGCCCGGCAGCGCTTTGCCGTGGCTCGCGCATCGCGAGGAACACCGCCGCCATGCCGCCGCGCGCGAGCTCCGCCAGGATGCGGTACGGCCCGAGGCGGACGACGTCGTTGGGCGGCTGCTGCCACGCTGCAGGGTCGGGCATCGAAGGGGTCTCGTGGGGTTCGTCAGGTTTCAGGCGCCGCCCGGAGGTGACGGAACGTCGCGCGTGGCGGCGATCTTACCGTGCGGGACGGCCCCGGGTGCAAGCTTCGGACGTAGCCCGATCACCTCGGGGGGAACGGCGCCCAAGTGATCCTTGACACGCGAACAGCCAACAACCTAGAACCGTCGAGGTTTCATGCTGTTTCGCGCGCCGCTCCGACGCACTGGATGAGGGCTCCGCGGCGGCGCTGCATCAGGAGGATCGGTCGTGCCGAGTACGTTGTTCGTGGTTGATGACAGCGCCACGATGCGCAAGGTCTTCGAGTTGACCTTCGCCGGTGAGGAGGTCTCGGTGGTCACCCACGACGGGAGTGACGGCGCCGTGGCCAAGATCCGCGAAGTCCGCCCGCAGGCCGCGATCGTGGACGTGTCGCTGGCCAACGGCTCGACGGGGTACGACCTCGTGCGGAGCATCCGCGCCGAGGGCGGGATCGGTCCGATCCCGATCTACCTGCTCTACTCCGAGCACTCGCCGCTGGACGAGCCGGCGGCGCGCTCCTGCGGGGCGGTGGGGGCGATCGTGAAGCCGTTCGAGTCGCAGGTGCTCATCGACAAGGTGCGCCAGGCCCTCGCCACCGCGAAGCCTCCCTCCGCGGCCACCACGGGCAACATGACGGCCCCCTTCGGCAACCCGCAGCCCGTCGCGACGATCGTCGCCGCGATGCCCCCGGCGCCCAACAACAAGGGTGCGGAGACGGCGCCGTTCACCGCCCCGCGGCCCGCCCCGGTGGCGACGCGTCCGGCGACGGGCGCCAACCCCGTCGCGCGCGGGCCCGTGCCTCCGCCCTCTTCGACCACGACGGCCACGGCCAACCCCCCGGGGCACCGCCCGCCGCCGCTCCCGGGCGGGGGTCGTGCGCCCACGCCGGGGGTGCCCGCGGCCTCCATCGCGGCCAAGGCGCCCGAGAAGCCCGTCGAGAAGCCCGTCGCGGCCGCCATCGCGGAAGATGAGGTTCAGTTCGAGCCCGCCCCGCGCACCGTGGACGTGCCGAGCCCCGCGAAGCCCGCGCCGACGGTGCACGACAAGGCCACGGCTCCGGTGATGGCCCCCGCGGTCGACAGCGCCGTGCAGGCCGCCGCGAAGGCCGTCGAGGGCCACGCCGCGAGCCTCGGTCTCAGCCCCGCGCAGGTCGAGGCCATCACGGCGCTCACCCGCGAGGTGGTCGAGCAGGTGGTGTGGGAGGTGGTCCCGCAGCTCGCCGAGACGATGATCCGCGAGGAGCTCAAGCGCCTCACCGCGGACTGATCCGCGCCCCCCGGTACTTCTCCCCCTCCGCTTTCTGGCCTCCCCTCCCCCAATCAGTCGATAGTCTCCCCGTCATGGGAGTGTCGTTCGAGGTCCTCGCGCCGTCTGCCGAACGAGGGTCGCGCATCGACCTCGAGCTCCAGAAGGCCCGCGCCACCACCACCTTCGGTCGCGTCCGCATCGCGCTCTCCTCGCTGCACGGCGCTCGCCCTGGCGTGATGCGCGAGGTCGACGCCCCCCGCGACCGCGCCCTCGACGACCGCCTCGCCGCCCTGGGCGACACGCTCATCGCGGTGACCGACGGGGCCTTCGTCCGGGTGCTCCGCGTGGCCCGCGCCGTGGAGGGCGCCTCGGTGGGCATCGTGAGCGAGTACGTCGAAGGGGTCACCGGCCTCGCCCCCGACGATCCGTCGCAGCGGGTGCGGGCGGTGCGCGCCGCGGGCCTCTCGCTCTTCGACGCGCTGGGGCGCCTCCACAGCGAGCACGGCCTGGTCCATGGCGCGGTGAAGCCCACCAACGTGCTCCTCGGTGCGCGCGGTCGCGACGGAGGGACGCTGCCAGTGCGGGTGTTCGATCTCGGGGTCGGGGCGATGGCCAGCGCGATCACCGGGTCGTTCAGCGGCGACGCCACCGCGAGCTCGTTGGAGCGCGCGTTCGAACCCGCCGCCCGCGTGGCTCCGCTGGTGGGGGAGACGCTCTGCACGGCCTCCACCTGGGGCTGCCCGGGCTACGTCCCCATCGGCCACTTCGCCGCCTCCGAAGCCCCCTCCGCGGGGACCGATCTCTTCGGCGCCCTGGCGACCCTGTGGGAGCTCTTGGTGGGGGCTCCCTACGTGGTGCTCGCGCAGGTGCCCAACGACCTCCCGTGGGCGGCCCGCGCGGTGCGTCTCGCCCTCTCCGCCGACGCCGCCCTCGACGCGCTGCTCGACGACCCGACGCGCCGCGATCGGCTCCATGCGGCCCTCGCCGGGGCGCTGCGGGGGGCTCACCCGGGCGCGCTGGGCAACTGGGTGGACTTCTTCGACGTCGCCCTCGCCCGCGGCGCCCGCGACCCGTCGGCCCTCGTCGGATCGTCGCTGCGGGCCGACCTCGCCGCCCTCCCCGACCCCTACGCCACCGCGGGGACGCTCCCGCTGCTCAGCGAGGGGGAGGCCGAGGAGGTGTCGCTCCCCTCGGTGGTGGCGCTGGAGCCGGGGCGCGAGTACCGGGCCGAGGTCGTCCTCGACTACTTCAGCGGCGGCGACGCGGAGGCGCAGGTGCGCACGCTCCGCTTCCGCCACGTGTCCATGCTCGGCGAGGGGGCGATGGGGAGCGTCCATCGCGTGGAGATCCTGCGCTCGGGCGAGGCCCCGCTGCCGGCCGCGCTCAAGCTCGCCGTCGACGACTCGGTGCACAACCGCGACGCGCTCCTTCGTGAGGCCCACGTGCTGCGGGCCCAGCGGCTCGACGGGATGACGCAGTTTCTCGCGCTGGTGGAGCTGCCCGGCGGCGCCCTCGCGCTGATGATGTCGTACCAGCCGGGCGTCCCCCTCGACGCGCTCCTGGCGCAGCGACGTCTCCAGCCCGCGGAGGCCATCGCGCTCGGGCGACGTCTCCTCGGCACGCTGGTGGCGCTGCACGCCGACGCCTCGCCCGACGACCCCGCGGAGGTGGTGCATGGCGACATCAAGCCGGGCAACGTGATCGTTCCCCTCGACGCGCACGAGCGGCCGGAGTTCGGCGCGGCGGTGCTCATCGATTTCGGCGTGTCGCGGCTGCGGCTGCGCATCGCGGCGCCGCCGAGCACCACCACCGAGGGGGTGAGCCAGGTGCTCGGCGGCACGGTGGGCTACATGCCCGTGGGCCACCTCCAGGGCGGCGCCACGCCCGGGTCGGACGTCTTCGCCGTCGCCGTGGTGCTCTACGAGAGTTTGACCGGGCGGATGCCGTGGACGGTGGAGTCGGCTGAGCGCTTCAGCCCCTTCGGCCTCGCCTTCGCGACCGAGAAGCTCATGCGCGACCGGCCCCACACGCCGCTGAGCCTCCGCGACGTCCCCCTCTGGCGCCGCCACCACGGCTGGAACCGCTTCTTCCGCAGCGCCCTCGCCCACGCCGACGCCGAGAGGATTCCCTCGGCGCGCGAGGCCCTCACCGCGCTCGAGCTCGTCCGCCGCGACCTCACCTTCCCCGCCCTCGTCGCGCTCGCCCTCCTCGTGGCGGGGGCAGCCGGCGCGTGGTGGTTCAACACCGCGTACTGTCCGAGCGGACAGACGCGCTGCGACGGCGCCTGCGCGGTGCTCGCCGAGGACGAGGCCAACTGCGGCGCGTGCGGCGTCGCGTGCGCGGCGGGGACGCAGTGCACCAGCGGGCGCTGCGTCACGTCGTGCTCCGCGGGGCTCACCGACTGCGCGGGCGTGTGCCGCGACCTCACCACCGACACCCGCCATTGCGGCGCCTGCGGCCGCGCGTGCGCCGCGGGGCAGGTGTGCTCCGAGGGGCGCTGCGCGGTGTCGTGCGCGGCGGGCTTCGCGCTCTGCGGGTCGCAGTGCCGCGACACCCGCACCGACCGGGCCCACTGCGGCGCGTGCAACCACGCGTGCGCGGCGGGGCAGGTGTGCGCGCGGGGGGCGTGCGTGGCGTCGTGCGCGCAGGGCTTCACGGCGTGCGGGGGCGTGTGCCGCGACCTCCTCACCGACCGGGCCCACTGCGGCGGCTGCGGCCGCTCGTGCGAGTCGGGGCGGGTGTGTGACGGCGGGCGCTGCGTGACGTCGTGCGCGTCGGGGCTCACCGACTGCGCGGGCTCGTGCCGCGACGCCCGCACCGACCGGGCCCACTGCGGCGCCTGCAACCGCGCGTGCGGCGCGGGCGAGAACTGCGTCGCCGGGCAGTGCCGTCAGGAGTGCCCGCCGGGTCTCTCGATCTGCGGCGGGCGGTGCCGCGACACGGCCGTCGACGGGTCGCACTGCGGCGGGTGCAACAACGGCTGCGGCGCGGGCCAGCGCTGCGAGCTCGGGCGCTGCGCCCTCACCTGCGCGGAGGGCTTCACCGCGTGCGGGGGCGTGTGCCGCGACCTGCGGAGCGACGGGCTCCACTGCGGGGCCTGCGGGCGCTCGTGCGCGGCGGGCGAGCGCTGCGAGGGCGGCGCGTGCGCGGTCACCTGCGCGCGGGGCTTCGCCGTATGCGACGGGGCCTGCCGCGAGCTCGCCCGCGACGAGGACCACTGCGGGGCTTGCGAGCGCCGCTGCGACCGCGGGCAGACCTGCGACGACGGGCGCTGCACCACGTACTGCGGCGTGGGGCTGGTGCTCTGCGAGGGGCGCTGCCGCGACACCACCGTCGACGAGTCCAACTGCGGCGCCTGCGGTCGCTCGTGCGGTCGCTCGGAGATCTGCGCCTCGGGGACGTGTCGGACGGTGGCGCGCGCGCCCGTGATCCAGGTGCCTCCCACGGGGATCGTCCAGCCCGGGGATCCAGTGGGTGTCCCAGTGCCGCCGCCGCCGACGCCTGTCCCCTCGCCCGCACCGACGCCGGCGCCTGCGCCCGCGCCGGGACGTCTGCCCTCGTCGCTCGACCTCTCGGGCGGCGCCGTCGGGACGCCGGTGCGCTGATCGGCGCCGATTCTTTGACGAGGGTGCCGCGGGTTTGCGACAGACACCCACAGCCCCATGACGACCTCGCGAATCGTGCTCGACTACACCCGGGTGAGTGATGACACGGCGATCCTCTGCCGCCGCAAGGACTTCCCCCGCGCGATGAACGTCCTCCAGCGCCGCGAGCCCGACCGCCGCCGCTGGCGCCTCGCGTTTCGTCAGGTGGCCTGGGCGGGCGATCACGGCGTCGACGGGGCGAAGCGCTCGTGGCTCGACGCGGCGCTCCGCGAGGTGGTGCACGGCGTGGGCGACGGACGTCTGCGCAGCGAGCTGGCCATCGACGCGGCGGAGATGGGGACCCGCTGGGACTTCAACGCCGTCCTCCCCGCGTGGTCGGCCCGCGACCTGTGGAAGGTGGCCGAGCAGGTCGACCTCCCGATGCAGTACCTCGCGATGGTGACCGACCTCCCCAAGGCGATCCATGCGCCCATCGACACGGCCCGCGTGATCGCCGATTGCCGCCGCACCTCGGAGGCCCACCGGCAGCTCGCGGTGACGGCGGGGGCGGAGGTTCCCGCGAGCGCGGTGATCGAGGAGGTGCGCGGGACGCTGAGCGAGCGCGTCGCCGCGAAGCTGAACGAGATGCGCGGCCAGCAGGAGGCCTCCCGCCGCTGGCGCGAGCTCGCGCACCGACTGCTCAACCCCGCGTGACAGAATTGGGTGGTATGGTCGGCGGGATGAAGCGCTTCGCCGTCCTTGCCCTCACCCTCGCCGCCTGCGGACCCAACTACCGCTACGCCTACGAAGGCGAAGGGGCGTTCGAACGCTGCTACGCCCTCGACTACGACAACGGCGCCGCCCCCGAGACCCGGCAGCAGTGCTGGTCGGCGTGGCTCCAGTCGTACTCGTTCGGGGCGGGCGTCGACCGCGTGGAGTACGCCCGCAGCCGCGTCGCCCAGCAGCCCGGCGTCAACCCGACGAGCGTGATGCCCGGTCCCGTGGCGCCGACGCTCGGCCCTGCGTCGACCCCGCGCGAAGACGTGGCGATGAACCCCCGGGCGCTGCCGCCCGCCACCGCGCCCGCCAACGCCGACGCCTGGCAGCGCGCGCAGGTGTCCGCCGGAGGAACCGCCGTGGGCGCACCCTCCCCCACCGCGGCCCCGCAGGCACCCGAGGCCGAGCCGCCGGGGGCCGCGTGCGGGACGGCCTGCCACGAGACCTGGCACACGTGCGGGACGGCGTGCGCGGCGGGGGCGACGACGTGCGTCGCGCGCTGCGACGACGCCTACCGGGACTGCATGCGCGGGTGCTTCTAAAGGCTCTGGAGTCCACCGGAGAGCCGACCATGATGTTTCGACCGAGCGTTGCGCTGTGCCTCCTGTTCGCAGGCTGTGCCTCGGAGGCGGGGCGCACCACGCCGGTGCCGACCGACGCGCCCCCATCGGACGGTGTCGTCGATGCGTCGGCGACGTCAGACGCGCCGACGCCCCCGCGCGACCCCGTCGGGCGCTGGTCGTGTGACCTCCTCGCGTGGAACGAAGCCGCCATGCGGTACGACGGATCCGATCGCGTGGAGCGGATCCCCGTGACGATCCTGCGCACCGCGCAGGGCCTCTCGTGGCGCATCGATGCCTTGGGGCCGGGGAGCGGCTCGGCCACGATTCCGCTCGTCGCCGGGGAAGCGGGGTGGCACCTGGAGGGTCCCCTTGAAAACCCGGGCGGTGCAGGCCTGCCGCTCGGCCGAACCGATCGCTTCGACGTGAGCTGGCGTGGCGACCGCCTCCTGGCCGAGACGCGCGGCACCCTCTCCGGTTCCGTGGTCATGACGGTGCGCTTTCTGTTCGACTGCGCCCGTGCGGTGATCGCTCCCTGAGGCCATCCGCGGCGCCGCGGGTGACCTCGACCCCGAGCACCATCGGGCGAGCCGTCAGCGCGGGAGGCGCGCCGTGTCGAGGGCGACGTAGCGGAGCTGCGCGTCGGCCGAGCCCGCCTGGCCCTCGCCGCTTTGGACGAGGTGAATCACCGCGCCGTGCGCGTCGGCCGCGAGGGTCACCGTGGGCAGGATCGCCGCGCCCGCGAGTCGAAGCCGCTCGATGGTGGCGCCGCCGACGAGCTCGCGGAGCACGACCCGGTGCTGGCTCCGGTCGGCGGTGACGGTGGTGGTCTGGACGCAGCTGGAGCCCTTCATCATCGTCGCACGCAGCTCGTAGTCCCGGTCGAGCGCCACCTGCGCGTGGAGGAGCCAGACGCGTCCGTCGTCGGTTCGCACGAGCGCGTGGTCGTCGGCTGCGAGGTAGGTGCCGCGCGCGGTGCACGTGCGCACCGGCCCGCCGCAGGGTCCGCCCTCCCCCGGGCAGGTGCGCCGGTCGACGCGCGCGGAGTCGGGGACGAGCACGTCGCGGAAGCCCTCGCCCTCCGGGACGAAGAGATGAATCCCGTCGTCGAGGCGGAGCGACACCACCGGCGAGGCCCCGCCCGCGCGGACCACCGCGTGGACGATGTTGTGGTCCTCGGTGTTGCCGGCCTGCTGGACGTGGATGGGACGCGTCGCGCCCCCCTGCCGCAGGACGAGGGTGCGGTTGCCGGGCAGCGGCGCGTTGGAGACCCAGTGGACGACCGCGGTGTCGCCCGACCCATCGCCGTTGGCCGTCGCGAGCGCGTAGCGCCCGAAGGGGACCACCGGGAGCGAGGCGACGGACCAGCGGCCGTCGAGGGCGCGCGTGGCGACGGCGAGGTCGCCAGGGTCGCTCTCGCCGAACCGCGCATACGCAAAGGACTCGCGCCCGTCGGCGTGGTGGAGTCCGGGCGTCGGGGCCGAGGGGCCGAGGGGCGAGCCGTCGATCACGGTGCGTCGCCACCCGGCGGCGTCGCGTTCGAAGAGGGCCACCTTCTCGAGCGTGGTGGAGTCGGCGCTGAGGCCCATCACGTAGTGCCCGCCGCGGGTGGCGGAGAAGACGTGCGCGGGCCAGCCGCGGGTCGGCACCTCCTCCGCCCCGACGCGCGGCGGGGCGAGTTCGAAGGTGAAGAGCGTCGGGCGGAGGGAGCCGTCGTTGTCGGTGAACGCCACCCGCGCGCCGCCCGCCACGGCCGCGACCGAGAGCCCCGCGCCGCCGCTCGGACAGCGCGCCGAAGCGAACGCCGTCACCGCGCACGACGGCCCGGCGCAGAAGGCGTCGGTCCGCTCGAACTGCGCGGTGCAGCGCGACGCCAGCGGGCCGAGCGTCGTGGGCGCCGCGTCGTGGGCGACCGCGTCCGACATGGCCACGTCGTCGCGGGTGGTCGCGTCGAGGCGAGCGACGTCGCTCGAATCGGCGTCAGGGAGGTCGCGCGGCGCGTCGGTCACCGCGTCGGGCGCCGCGTCGGGGGCCGCATCGCGCGCCGAGCCAGCCACCGTGTCGCCGCACCCGACGAGCGCCGCTGCGCCGACGAAGAGGCGCCCGTGAAGCCATGTTCTGAGGTTCATCGTGGCTCGCGCCGAAGCATGGGGTGTTCCAGACGGGGCGTGCAGAAAATCGAGCGGGCGTACGCGACGTCCGCGCAGGTCGGCGGGCGAGTGTTCGGCACGATGTGGCCCAACCGCGTGCGGGTTGACGTACCGCGCGAGGTGCGCTCTGTTGCGCGGCATGGAAGCCACCCAGGTGATCGAGTTCGTCGATGGAAGCCGCAGCGAGCGCGGCGGGGCGGTCGCGCGATGAAGCGGCCGCCCGCGGATGACGCCCCCACCGAGGGCGCGCGCAACGTGCTCGGCGGCCCGCTCCGGGCCTGCTCGACGTCGCCCCTCACCGGGTGGCGCCGCGACGGCTGCTGCAACACCGACGACAACGACACCGGGGCCCATGTGGCGTGTGTGCGGGTGACGGCGGCGTTTCTCGCGTTCAGCCGACGGGTGGGCAACGACCTGAGCACGCCGGCCCCGCAGTACGGCTTCCCAGGGCTCACGCCGGGCGACCGCTGGTGCCTCTGCGCCGCGCGCTGGGTCGAGGCCCACGAGGCGGGCTGCGCGCCGCTCCTCATCCTCGAGAGCACCCACGAGCGGATGCTGGAGTACGCACCGATCGAGGTGCTCCGCCAGCACGCCGCCGAGCTCAACTGACCGGCCGCGGGAGCGCGTGAAGGGGACGCCTCCGGCGCGAGAGCCGTAGTTTCTCCCGCAGGTCCGCGGTGCCCAAATCACTACGTGGGAAGCACTCTCGTGCCCAGGGCTCGCGGACGCTCGGCCTGGGCTCGCGTCGGATCGCCCGCAGAGCCGGGCTCCCTCGTCGTACGCCGTGGGGGGGGCTTCTTGAACCCGGCTTTGCGGGTGATC
>JBILLV010000074.1:0-32316 GCA_044375895.1 Polyangiales bacterium | reverse complement strand
ATGGAGGGTCCGCGACGAGGGAGCCCGGCTTTGCGGGCGATCCGATTCGAGCCCAGGCGTGAGCTCCTGCGAACCCTGGGAACTCCCGAGGACGCTTGCCCCACGCTAACTGACCGGCATTGGCGTTAGCGTCCCGCCGTCACCGCGCTCCCGGGCACCAGGCCGATGCGCTGCGTGATCACCGCCGCGTCTCCCTCCTGGGCGCGCGTTCGAACCGAGAGCATGTCACCCGCGCGGGTCACCGCCACGGGGCGCGTCCCCTCGTCGGGCGTCTCGCACACGACGGCCACCAGCGCGCCTGCGGGCATCGCGTACGTTCGCCGCTCCGCCGCCGTGGGTGCGCGGCACGCGGTCACCGCGCCGAAGTCCACCCGACGGCCCGCCGCGAAGAGCGTGAGGTTGTGCGCCGCGAGGCCTGTGGCGTCGTCGATCGCGTCGGTCTCGACGAGCCGCACCACCACCTCGCGCGCCGGACGAACCACCTCCGCCGCGGGCATGGCGGGGCCTTCGTCGCGCCGCGCGAGGGCGCCGGCGAGGCGCGCGGTGAGGCCCGCCGCGGGGACGGTCGCGCGGCCCACGACGTCCTCCGGGGCGCGGCCCTGACCGCACGCGCGCGACGGGTGGACGCAGCCCGCCCGCGCCACCCACCAGACGCCGTCGCCGCCGCGCGCGAGGTGAAACTCCGCGGGCTCGGGCTGCTCGCAGCGCACGCTCCGCACCGCGCTGACGAGCCCCGCGTCGCCGCCCGCGCGCAGCATCGGCGGCGCCAGCTCGCGGCACTGCGCGCGGGCGCCCACGTTCACGAGGTCGCGGCGGCGGCCGTCGGGCGTCCGCTCGGTGAGGATGAGCCAGGCGACGTCGTCGCGGCCGAAGCCGTCGTCGAAGGGGGCGAGGTCCCACCCCAGGAGGGCGGCGCCGCGGGGATCGGGCGCTGGAGGAATCCCCGCGTCGCCCGGCGCGTGACCGGGGATGCGCATGAGCGCCGTGGGCTCGGGCTGCGCGATGACCACGGGCGCTTCGGGCGGGAGCGTGACCCGCGGGCGAATGGGCCGCGGCGGAGGCTCACGGCGGCAGGCGAGGAGGAGCGGGAGGAGGGGGATGAAGCGGCGCACGGGCGCCGGAGCGTACGTCAGAACGTGCCGACGAGGGAGACGCCCGGGCTGCCGCCGGGGCCGCCGGGGGCGACGTTGAGCGTCGGACCGGTGCGGCGCGCGGTCTCGTGCATCCGCTCCCAGTAGGTGTCGGTGTTCTGCGTGAGGAAGTAGCCGAGCACGAGGCCGCCGCCGAGGCCCGCGATCGAGCCGATGGAGTAGGCCATGAGGGCGTCGTTGGAGGAGCCGTCCGACGCGAGGAGGAGCGACGAGAGGCCGATGATGCCCCAGCCGCCGACGCCCGCGAGGTTGATCCAGCGCATGCGCGCCGCGCTCACGGGGACGTTGGGCGAGAGGAGCACGCCCGCGGTGAGGCCCGCGGCCATCAGGCCGAGCGACGACCAGCCGAGCACGGCGAACTCGCTGGTCGACGTGCGGTCGTCCCAGGTGCCGTAGCCGCGCGTCGCGAGGTAGAGGTGGGCGCCGACGAAGGCGCTCCAGAGGCCCATGGAAGACGCGAACTCCACCCGGCCGCCGAGGGGGGTCTGCGAGGCCCACGCGATGCCCGCGCCCGTGCCGAGCGCGAGGCCGCCCGCGACGACGCCGAACGCCGCCCGCTCGGAGAGGCTGCCATTGGACAGGCCGAGGAGCGTGAAGGTCGCCGCGAGCCCGCCGAAGATGGTGCCGTTGTTGATCGCCGCGGCCTGACCGGCGGTGACGCCGTCGCGCGACGCGAGCAGCGCGCCCACCGCGCCGATGCCGCCGCCGAGGAGCATCGAGCCGCTGAAGATGGCCGGGCGCTCGGCCCCAAAGGCCCCCGCGAGCGTGATGCCCAGCGCCATGCCGTTGACCGCCTGCCCCACCACGAGCTGCACGCGCGCCCCCGAGCTCATGGGCTCGGGGCCGTACACCATGTTGTAGTTGAGCCGGGGCTGCTGGAGCTGCATCGGCTGCGGGTACCCCTGCGCGTACACCGGCGGCGGGGGCGGCGGCGCGTACTGCGGCTGCGGCTGCTGCTGCACGTACATGGGCTGCTGCGGCGGGGGCGGCGGCGGAGCGGTCTGGACGGTGATCTGTCCAGAGACCGAGGGCCACTGCTGGGCGGCGGCCAAGGAGGGGAGCGACACGAGTGCGAGCGTGAGTGAGAGCTTGCGCATGGGCGCGATGAGACGCGAGCGCACAGCGCGGGGTCAAGCCTTCTCGCGCGGGAACGTGTCGAAGTGAGACTCCGCGCGGGCGACGCGTACGATGCCCTCCGCGGCTGCGTAGGGGGCTACGCGCCGAGGGGTCAGCGCTCGATGACGACGGCCACGGCCTCGCCGCCGCCGATGCAGAGCGTGGCGAGGCCGCGCTTCGCGCCGCGCGAGGTCATCGCGTGGACGAGCGTGGTGAGCACGCGCGCGCCGGAGGCCCCGATGGGGTGCCCCAGGGCGATGGCGCCGCCGTGGACGTTGACCTTCGCGAGGTCGAGACCCGCCTCCTGGCCGACGGCGAGGGCGACGACGGCGAAGGCCTCGTTGACCTCCCAGAGGTCGATGTCGGCGACGGTGAGCCCGAGCTTCTTCAGCGTCACGTCGATCGCCTTCGCCGGCGCGGTGGTGAACCACTCCGGCGCCTGCGCGGCGCCGCCGTAGCCGACGACGCGGGCCAGGGGGGTGAGCCCGAGGCGCTTGACGGCGTCGCCCGACGCGAGGACGAGGGCCGAGGCGCCGTCGTTGATCTTGCTCGCGTTGGCGGCGGTGATGGTGCCCGCCTTGTCGAACGCGGGCTTGAGCGAGGCCATCTTCTCGGGGTCGCCGCGGCCCGGCTCCTCGTCGACCGACACCACCACGTCGCCCTTGCGGCCGGCGACGGTGACGGCCGTGAGCTCGGCGTCGAAGCGGCCCTCGCGCTGGGCGGCGATCGCGCGGCGGTAGCTCTCCTTCGCGAAGGCGTCCTGCGCGTCGCGGGAGATGTTGCGCTCCTTCGCGCAGATCTCGCCGGCGTTGCCCATGTGGAAGTTCTTGTACGGGTCCCAGAGGCCGTCGTGCACCATGCCGTCGACGACGGTCTGGTTGCCCATGCGCATCCCCTTGCGGGCGGTGGGGAGGTAGTAGGGGACGTTCGACATGCTCTCCATGCCGCCGGCCACCACCACCTCGGCGTCGCCGAGCAGCACGCTCTTGGCGCCGAGCACCACGGACATCAGCCCCGAGCCGCACACCTTGCCCACCGTGGTGCAGGGCACCGTGTTGGGGATCTCGGCGTAGAGCGAGGCCTGCCGCGCCGGGGCCTGGCCCACACCCGCGCTGAGCACGTTGCCCATGTACACCTCGCCCACCTCGGCGGCGGACACCTTCGCGCGCTCGAGGGCGGCCTTGATCGCGACGGCGCCGAGGCGCGGCGCGACCACGTCGGCGAGGGCGCCCTGAAACGCCCCGATGGGCGTACGAACGGCGCTGCAGATGAACACCTCACGGCTGGTCATGACGGTAGATTCCTCTTCGGGTGACGGCGCGGTCGCGACGCTGCGATCGCACGGTGGGGACGACGATGGGGCGAATCATCGGGACGCGGGCGGCAAAGTCAAGACGCCATTTGTTGCAGCGCACAAAAGTGGCCCCGCCGGGTCGCCGCGGCCGACTCCTCCCGCCCGCACAACGGTGATACCGTCCGCGCTCACGATGAAGCTCCTTCCGCCGTCCTTGTTCGCCTTCGCGCTCCTCTCGGCCTGCGGATCACGCACGGGGCTCCGCGAGCCACGCGACGGCGCGGCCCCCGACCTTCCCGCGCCCGACGACGTCGTCCCAGACCTTCCGCCGCCTCCGCTCGACGTCCCGCCCGACCTCCCGCCGCCGCCGCCCGACCTCCCGCCTCCGCCGCCCGACGTCCCGCCTCCGCCGCCCGACCTGCCCCCTCCGCCGCCCGACGTCCCGGTGCGCGTGACCGCGGTGTGCCCGGCCTCGCAGCGCGCCGTCGAGACGCAGACGGTGACCCTCCGCGGCGCGGGCACGCACTCGCTCGGTCAAGCGCTGCGCTACCGCTGGACGCTCGAAGCGCAGCCGGGGCCCACCGCGGAGTCGCCGCTCGGGAGCCCCGACACGGCGGTGACCCCGCTGCTCCTCCCGCTGCCGGGCACGTGGCGTCTTCGGCTTACGGTCACCGATGGCGCGGGCCGCACCGACTCGTGCACGACGGCGGTGGAGGCCGACCCTGCGATCGACCTCGTGTGCCCCGCCGACCAGTCGCGCTACCAGTCCGACGTCGCCGACCTCACGGGGCGCGCGACCTCCCGGCTCGACCGCGCGCTCAGCTACACGTGGGCGGTCACGCGTCGCCCCACGGGGAGCGTCAGCGTCGTCACTCCGCCGACGGGCTCGCTCACCACGCAGCTCCGCTGCGACGCGCTCGGCGACTACACCGTGCAGCTCACCGCGCGCGACGCCGCGGGCCTCTCGCGGAGCTGCATGGCGAACATCCACGTCGACCCCGACGTGCTGGTCACCTGCCCGCGCGACGTCCTGTCGGTCCCGTTCGCGACGGTGCGGCTGGACGGGACGGGCAGGTCGCGCCTCGGCCTGCCGCTCACGTACCGCTGGACCACCGAGGTTCGCCCCACGACCAGCACCGCGGAGCTCACCACGCCCAACGTCGCGACGGCGGGCTTCACCTTCGACGTGGCGGGCGACTGGGTGTGGCGGCTCACGGCCACCAACCCCCGCGGCAACAGCGCGTCGTGCACCACGCGGGCATTCTCCCGCGGCGACGAGGCCGTGCGCGTCGAGCTCGTCTGGAACCGCGACCGCTCGTGCCGCTCGTGCAACCCGCAGGGCGGCGGCATCGACATCGACCTCCACCTCACCGACCTCGCGCGCTCGGGCGGCCGCTGGGCGGCCTTCGCGCCCGACAACTCGGACTGCTACTACGCCAACTGCCGCTGCGACCGCGGCGTCGGGATGCTCTGCCCCAGCGGCGTGCTGATGTGGCCGCCCGAGGGCGACGCCAACAACCCCCAGCTCGACGTCGACCACACCAGCGACCTCCCGGGCCCCGAGAACATCAACATCACCCGCGCCAACGCGGGGAGCCAGTTCGCGGTGGGGGTCCACTACTACAGCGGGTCGGAGCCGACGCCGACGGAGGTGCGCGTCTATTGCGGCGGGGTGCTCGTGTTCGAAAGCGAGCCCGTCCGGCTCAACAACACCAGCGGGATGGGCGGCCGCCCGCTGTGGCGCGTCGGCGTGATCACGGTGGGCGGCGACGGGCGCGCGTGCTCCTTCGCGCGCTGCGGCCGCGCGGGAGCCCTCTCGGAGTGCATCCGCCCGGAGGAGGCCTGGTAGCGATCAGCGGCAGACGCCGGCGACGCAGGTGCCGTTGCAGGGCCGGTTGCAGCCGCCGCAGTGGCGGAAGCTGCGCTGCAGGTCGGCCTCGCAGCCGTTGGTCGCGTCGCCGTCGCAGCTCGCGTAGCCCACCTCGCACACGAGGTCGCAGCGGGGCGCCGTCCCCACGACGCACACCGGGGCGGCGTGATCGGCGGCGGCGCACGGCCTCGCGCACGCGCCGCAGCGCTCGGGGGTGGTGAGCGGCGCCTCGCATCCGTTTCGCCCGTCGCCGTCGCAGTCGCCCCACGCCGGCGCGCACCCGCGCACCACGCACGCGCCGCCCTCGCACGCGAGGACGCCGTGGCTCCCGTCGCACCGGGCGCCGCACGCGCCGCAGTGGGCGGGGTTGTCGCCGAGGCCGGTCTCGCAGCCGTTGGTCGGGTCGCCGTCGCAGTCCGCGAAGCCCGCGGCGCAGCGGCAGCGCGACTCCACGCAGGCCCCGTCCGTGCCCGGGAGCCGCGCGCAATCGCGGCCGCACGCGCCGCAGTGAGATGAACTCGCGCGGGTGTCGACGCAGCGTCTATCGCAGCGGGTCGCCCCCTCGTCGCAGGTGAGCACCTCGACGCACTCCCCCGCGCGGCAAGCCCCCGAGGTGCAACGGAGGCCGCACGCGCCGCAGTGGTCGGGGTCGCTCGCGAGGGCCACGCAGCGCTCGGCGCAGCGCACCTGATCCGCGGGGCAGGGCGCGGGGCCGCGGTCGACCGCCACGTCGCGCGGCGGAGAGACATCTTCCGGCGCGCCGTCGCGGACGATCGCGTCGGCGACGTCGGGGGCGGCGTCACGGGCGACGAGCGGGGGCACCTCGAGGGCGCACGCCCCCAGGAGCACCGAGACCGCCATCATCGCCGACACCTGCCGCACCGCCGCTGCCTCCTTCCTCAAAACGGGACCGTCAACCAAACACCCTGCGTCCGAGCATCGACGCGCGCCACGACGCGCGGCGCGCTCGTCTCTTCCCGCGAACGCTCCCCGGCGAGCGCGGCCACCGCGACGCCCGTCCCCGTGAGGGCCGCGCCGACGAGCGTGAACACCAGCGCCGTCGCCCGCGTGGTCGCGTTGTCCTCGCAGAGGCTCCGCACCTGGGCGAGCACGTCGACCGACCCCGCGGTCGCGCCGTTCGCGGCGGCGCAGAGCTCGTCGGCGGTCACGTCGGCGCCGAAGCCCTGACGCCACGTCGCCCACGCCCCGTAGCGCCCGCCGTCGCCCACCGTCGCCTCGCGCGTCGCCGCTCCCTGCTCGGCCGATCGCGCGAACTGAACCACTCCTGCCACGACGAGCGCCGCGCCCACGCCCGCGGTGACGAGCCCCACCGTGCGCCACGGGGTGGTCTCGCGGGTCACCGTGTGATCATCGCGGAGGTAGACCACCGCAGGGGTGGCGCTCGGGCGACCCGGCGCCGGGGCGAGGTCGAAGCGTTCGCGGCGGACAGCCTGCGGCGTGACCTCGATCTCGCGCGTCGCCTCCCGGTGACCCGCCGCGCTCACCCGCAGCGTGAACGACCCCGCCTGCACGCGAAGGGGCGTCGTCGTCGGGAGCACCACGCGACGCTCGTCGGGCAGCAGCAGCACCGCGTCGGGCGCGTTGGCCGTCACCACGAGGCTCCCGAGGCTCGCCTGGAGCTCCGTCAAGCGGCGCTCGAGGACGGGTCGGTTCTCGATGATCCAGGGGTGGCGCGCGCTGGCGAGGGCGGCTTGCAGGTTGCGCTCGGCCTCGACGAGGTGGCCCGTCCGCGACTGGGCGAGCCCGAGGAGTCCGACGACGGAGGGGTCGGTGGGGCAGCTCCGCAGCGCGAACGAGAGACCGCGCTCGGCCCCTTCGAAGTCATCCTCGCGGAAGCGGTTGATGGCGTCCTCGATGCGGTCGCGCTCGTCGTCGCACGCGCTCTGCGCCCACGCCGCCGTCGGCAGCATGGACGCCACCAGGAGCGCGAGGGCCGCGGCGCGCGCCGGCCTCATCGCCGACCTCCCAGCGGAGGCATCGTGACAAAATCCCCGCGACCCAAGGGAACATGACCCGCGCGCGCCAGCGGTCGTACGGGGCGGACCGCGACCGGGCGAGGCGGCGCGGCGGGCGGCGCGAGGGCGGACGGGGCAGTGGGCACCGTCGGCTCTGATGCGGCCGGCGGCGCTTCGGTTCGAGCGGGCGGAGTGCTTTGGATGACGACGGCGGCGGGCGGCGGGTCGCGGCGCAGCGTGTGGAGGCCGAGCGAGAGGGCGAGGAGCGAGACGGCCGCGAGGGCGCTGAGCAGGTAGCGCTCGCGCGCGGAGAGTCTGGGCGGGGGCGGGTGGGACGAGACCGACGGCGCGCCGTCTGCGGTGATGGAGAGCGAGGCCTCGTGGTGCGCTTCGGGCGGCGGGCCGTGAGGGTCGGAGAGGTCTTCGCCGGGGTCGAACACGGGCGTCCAACGCGCGCGCAGGGGCTCTGGGGCGAAGCGCAGGAGGTCGAGCGCCATCTCGCGCATCGAGCGGAAGCGCCGGCGCGGATCGGGCGAGAGCGCGCGCCCCATCCACAGGTCGAGCTCCTGCGGGAGCCCGAAGGGGAAGGTGGTGGGGCGGATGAAGCCGCCGCGGTGCTTCTGGTAGAGCACGTCCTGCGCGCTCGTCCCGATGAAGGGGAGGCGCCCGGTCACCGCGCGGTAGAGCATCAGCCCGATGGGGTACGCGTCGCTCCAGGGGCCGACGTCGTCGTGCGAGCCGTCCTGCTCGGGGGCCATGTAGTTGGGCGTCCCGAGCTGCGCGTCGCGGTCGGTGAGCTCGAGGTCGCGCGGGGCGACGGCGCGAAACTCGCGGGTCACCTTCGCCACCTTCGAGATGCCGAAGTCGAGCACCTTGGGCGTGAGCGCCCCGTCGCGCTCGCGCGTCAGCATGATGTTGGCGGGCTTGAGGTCGCGGTGAATCACCCGGCTCTCGTGCGCCGCCGACGCCGCGGACATCACGGGCAGGAGGATCTCCAGCGCGCGCTCGAACGAGATGGGCGCCTCGCGTCGCAGCAGCGCTTCGAAGGTCTCCCCTTCGAGGTACTCCATCACGATGTACGGCGGCGACGACATGCACACGTCGTGGACGGCGACGACGTTGGGGTGACGGATCTTCGCCGCTGCCTGCGCCTCCCGCACGAAGCGCTCCCGGTGCTCACGCAGCGACACGTACTCGCGCGGCAGCACCTTCAGCGCCACCATGCGCTGGAGCATGGTGTCGCGCGCGAGGTAGATGGTCCCCATGCCGCCGCGGCCGGCCTCGCGCACGATGCGGTAGCGGTCGACCGTGTCCCCCGCGTGAAACGAGGGAGGTCCGCTGACGGCGCGCGTGGTGGCCTTGGGGTCCATGGCGATCGGGTCGTCGCCGCTGCGTCCGTGGCGCAGGGGAAGACCAAGGTGAGCCTACAGCCCTCCGGGTGCGCCCGTCGAGCCGTCGCGCCCGCCATCTACTGAAGAATCGGTACGCCGTGCGGGTCGTGCGTCGGCGTCTCCGCAGGGGGCGTTGCCAGAATCGTTCGACGAACCGTCGGCGCCGCGGGCCGTGCGGGGAGGAGGTCGCGGGGGCGCGTGGGACGCGGTCGTGGCGGGGCTGCGATGGCAACGGGTGCGGCAGGCTCGATGGGGGTCGAGGGCTCCATCGCGGGAGGCGCGGTCGTCGGGTGGACGGGCGCAAGCTGCGGGGCCGCTGGCACGACGGCGCGTGCGACGGGTGCGGCGGGTGCGGCGGCGGCCGTTGGGGCGCGCGGACGCGTGGCGTACCAGGCGCCGACGAGCATGGTGAGCGACGCGGCCGCGGCGGCGGCGATCCACCAGAGGGCGCGCGGCGAAGCGGGCGGCGCGTCGGGGGGCGCGGTGGTGGTGCGGACAAACGTGGAGGGTTCGGGCGGGAGCGAGGGGAGCTCCGGCGCGACGATGGGCGCGACCGGCGGCGCGGGCGCGTTGGGGGGCGTGAAGAACTCCGCGGCGAAGTCCTCCCGCGTGCGCGGCGCGGCGAAGGCGAGGAGCGCGGCGGCGAAGGCCCGCACGGTGGGGTGGCGCGCGTCCCGGTCCTTGCGCAAAGCCTTCCAGATGGCGGCGTCGAGGGCGGGCGGCAGGTCGGGACGGAGCGCGAGGGCCCGGGTCGGGTCCTGTTCGATGACGCGGACCATGGTGAGGTGGTCGTTGGCGTCGGCGAAGGGGCGCTGGCCCGTCAGCATGAGGTAGAGGATCACCCCGAGCGACCACACGTCGCTGCGCGCGTCGACGTCCCGCGGGCGCGTGATCTGCTCGGGGGACATGTAGTTGGGGGTGCCGAGGGAGGCGTCCACGCGGGTGAGGTCGCTCGGCCCGGTGCTCACGCGAACCAGGCCGAAATCGAGCAGCTTCGGGTGCAGCACACCGGGGCGTGGGGAGGTGAGGAAGAGGTTGCCCGGCTTGAGGTCGCGGTGCACCACCCCGAGCCCATGGACGGCCGACACCGCGGAGAGGATCGGCAGGAGCATCGCGAGCGCGGCCTCGACGGGCATCGGCCCCGAGCGCTTGAGCGCCTGGGTGAGCGTCTCGCCCTCCAGAAACTCCATCGCGATGTACATCCGCTCGCCGACCTCGCCGCGGTCGTAGATGTCCACGATGTGCGGGTGGTGGAGCCGCGCCACGATCTCCGCCTCGCGGCGAAAGCGCTCGGACAGCGTCGCGTCGGCGCTGAACGCCGGCCCCAGCACCTTGAGCGCCACCCGCTTGCCCAGCGAGCGCGTCCGCGCTTCGTAGACGACCCCGAAGGTGCCCGCCCCCACCGGCCCGACGATCTCATAGCCCCCGAACGCCTGCCCCGGCGCGAGGGTGTCGTGGTGGACGGGGCGCATCACGCAACCATCCCGCACTCACGCCGGGGTGCGCAAGCCCCTGCCGCGTCGCTATGCCCCGGAGAGCGCCGCGTCGAGCGCCCGCGCGCAACCCCGCGGCGTCGCCCCCGGCGCGCGCCCGTGCACCTCGAAGCCCGCGTCGGTGACGCGCCCCAGGTCGCTCGTCTGGATCGCCACCGCGCTCCCGAGGTTGGCGAGATCCACCACCCGCACGAGCCCGACGCTCCCCTTCGGCAGCGGGCGCAGCGTGGCCGGGTCGACCGCGCTCACGTGCATCCACGGCGGCGCCTGGTACGTCCCCGCGGTGCTCGTCTCGTAGGCCTGCGACGACAGCTCGGTCATCCCGTACTCACCCACGATCTGCGCGCGGGTCACGCCGAAGCGCGCGCCGAGGAGGGCGTGGAAGGCGTCGGGATCCACCTCGCGCGACCGGCCCTTGAAGCCCCCGGTGGGCATCACCACGCTGCCCGCTGGGAGCTCGACGCGCGCGTCGCCCATCGCGTCGACGAGGTGGACGAAGCCGTACGACGCGCCCAGCAGCGCGACCGGGACGTCGTCGCGCCGCGCGGCGTGGATGCGCGCCAGCGCGAGCGCGTGGTCGAGGCGCCCCTCGGACACGCAGAAGGCGCCGTCGCCCCAATGGTCGGCGAAGCGGGCGAGCATGAAGGACAGCGACGACTCGGGCGCCTCGCGCTCGTCGGCGCAGAGCAAGACGAGGCGGTAGCGGGCGGCGGGGAGAAGCCAGCGCTGCGCCGTGGTGAGGGCCGCGCGGGTGTAGAGCGAGAGGTCGTCGAAGGGGTGGGCGCCGCGGCGCTCCTGGGTGGTTCCGCTGGTGAGGAAGGTGCGGAGGTCGCGCTCGGGTTCGAAGCAGGCGACGCGGGCGTGCTTGAAGACGTCCGTGGGGACGGCGGGGATCTCATCGAGCGTGGCCGGGTCGGCGCCGTCGAGGGCGGCCTCCGCGATGCGCGCGTACGTCACGTTGCGCGCTCGCTGCCAGTGGAACACCTCCAGCGCGAGCTGCTCGACCGCGGCGGGAGACACCGAGTCCGGCGGCGCGTCGATGAGGGTGGTGATGGAGCGGTGGAGTCGCTCGCGGACGCTCATTGGGGGCGGAGACCCTACCACCTTCCCGCGGGCGCGGCGCTACACCGCGAAGCGCTCGGGCGTCGCGTACACCGTGAGCCCGCGGCCCCGCGTGAAGCCCGCCAGGCCGACGCCCGCCCGCGCCGCCAGCGACACGGCGAGCGAGCTCGGCGCCGACACCGAGGCGACGACGGGTACCCCTGCGGCGTGCGCCTTCTGCACGATCTCGAAGCCCGCCCGCCCGCTCACCGCGAGCAGGTGGCCTGCGAGGGGAACCCTCCCCGCGAGCAGCATCGCCCCCACCGCCTTGTCGACCGCGTTGTGGCGCCCGATGTCCTCGAAGGTCGCGACGTGCTCCCCGGCGAAGGTGAAGAGCGACGCGCCGTGGCACCCGCCCGTCTCGCCGAAGAGCCGCTGGTGCGCGCGCATCGCCGCCACCGCGTCGAGCACCACTTCGGTCGACACCGGCGCGCCCGCCGCCAACGGCGCCCGCACGCGGAGGAGCTCGTCGACCGTGCGCCGCCCGCACACGCCGCACGCGGAGGTGATCAGCGTGCCGCGGCGCGCGTCGTGGCGCGCGTCGGGGTCGATGCGCACGCCCGGCGCGGGGAGGACATCGAGCGTGTTGCCGAAGCCCTCGTCGCCCGGCCGACCGCAGTGCGTGAGGGTGGCGACGTCGCCCGCGCCCGCAATGAGCCCCTCGGCGAGGAGGAAGCCCAGCGCGAGCTCGCGGTCGTGGCCGGGCGTGCGCATCGTGACGGCGAGGGTGTCGCCCGCGAGGCGGATCTCCAGCGGCTCCTCGGCCGTGACGACGTCGCGTGTGGGGGTGCGGGCGCCATCAGCGACCCGGAGGACGTCGACCTCGACGGAGCGACGGGCCATCGGCGCGGGGTCAGCGCCCGAGCGTGTCGAGGACAAATGCCTTCGTGCCCGTGTGGCGCTGGCTCCCCACGACGATGGCCACGGTGTCGCCGGGCTTCGCGCCGAGCACTTCGCGGGCGATCACTTCGGCCCGCTCGACGGCCTCCGACTGGCTCACGTCGCGGGCGTCGACGACGGGGACGATGCCCCACTGGAGCGCGAGGCGCTGCGCGATGGTCGCCGACGGCGAGACCGCCACGATGGGGGCCTGGGGGCGAAACTCCGCCACCTGATCGGCCGTGTGCCCCGACTTGGAGAACACCACGATGCCCGCGAGGCGCGTCTTGCGCGAGGTGACGGCGGCGGCGGCGGCGCAGGCGGAGGCGTAGCTCCACTCCAGGATGGTGCTCGACGCGCCGGCGGCCGCGCGGGCGAGCTCGGAGCCCTCTACTTCGCGGACGATCGCGTCCATCATCTTCACGGCCTCGACGGGGTAGCGCCCGGAGGCGGTCTCGCCCGAGAGCATCACCACGTCGGTGGCGTCGAGCACCGCGTTGGCGACATCCGCGGCCTCGGCGCGCGTCGGCCGCGGCGAGCGGATCATCGAGTCGAGCATCTGCGTCGCCGTGATCACCAGCTTGTTGCGCTCGTTGGCGAGGCGGATGGCGAGCTTCTGCACCAGGGGCACCTTCTCGGGGCCGAGCTCCACGCCGAGGTCGCCGCGGGCCACCATGATCCCCTCGCAGCGCTCGATGATCGCCGTGAGGTTGGTCACCGCCTCGGGCTTCTCGATCTTCGCGATGAGCGGGACGTCCGGGCCGATGAGGGCCCGCGCCTCGTCGAGGTCGCTCGGCGTGCGCACGAACGACAGCGCGAGGTAGTCGACCCCGAGCTCGGCGGCGAGCTTCGCGTCGACGTGGTCCTTCGGGGTGAGGGCGGGGACGGAGAGGCGCGCGCCGGGGACGTTGATCCCCTTGCGGTCGGAGAGCTCGCCGCCCACCTCGACCACGCACAGCACGTCTTCGCCCGCGACGGCCTTCACGCGGAAGCGCAGGAGCCCGTCGTCGAGGAGCACCGTGTCGCCCGCGTGCAGGTCGTGGGCGAGGGGGTAGGTGGTCGACACCGCCGTCGCGTCGCCGGGGACCGCGCGTGTGGTGAGGGTGAAGTCCTGGCCCTCGGCGAGCGTGACCTTGCCCGCTGCGAAGGTGCCGCAGCGGATCTTCGGGCCGGAGAGGTCGCCGAGGATGGCCACGTGGCGCTTCGCCCGCGCCGCCGCTTCGCGGATGCGGGTAACGACCGTGCGGTGGTCGTCGGGGACGCCGTGGGAGAAGTTGACGCGGAAGCCGTCGACGCCGGCGGCGAGGAGGGCGTCGAGCATGGCGGGCTCACGGCTCGCCGGGCCCACGGTGGCGAGGATTTTTACTGCGCGCATGGGCACGGAGGGTCGCACGCGAGGGGGGCGGGTGGACAGGGCGAAGCGCGCCCTCACAGCCCCATCGCCACCACCGGCGTCGTCCGAAACGTCGTCCCCCCGTCCCCGCACTGCCCGTTGGTGTTGTACCCCCAGCAGCGCACCCCAGCCGCGATCCGCGCGCAGGTGTGCCCCCCGCCGCCGCCGGACAGCTCCGTCACGCCCGTGAGGCCCATCACCGCCACCGGCGTGGCGCGGTTGACGGTGGTGCCGTCGCCCACGGCGCCGTAGCCGTTGTAGCCCCAGCACTGCACCGTCCCCGCCACCAGGCGCGCGCAGGTGAAGGTGGCGCCGACCCGCACATCGGCGACCGGCCCCGATGTGCGAACGACGACGGGCGCGCTGCGGTTGACGCTGCTGCCGTCGCCCACCTGGCCGAAGCGGTTGGCGCCCCAGCAGCGGAGCGTCCCGTCGGCGAGCCGCGCGCAGGTGTTCTGCCCCCCCGCGCGGACGTCGGCGGCGGTGAGGCCCGGCACGACCCCCGGCGCGGTGCGCATCGCCGGCCCGTCGCCGAGCTCGCCGTTGGCGTTGCTCCCCCAGCAGAACACCGCGCCGTCCGCGCGCCGCGCGCAGGTGTGGGCCACCGCCGCGCTGACGGCGACGAAGCTCCCCGTGAGCCCCGTGACGGGCGTCGGGGTCGTGCGGGTGCGCGCGTCGCCGGTGCCGAGCTGGGAGTTGTTGTTGCCACCCCAGCAGACGATCGTCCCACCCGTGCGGATCGCGCAGGTGTGCAGCGTCCCAGCGGCGAGCGCGATCACCCCGCTCAACCCTGGCACGGCCGCCGGCACCGAACGCGTCACGGCGGTGGCCGAGCCGTCGCCGAGCTGCCCGGACGCGTTGCTCCCCCAGCACTGCACCGTACCGTCCAACCGACGCGCGCACGAGTGCTGCGTGCCGCCGACCACCTCCACGATGTCCGTCGTGAGGCGGGTGGGGGACGGCGTGGTGCGAAGCGTCGTGGTGCCGTCTCCGAGCTGGCCCGAGCTGTTGACGCCCCACCCGAGGAAGCTGCCGTCGCTGATGCGAGCGAAGCTGCTGAGGTAGTTGACGAAGAGCTCCGGGCCCGGTCGGCACGCGCCCGCGTCGCAGCGGAGCCCCGGGTCGCACGCCCGCCCGCAGCCGCCGCAGTGCGCGGGGTCGGTCTGGACGTCGCGGCAGGTGTCGGCGCACGCGGTGAGGCGGCCCGCGCAGGTGCCGTTGCAGGTGGGCTGACCCGCTCGGCCGCAGGGCACGCACGCGGCGGCGCGGCAGATGGCCGAGGTGCCGCAGGCCGCACCGCAGGCGCCGCAGTGGGCGTCGTCGGTGACGAGGTTGCGGCAGACGCCCGCGCACACCGTGAGGCGCGGGTTGCAGGTGGTTCCGCAGGCCATCTGCCCCGCCGCGCCGCAGGTGGCGCAGAGGCCGTCGCGGCACATCTGGCTCGGGGCGCAGGGGCTGTTGCACGCGCCGCAGTGGGCGAGGTCGACGCGGGTGTCGCGGCACGTCCCGCCGCACGCCGTGAGTCCGCTCAGGCACCCGCCCACCGCGCAGGTCGCCTGGCCGAGCGCGCCGCACGGGACGCAGCGGCTCGCCCGACACTGCTCCGCCACCGCGCAGGCCCGCCCGCACGCGCCGCAGTGCACCAGGCTGGTGGAGACGTCGACACACAGGCCGCCGCACATCAGCCGGGGCGCCGCGCAGACGTCGGGCGCGTCGAAGGCGTCGGTGACGTCGGGCGCGTCCGTCACGTCGAGCGCGTCCGTCACGTCGAGCGCGTCGGTGGCCGTGACGTCGTCGGCGTCCGGCGCATCGTCAGCGTCCATCGCGTCGCTCGCGTCCACCGTGTCACCGGTGTCCCTCGCGTCCATCGCGTCGGATCCATCGAGCACGTCCGCGGCGTCGCTCGCGTCGAGGGCGTCCGACCCGAGGGCCGCGTCGGCGTCGGGTCGTGAGGGCGCGTCGTCGGCGACGTCGGCGATATCGGGGCGTGAAGCCTCCGTGGGGGCATCGACGGCGGGCTCCGTGGTGACGTCCAGCGCGGCGTCGGCGGGCTCGACGCACACGCTCGACGCGCAGGTCAACGGGGCCTCGCAGCCGGTCGTCTCCAGCCCGCCCGTCGCGCCGCGCCCCGCGAGGACGGCGGGATCGCAGCACCGCTCCCCGACGCGCCCGCACGCGCCCTCCCCGCGGCCCGCGTCGAGCGCCAGCCCGCACGCGGCGACGCTCGCTGCCAGTAGGACGATCCATGCGCGTCGCAACACCGCTCCCGCTCCTCTCCTAGAAGGTGGCCAACGCCGTCGCGCCGCCCGTGCCCGCCGCGATCCAGGGGACCACCGTGACGCGGGTGGTGACCGCGTGGGCGCGCGGGCCGCCGAGCGCGATCATCGCGACCCCTGCGCCGGCGAGGGCCACGCCGCCGAGCCCGAACGCGAGCGCCATCGCCTGCGCCGTACCGTGCGCGTCGCAGACCGACTGTGCCTGCGCCGCCGCGGGATCGACGCCCCGCTGCGCCGCCGCGCGGTCACAGTAGCCTTCCGCACCGGTGCGATCGAGGTAGCGCCGCGCCGAGGCGTAGGGCTCGGGGCCGTCGTAGGCCGCCCCCGCGAGCCCGTCGTTGATCGAGGCGGTCTCGGCCCACTGGTACACCCCGAAGGCGATCGCGCCGACGCCCAGGGCCGTGACGGCGATGCCCGCGTAGCGCAGCGCGCTCGACGGTCGCGGCGGCGGAGAGGGCGCGGGCGTGAGCTCTGGGGTCGGCTCCGGGACGACGGGCGCCGTCAGCGCCTCGGGCACCAGCGCGAACACCTCGCGGAGCGTCTGCCCCTCCTGCGCCGTCACCGTGCGTTGCTGCGCGCGGTGGCCCGGCGCGCGGACCTCCAGCGTGAGGCTCCCCGGCGCGACCACGAGGGGGTGAGCGAGCGGGAGGGCCACCGCCTCCTGAGCCTCGATGGAGAGCTCGGCGCCGCGCGTGTCGGACTCCACCACCACCGTCGCGAGGTGCTCGCGGCAGACGTCCCGGGCGCGCTCGATGACGCTGCGGCGCGCGTCGATCCAGGCGTCGCCGCGGGTGGCGAGGGCCTCGTTCATGTGGCGCCAGGCGTCGAACCAGCGGCTCGCGGAGTGCTCGGCGAGGGCCATCTGCACGAGGACGCGCGCCTCCGGGCACCGACCCCACAGGTCGCGCAGGGCGCTGAGGGCGCCGTCGGCGTCGCCGGCCGCGCGGAGCTGGTTGGCGCGGGCGATGGCGGCGTCGCGGTCGCGCTCGTCACACGCGTCGGCCCGCGCGGCGCGGCACAGGGCGCCGAGGCACAGCGCGAGGGCGACGCCGCGGGGGCTCACTGCCGTCGCTCGACCGCCGCGGGGGGCGCGGGGTGCGCGGGCGTGGGCGCAGGCGCAGGCGCCGCGGCGTTGCTTCGGTCGCGAATCATCCCGCGGAGGAGCTGGTACCCGACGCGGAGCTGGAGGTCGCGGATGTCGCTCCCGGGGGCCTCGACGGGCGGCGGGTCGTTGGTCTCGTTGTTGGTGAGGTGGTGATCGAGGTCGCGCTCGCGCTCGGGGGCCTCGGGGGATCCGGGCGTCGGGTCGTCGGGGAGCGTCACCTGCTCGACCTGGACGTCGGGGGCGATCCCCTGCGCCTGGATGCTGCGCCCGGACGGGGTGAAATAGCGCGCGATGGTGAGCTTGAGGGCGCCGCCGTCGGGCAGGTCGATGACGGTCTGGACGCTCCCCTTGCCGAAGGTGCGGACGCCCACGAGGAGCGCCCGGTGGTGGTCTTGCAGCGCGCCCGCGACGATCTCCGCCGCGCTCGCGGTGTACTCGTTGACGAGGACGACGATGGGGAAATCGGGGCGCGTCCCCGCGGCGTGGGCGCGGGCCTCGTCCTGCGCGGCGCCGTCGCGGCCGCGGGTCGAGACGATCACCCCGTCGTGGAGAAACTCGTCGGCGATGAAGATCGCCTCGTCGAGGAGCCCGCCGGGGTCGTTGCGCAGGTCGAGGACGAGGCCCTGGAGGCGCCCCCCGGAGCCGCGGGTGAGCTCGTCGAGGCCGCGCGTGACCTCGTCGCTCGACCGCTCCTGGAAGCTCTTCAGCGCGAGGTACCCGACGCCCCCGTCCATCATCCGCGACTCGACGCTCGACACGTGGACCACCTCGCGGACGAGGTCGAGGCGCAGCGGGTCGGTCTGGCCGCGGCGCTGGAAGGTGACCCGCACGTGGGAGCCCGGCGCGCCGCGCATCCGGCGCACGGCCTCGTCGACGTCGAGCCCGCGCGCGTCGCGGCCGTCGATGGAGAGGAGCTCGTCGCCGGCCCGCACGCCGGCCCGCGCCGCGGGGGAGCCCGCGATGGGGGCGATGACGGTGAGGTAGTCGCCGCGCGCGTCGATCTCGACCCCGACGCCGCCGAACTGCCCCGTCGTGTCGCTCTCCAGGAGCGCGTACTCCTCGGCGTTGAGGTACGAGCTGTGCGGGTCGAGGGTGCCCACCATGCCGCGGATGGCGCCGTCGATGAGCCGGTCTTCGTCGACCTGGTCGACGTAGCTGTTCTCGATGTGGGCCATCACCTGCGAGAGCACCCCGAGGCGGCGGTAGGGGGAGGCGCGGGGAGGAATCGCCTCGCCGCGGCGCTCGGCGAGCAGGCCGGCGCCGAAGCCGGCGGCGAGGCAGAGGGCCAGCGGGAGGGCACGAAACGTAAGCGATCGGGGGCGGGAGGTCATCGTCGGAGGCGCCGAGTCTAGGCGGGGAAGCGCCGCGTTTGCTAGCGCGCGGCGCATCGGAATCCGTGGGGTCCTTGACGTCGGCGCGAATTTTGAGAGTATCCGCCGCCCCTTCCAGTCGCCCTGCGTTCGGGGCGCACCTGCATCCAAAGTCTTTTGGAGGAATCGAACCGATGAAGCGCTTCTCCCTCGTTGGCCTCGCTCTCGTGGGCGGGTCACTGGCCGCGTGCGGAAGTGACCCCGTCACCCCGCCCGCCGACGCCGCCCCCGACACGACCACCATGCCGGACGGTGACATGCCTGACACCACCGCCCAGCTCGACGCGACGCCCGACCGCGCCGATGCGGACGCCGCGGTCGACCGTCCTGACGTCGCCGACCGCGTGGACGCGGGGCCGATGTGCGGCCGTCTCCCCTTCACCACCATCGCGCGCATGGGCATGAGCACCACGGTGCGTGGTGACACCACCGCCGCGTGGATGGCGCAGACCGGGGGCATGCCGACGGCCGCCTCGCAGCAGATCCGCGGCCCGTCGGGGAGCACCACCTGCGTCCCGATGACCGGCCAGCTCGTGTACTCGTACACGACGGGCGCGATGCCGGCGGCGCTCAACCTCTCGACCACCAACATGGGGACGCCGCGCAACTTCGACACGGTGATCTACGTCACCACGCGCTGCGCCAACACCCTCACGGCCGCCGCCTGCAACGACGACGACCCCCGCTTCGCCAGCTCGCCCGACCGCCGCGTGTCGTCCTACGTGACCACCGAGGTGCTCCCGGGGGGCACGCAGGTGTTCATCATCATCGGCGGCTTCTACCCGCCCGGCACGGGCAACGTCACCGTCGACCGCGGCATGTTCGAGCTCAACATCACGGAGCTCCCGGGCGTGGCGATGGGCGGCATGTGCGACCCGTCGGGCCTCCTCAACCGCTGTGACGCCCCCGCGGGCAGCGACCCGCTCGTGTGCGTGGCCGCGACGATCGGCGCCCCGATGGGCACCTGCCGCCCCCGCGGCTCGCTCGCCGGCGCCCCCTGCCGTGACAGCGAGCCCCGCTGCGACATGGGCCTCACCTGCTCGGCCGGCGGCGTCTGCCAGCGCGCCGGCGCGGCGGACATGCCCTGCGACGCCTTCACCGTCTGCCCCGACGGCTTCGCCTGCAACAACACCACGCTCGGCTTCGTGTCGGGCGTCTGCCGCCGCGTCGGCACCCAGATCGGCGGCGCCTGCCGCCCCGCGGGCGCGATGGGCGGGCGCTGCGACGCGCCCCTCGTCTGCTCGTCCGACGTCGACCCCAGCGACACGACGCCCACCTGCGTGCGCGCCGCGACGATGGGCGGCGAGTGCGACGTGTTCCGCTCGGTGTGCCCGATGGGGACCACCTGCGTGACCGCGAGCGGCGCCGCCGCGATCGGCACCTGCCTGGCCTTCGGCACGGGCCCGCGCGCCCGCTGCCGCGCCTCGGGCACCCGCTGCGACATGGGCCTCGAGTGCATCACCGTCGGCGAAGGCGCCGGGGCCGATGAGCTCTGCCTGCGCCGCTCGATGACCAACATGGCCTGCAGCCCCGTGCTCCAGTGCCCCGAGGGCAACACCTGCTACCTCTCTGACCTCACCAACCGCCAGGACGGCCTCTGCGGCGCCGAGGGCGCGGCCGGCGGCTCGTGCCGCGCGAGCACCACGGGTCAGTGCGACGGCATGAACACCTGCAGCCGCCTCGACGGCATGGGCGGCACCTGCGGCGCGGTCGTCGCGATGGGCGCGACCTGCGACCGCCTCCGCACCCGCTGCGCGACGGGCTTCTCCTGCGTGCTCGCGATGGGCAGCCAGTCGATGGGCACCTGCCAGCCCGACGGCGCCGTGGCCGGCTCCGAGTGCCGCCCGGGCGACATGCCCTGCGCGATGGGCCTCACCTGCACCGGCTCGGCGCTCTCGGGCGGCACCTGCGCGCGCACCGTCGCGGCGGGCGCGGCCTGCGACCCGATCAACGGCACCACCATCTGCCCGATGGGCCAGTACTGCCTCGCCTCGGCCTTCAACGCGGGCACCTGCACCGCGATGACCACCGCCGAGATGGAGACCAACAACAACCCCTCGGACGTGGCGATGCGCGCCGCGACGGCGCCCACGGTCTACCGCGGCACCCTCGAGCGCTTCGACGTGGACTGCTACTCGGTGGTCGTCCCGGCCATGGGCCGCATCGTCGCGATGGTCTCTGACGGCAACGGCCGCTGCGGCGTCGGCATCAGCGGCCGCCTCGCGATGGACCTCTACAGCCCCGACGGCGCCACCGTCCGCGGGATCGCCCAGCTCAACGGCCCCTTCGGCTCGGGCAGCTGCGCGCACATCGACGGCAACCGCACCGCCCTCTACCCCTGGGCGTCCAACCTCGCGGCCGGCACCTACACGGTCTGCATTCGCGGCGTGCAGGACGCGGCGGCCGGCGTCACCACCCAGCGCGTCGAGAACTACGCGCTCTCCATCGCGGCCCGCGCCGGGATGTGACGCTTTCCTGACACCGCGGGGCGCGGGACGGCGTATCGTCCGTCGTGCGCCCCGCGATGTCGCCCCTCTCCCTCCGACAACTCGTTCCCTTCGTCACACTCCTCACCGCCTGCGGTACGGCCACGCCCGCGCCAGGGACGGACGCCGCGGCCTCGCGCGACGTCTCGACCGCTGACGCCAGCGACGCCGCCGCGGAGGTCGTGGACGATGACGTGGTGCCATGCGCCGTGCGCCCGGACGCTGCGGGCGTGGCCTGCGTGCGACGGGTGCAGGGGCGCGCGGTGGACCTCACGGGCGCTCCGCTCGGGGGTCACGTCATCACGTACTGCGGCCCCACCTGCTACGCCACGATGGCCGCGGGCGATGGCACCTTCTCGGTGGAGGTGAACGACTTCGTCGCGGCGCGAAACTACACCCTCCAGGTGCACGGTCGCCCGGACCACGCGAGCGCGTGGGTGCCGGGGATCGACCCGGTGGCCGAGGTGGTGACCTTCACCGACCCCATCGCCATGCCCCGGTACCAGGACGTGGGGATGGAGATCACGCCGGGGATGGCGGGCGGGACGTTCACCGCGGGCGACGTGTCGCTCGTGGTGCCTGCGGGGGCGCGGCTGGAGTTCGACGTCGAGGATTTCGAGTTCGGCGCGCTCGGTCGCACCCTGCGCGCGGTGCGGGTCGAGCTGCCGCGGGCGCCGGCCTTCGCGCGGGAGGCCGGGCTCGTGGCGGTGTGGGCGCTGGCCCCCTTCAACCTCATCAGCGATCGTCCCCTCGGGGTGCGCGTCGCCAACCGTACCGGGCTCGCCGCGGGCAGCGCGGTCGACTTCGTCGCGATGGGCAACGAGACCGTCACGCCGCCCATCACCGGCGGTCGCCCCGTCGTCGTGGGGGCGGGGCGCGTCTCGGCCGACGGCGCCACCGTTGCGACCGACCCCGGCGTCGGGATCTCTTACGTCACATGGATCGGGGTTCGCCCCAGAAGGTAGGGTCAGGGTCTCCCATGAAGCAATCTCCCCACACCGCGCTCGCCGCCCTCCTCGCGCTCCTCAGCGCGAGCTGCGACGCGAACACGCCGCCCGGCGCGAGCTCCGACGCGATGGCGGAGGCCGCCGCCGACGCCGCGCCGGACGTCGCGACGCCCGACGTCACTTCGCCCGACGTCACCGCGCCCGACGTCGCGCAGGTCGACACGCCCGTCGCGGTGGACATGCCCGTCGCGATGGACATGCCCGTCGCGATGGACATGCCCGTTGGCGCCGATGCGACGCCCGACGTCGCCGCCGACGCGGACGCGATGGCGATGGTGGGGGCGTACCCGGCGGGACCTTACGGGCGCAACCAGGGCCAGACGCTCGCGAACCTCTCGTGGGAGGGCTACACCAACCTCGATGGGGCGGTGGTCTCGACGATGCGCCCCTTCGCGCCCACGTCGATGCAGGCGGTCCGCGAGACCGGGCGCGCCTACGCGCTCGTCCACGTCTCCGAGTTCTTTTGACCCGGCTGTCGTAACGCGGCCCGTGATCTGGCTGCGCAAGGACAGAGGATTCTCGACGCCGGCGGCGCCGTGGTGGAGGTGCTGGAGTCGTACTCCGGCGGCCCCGTCTCGCGGGCCAACCTCGACGCGTGGGTGACCACGTACGGGCTGCGCGTCACCGCCGTGATCGACCCCCCGGCGGAGCGCGTCACGCGCACGCTCTCCACCTACGGCATCCGCGAGAGTCTGTTCGTGGTCGATCTTCGGACGATGCGCATCGTGAACAAGTACAACGGCTCCGTGGCGGGGATTGGCGCAAGTTCGGTCAGCATGGCCACCGAGCGCATTCTCCAACTGCTCGCGGGGATGTAGAACCTCAGGGGCGAACGTCATGCCCCTCCTCCCTCACGAACGCGACGAGATCTCCCACACCCTCCTCGACATCGCCCGCGAGGCCGCGGCGCTGACCCTCACGGGCTGGCGACACGCGCCCGCGGTGGAGCACAAGGGGAGCATCAACCTCGTCACGCCCCTCGACCGCGCGTCCGAGGAGCTCATCCGCGAGCGCTTCCGCGAGCGCCTCCCGGGCTTCGAGGTCGTCGCCGAAGAGCGCGGGGGCGCGGCCTCCGGCGAGCGGCCCGTGCTCTACGCCGACCCCCTCGACGGCACCACCAACTTCGCCCACGGGCACCCGCACTTCTGCGTCTCCCTCGCGCTCGCCGAGCGCGACGTGGTGCTCGCGGCCGCGGTCGTCGCGCCGGCCCTCTCCCTCGAGTACCGGGCCTCCCTCGGCGGCGGCGCGTGGCGCGACGACGCCCGCTGCGAGGTGTCGGGCACCGGCCGCCTGCTCGACGCGCTCCTCGCCACGGGCTTCGGCTACGACGCCCACACGCGCGACGACAACAACCTCCGCGAGTTCGCGGCCCTCACACGACGCTCGCGGGGCGTGCGGCGCTGCGGCTCGGCCGCGCTCGACCTCTGCGCCGTCGCCGACGGGACCTTCGATGGCTACTGGGAGCCGCGGCTCCAGCCCTGGGACGTCGCCGCGGGCTCGCTCCTGGTGCGCGAGGCGGGCGGCGTCCTCTCCGACCTCGACGGCGGCCCCTTCGACCCGCGCCGCGGTGACGTCGTCGCCACCAACGGCCGCCTCCACGAGACGCTCCTCGCCGCGCTCCGCGAGCTGCAGACGAAGCCCTTCATCACCCTGTAGCGCGCGGCCCTACTCCGCGAGGTGGCAGGCCACCCGGTGCCCCGGCCTGATCTCGCGGATGAGCGGCGCCTCCACGTCGCAGCGCCCCCGCTCGGCGATGGGGCACCGCGGGTGAAACGAGCACCCCTTGGGCGGGTCGATGGGGCTCGGCACGTCGCCCTGCAGCACGATGCGCGCGCGCTTCTTCTCCGGGTCGGGCGTCGGCGCGGCGCTGAGCAGCGCCTTGGTGTACGGGTGCTTCGGGTCGCTGTAGAGCGCTTCGGACGGCGCGAGCTCCACGACGCGCCCGAGGTACATCACCGCCACGCGGCGCGAGACGTACTCCACCACCTTGAGGTCGTGCGCGACGAAGAGGTACGCGAGGCCGAGCTCGTCTTGCAGGTCGCGCAGGAGGTTGACGATCTGCGCCTGGATCGACACGTCGAGCGCGCTGATGGGCTCGTCGCACACGATGAAGCGGGGGTCGACCGCGAGCGCCCGCGCGATGCCCACGCGCTGCCGCTGGCCGCCGGAGAACTCGTGCGGGTACCGCGACGCCTGGTCGGGCCGCAGCCCCACGCGCTTCAAGAGCGCCTCCACCCGCGCGTCGCGCTCGGATGGGGACGACGCGAGGCCGTGGATGTCGAGCGCCTCGCCCACGATCTCCTTCACCCGCATGCGCGGGTTGAGCGACGCGTAGGGGTCCTGGAAGATCATCTGCATCTTGCGCCGCAAGGGGCGGAGCTTCGCCTGCGACGTCGTCGTGATGTCGGTGCCGTCGAAGACGACCGCCCCCGCCGTCGGGTCGACGAGGCGCAGCACCGCGCGGCCGAGGGTGCTCTTGCCGCAGCCCGACTCGCCCACGAGCCCCACCGTCTCGCCCGCCCCCACGGTGAGCGACACGCCGTCGACGGCCTTCACCGTGGCCTTCGTCGCGAAGAGCCCGCGGCGGACTTCGAACCACACGCGCAGGTCGCGCGTCTCCAGGAGCGGGGGCGCGTCAGTCACGGGGCCTCGTCGAGGTGGCAGCGGGCGAGTCGACCCCCGCCGCGGTCGCGGAGCGCGGGCTCTTCCGCCGCGCAGCGATCGAACGCGAGCTCGCATCGGTCGCGGAAGCGGCAGCCCGTGGGCAGGTGGCGCAGGTCGGGGACGACGCCGGGGATGGTGGGCAGGCGGTGCGCCCGGCTGTTGTCGCCGTAGCTCGGCACCGAGCGCAGGAGCCCGCGCGCGTAGGGGTGCAGCGGGCCCTTGAAGAGCGCCCGGACGGAGCCCCGCTCGACCACGCGGCCGGCGTACATCACCACCACCTCCTCGGCGAACTCGGCCACCAGCCCGAGGTCGTGCGTGATGAGCATCACGGCCATCCCGAGGCGCGCGCGCAGCTCGCTGAGCAGCTCGAGGATCTGCGCCTGGATGGTGACGTCGAGCGCCGTGGTGGGCTCGTCGGCGATGAGCAGCCGCGGCTCGCAGGCGAGGGCCATCGCGATCATCACGCGCTGCCGCATGCCCCCGGAGAGCTGGTGGGGGTAGGCGTGGGCGCGCTCGGCGGGCGAGGGGATGCCGACGAGCGTGAGGAGCTCCACCGCGCGGGCCCAGGCGTCGCGGCGCGAGCGCTTCTGGTGGAGGACCACGCTCTCGATGATCTGGTCGCCGACGGTGTACACCGGGTTGAGTGAGCTCATGGGCTCCTGGAAGATCATCGCGATGCGCGCCCCGCGCACCTTGCGCATCTCCTCCTCGCTCACCTTGAGCAGGTCGCGCCCCTCGAACAGGATCTCCCCCGACGCGACGCGCCCCGGCGGCTGGATGAGGCGGAGGATGGAGAGCGACGTCACGCTCTTGCCGCAGCCCGACTCGCCCACCACGCCGAGCGTGCCCCCCGCGGGGATGTCGAACGAGACGTCGTCGACGGCGCGGAGCGCGCCCTCGTCGGTGCGAAACTCCGTGACCAGGTTGCGCACCGACAGCAGCGGCTCTGCCACGGGGCGCACCATACCCGAAGCGCGCGGTGTCGCGCTATCGCTCACCGCCCGCACCCTCGCCGCGGCGGGGGGGCGCGCTCCTCGGCCTCGAAGCGGCGCTCCATGCGCACGACGTCGTCCTCCATGGCGCGCTGCGCCCGCACCTCGCGGAGGCGCGCTTCGAGGTCGTCGGCGGCGAGGGCGGCGGCGTAGCGATCGATTCGTACGGCCCGCTCTTCCAGGAGCGAGCAGAGCTCCGACGCGAGGGCCTGCGCCCGGGGGTGCGTCACCGTGGTGCGGTTGCACGCCGCGGCGTTGGCGCGCGCCCGCGGCAGCACCAGCTCGCGCAGCGTGCGCGCGGTGGCCCGCGGGTCGCGCTCGGCGTCGCGGTCGGCCTCGCGGAGGAGGGCGATCACCCGCCCGTCTTCCATACGGAGCGGGGCGAGCGGCCGCAGGTCGGGGGGCGCCTCGGCGCACGCGAGCGCGACGCTCGCGGCGGCCAGCGCGCTTCGCAGGAGGGCCTTCACAGCGCGTGTGTTTACCTTGACACTCCGAAGAATGCGACGATAACGTCGCGACGCCGCGCGCCCCTTGAGATGCCGAGCGTTTCGCGCTTCGTGCAACGGCGGGGCGACGAGCGGCCGCGCGTGACGCGAAGGAGCTGAGATTCCCGATGGCAGGTGAGGAGAAGAAGAAGCCGGACCTCCGGTCCCGTCTCAACAAGGGCACCAACCCCGGTGCGGGCGCGACGGCGTCGTCCGAGCCGGCGGCGGCCGCGCCTGGGGACTTCGCGCCGCCGATCGCGGCGCAGGCACCGTTCATCGACGCGCCCGTCGCGCCGCCGATGTCGTCGGGTCTGTCCGATGACATCGCCGTGCCCGACTTCATCAAGCAGCAGCGCGCGGAGCAGGCCGCCGCCGAGGCCCGCGCCGCCGCTGAGGCCCGCGCCGCCGCCGAGGCCCGCGCCGCCGAGGCCCGCGCCGCCGCCGAGCAGTCGCGCCTCGCCGCGATGGCCGCCGACCCGTTCTCTTCCTCCGCGACCGCGGGGGCGCAGGACATCCGGCTCGTCATCGACGAGAAGTCGGTGAGCGACTCCGAGGTGGGCCGGAAGAACACCGGCGCCATCATCACGGCCTTCGCGACGGGCTTCATCGCCCTCGGCGCGGGCTACCTCATCGGCGACTTCAAGGCGTCGAAGAGCGAAGAGACCCGCACCCGCGGCGCCATCACCGACATCCGCCGCGCGGTCGACACGGCCGGCAGCGCCATCACCACGCTCAAGGACAAGGTCGACCACGCCGCGACCGCCGCGGGGGTGCAGGGCGAGGAGGGGCAGGCGCCCGCCCAGGCCGCTGCCTCGGTGACGGTCGACGAAGGGTTGATCACCTGGTTCACGAGCCAGTCGCCCGACCCGCCGCTCGGCCCTGACGCCTACGCCGGTCGTGTGGGTCGCCTCCGGCCCGACCTCGTGGCGAAGCTCATGAAGGTGCAGATCGGGCTGGAGCAGGTGTGGCGCGAGCTGCAGCGTCACCAGGCGCTCTCGTCGGGCCCCGCCCTCACCATGGTGCGCTCGTCGCTCGCCGAAGCGCAGCGCGCCCGCACGGAGTACCAGCGCCTCGCGGTGGCCTTCGCGCCGGGCCGCGGGGACTCGCCCCCCGTGATGGCGACGCTCGTGCAGGTGACCCCGACGCCGGGCCAGGAGGGCGTCTTCTCGCTCTCGCACCCGGTCCCCGGGGCGGCGGCGCGGTCGTTCTACACGACGGGTGACCTCGCGGCGGCGACCACCATCGGGACGGTGATCATCCCCGTGGCGCCGAACGCCGGCCTCGCGGGCACCACGGTGGCGAACCTCAACCGCCCGTGGGTCGACTACACCGCGCGCCTCCGCGCCCTCAAGCAGCACGTCGACCAGCTCCAGCAGGATCACCACTCCCTCGGTGAGGCCCTGTCTCGCGCCGGCGCCAACTGACGCCACCGCCCCTCGCCTCCCGCTCCCTGTCACCCCTCCGACTGACCCCGCATCGACCGAACGAGCGCCTCGACCCTCTGTAGGGCGAAGCGGTCGGCTTGACTGAGCCGGTCGCTCTCTCCGATCAGCCACTCGGTGTACTGCCGCAACTGCGCGGAGAGCGGGTGACGGATGCGACGCAGCAGCGACGCCACCTCGTCGACGAGCGCCGTCGCCATCACCTGCCGGGTGCGGTGGTAGAAGGAGAAGAGCTGGTCGATCCAGTCGCCGCGCTGGGTGATCGACGCGTGGGCCATGGTGATGCGCGTGATGCTCTCCACCACCGTCGCGCTGGGCACGCGCTGCCGCGTCCGCCCCTCGCTGTCGAGCTCGCCGTAGAACTGCGCGAGCATCCGCTCGGCCTCGTCGTGGCTCCCCATCCGCAGCGCCTTGTCGAGCAGGGTGATCACCGTCGGGATGCCACCGGTCTGCGTCGCCTCGCCGAGGTCCGCTTCGTCGGGGTCGGTGGGGTTGCCCTCGCGCGCGGCGGCCTCGGCGTCCTGGCCCGTCGCGATGCAGATCTCCTGCGACCCGATGGTGAGCACGTCGTGGTGCGAGAGCACCATCGGCCCGCGCAGCAGCACGCCGTTGACGAGCGTGCCGTTGCGGCTGCGGAGGTCTTCGACCGTGACGCGGTGGGGCTCGACGTGCAGGCAGGCGTGGCGCCGTGACACGCGCGGATCGTCGAAGGTGAGCTGACACCCCGGCGAGCGGCCCATGACGAAGCCCCCGAGCGGGAGCTCGTACCACGTCCCGCGGTACCGTACACGGAAGCGGGGCGCCCCCGGGCGCGCCTCCTCCCGCGCAGTCACGTCGCCCCGGCGAGCCGCTTGATCCGAGGGAGGGCCTCGTCGCCCGCGCCGCTCTCCTCACGAGCCTTCACGTACTCCGCGATGGCCGCGGGGACGCCCTCGAGGTCAGCCACGGCGTGGAGCGTCTCGACCGCGGCGGGCGCCAGCGGACGACCCGCGCGGCGGTGCAGGTCGAGCACCCACAGCGTCCACCGCGGCGTGCGCTGCTGCAAACTGAACTGAAGCGCCAGGTCACCCACGCGACCGAACTGCGCGGCGTCGAGCTCCCCCGAGCTGACGCGCGTCTCCGTCTCCTCGGCGACGCGCAGCAGGAGCTTCTCGGCCTCCTGCATGCGCCCGGCCCGGAGCACCCGATCGAGCATGTCGTTGAGCATCTGCACGATCCACGCGCGCTCGACGGGGAGGCCCGAGACGCCCGACATGGTGTCTTCCTCCGCGCGCACCGGACGACCGCAGTGGGGGCACGCGGTCGGGCCTTCCGGGAAGGGCGTGGTGCAGTGCTGGCAGAGCCGCATCGCGCCCGTCGCGCGCGTCGAGCGCTGGTCGGTGCGCACGCGGAAGAGCACGAGGTCTTGCGTGCCCAGGCGGATGCGGTCGCCGTCGGCGAGGTCGACCGCGCCCACGGTGAGCCGACCGTTGACGCGCGAGCCGTTGCGGCTGCCGAGGTCTTGCAGCGTCGCGCCCGTGCCTGTGACGATGATCTTCGCGTGCTGCCGAGAGAGCAGCGGGTCGTCGATGGTGATGTGGCAGTCAGGGCTGCGCCCGATGACTGTCTCTCCGACCGCGAGGTCGAACTCCTGCAACAGAAATCGGAGTCTGAATCGTGCCACCGGGGCCGGGACTATAAGCAAGCGATCGTCTCAGCGTCAACGAGGGTCGCGGCCGCGCGCGTCGGCGCCGCATGATTTGGGTGGTACCCTCGCGCGCCGTGAACGACGACGCGCTCGATTGCCTCACTTGTGGTGCGTGCTGTCGCACCGGACGCGGCGGGACGATCCTCATCCCCGACGAGGACCTCGTGCGCTGGCGCCGCGCGGGCCGCCACGACGTCGCCGAGGCGGTACAACCCGGACACTTCGGCCTCGTCGCCTTCGCCACCACGCCCGACGGGCACTGCGTCCACCTCGGCACCGACGCCTCGCCCAACGCCTGTCGCATCTACGATCTCCGGGGCACGACGTGCCGGGAGTTTGAGCGGGGGAGCTGGCAGTGCCGGGAGTTTCGCCGGGACTTCGGGGTCGATCCCCCGCGTTGACGGGGTGGAAGATGCGGCTTCCGGGCACCAGATCTCCCGTGCTAGGACCGCGACCCGTTTCGGAAGGGAGACGCACGAGTACCCGATGACCACCACGAAGACCTACGACGCCATCGTGATCGGCGGCGGCCCCGGCGGCTACGTCGCCGGCATCCGCTGCGCGCAGCTCAAGCTCAAGACGCTCGTGATCGAGAAGGAGAGCCTCGGCGGCGTGTGCCTCAACTGGGGCTGCATCCCGTCGAAGGCGCTCATCGCCGCGGCCAATTTCGTCGAGCGGGCCCGCCACAGCGCCTCGACGATGGGCATCACGGTCGGCGAGGTGACCGTCGACGCGACGAAGATGCAGGCGTGGAAGAACGGCATCGTCAAGAAGCTCACCGGCGGCGTCGCGACGCTGCTCAAGGGCAACGGCGCCGAGCACCTCTACGGCACCGCCCGCTTCGTCGACGCGAAGACCGTCGAGGTCACCACCAAGGACGGCGTCGAGCGCATCACCGCCACCAAGGGCATCATCGTCGCCACGGGCTCGCGGCCGGTGGAGATCCCGGGCTTCAAGTACGACGGCGAGAAGGTGATCTCGGCCAAGGAGGGCGTGAGCCTCGCGCCGCTGCCGAAGCGCATGGCGATCATCGGCGGCGGGATCATCGGGATGGAGCTCGGCGGCGTCTACTCGAAGCTCGGCGTCGAGGTGACGGTCGTGGAGTTTCTCCCGAAGGTGCTCGCCTCGATGGACGACGACCTCGTCGCGCCCGTCACCCGCGCGATGGGCAAGGGGGGCTGCAAGTTCATCACGAACGCGAAGGCCACCGGGCAGGAGCGCCTCGCCGACGGCACCGTGCGCCTCTCGCTCGACGTGCAGGGCGCGAAGCAGACGCTCGACTGCGACGTGGTGCTCGTCGCCGTCGGGATGCGCCCCAACTCGGAGAACCTCGGCCTCGACGCGATCGGTGTGACGCTCGACAAGCGCGGCCACGTGGTGATCGACGACGCGTGCCGCACCAACGTCCCCGGCGTCTACGCGATCGGCGACGTGTCGGGCGGCCCCTACCTCGCGCACAAGGCGAGCAAGGAGGGCGAGATCTGCGCCGAGGTGATCGCGGGCCACAAGAGCGCGCGCGACTGGCGGGCGATCCCCGCGGCGACCTTCACGCACCCGGAGATCGCCTCCGTCGGGCTCTTCGAGCGCGAGGCGCGGGAGAAGGGGCTCGACATCACGGTGGGGAAGTTCCCCTTCGCGGCGAGCGGGCGCGCGATGGCGGTGCTGGAGACCGACGGCTTCGTGAAGGTGATCGCGGAGAAGGTCGGCAAGGACAAGAAGGACCGCAAGATCATCGGCGTCCACGTCGTCGGCCCCGAGGCCAGCGACCTCATCTCCGAGGCCGCCCTCGCGCTGGAGATGGACGCCTACGTCGAGGACATGGCCCTCACGATCCACCCGCATCCGACGCTCGGCGAAGCCATGATGGAGGCCGCCAAGGCCGCCATCGGCGAGGCCGTCCACACGCTCAACAAGTAGCGTCGCCTCCGCCCCTTCACTCCTCCAACATGTTGATCCGCAGCGTCTCGGTCTGACCCGCGCGGAGCCGCACCGTCCGTCGCTTGCGCGCGATGCCGGGCTGCACGGCCTCCACCCGGTAGCGCCCCGGACGCAGGCGGAAGGTCCCGCGGTTCTCCTCCGTGCGGCCGTTCACCGTGATCTGCGCCCACGGGATCGCGACCACCGAGAGCGTGGCGTGCCCCTCCTCCGCGGGCGCCTCCTGCGCGGCCGCGTCGGGGACGGCGGCGGCGTCGGGGAGGGCCGCGGGGGCCACGGGCGGGGGCGCTGCGGGCGTCGGCGCGGCGGTCGGTGTCGGCGCCGGCGCCGGCGCAGGCAGGCGAGGGGCCGCAACGGAGGTCAGCGGGCGCGTCTCGACAGGACGCCGCGCCACGGTCACCGCTACCGCGAGCACCACCCCCGCGGCAGCGAACACCACCCCCGCCAGCGCGAGGGGCCAGCGCGGGGTCCGTGGCGCCACGGACGGGGGCTCTGGCGCGCGTGGCACCGGGAAGACAACGGGTACGGGGGTCGACGCCAGCGTGGGCTCCAGCGGCTCCTGCGGGGCGGCGGTGAGGGTGTGCGCGCCTCGCGCGGTGGGACCGGCCGGCAGCGTGGTGTCGGTGGTGTGGGGCGTCGGCTCGGTGACACCCGAGATGGACGCGAACGACCGCATCGGCTCGGTGGCCACTTCGCGCGGCGCTTCCGGGCCGAAGCGCGGGAGGAGCGTCGAGTGCTGCTCCTCGGCGTAGAGCTCGCGGAGCAGGCGCTGGAGCGTGCGGTGGCCGCCGCCGAGCGCGGGGATCGCGTCGATGGCGTCGCGCGCGGCGGTGGCGTCGTCGTAGCGGTCGTCGGCGCGCAGGGCGAGGAGCTGGTCGATCACGGCCTCGACCGCGACGGGCACCTCGGGGCGCAGCCGACGCAGCGCCTCGCGCTCGCCGCGCAGCATCGCCTGCACCCCTTCGGTGGCGTCGGCGCCCGGGAAGGGGCGGCGGCCCGCGAGGAGTTCGAAGGCCATCACGCCGACGGCGAAGAGGTCGGTGCGGCGGTCGAGCGCGCGGCCCATGGCCTGCTCTGGGGCCATGTAGGCGATCTTGCCCTTGATGACGTCGCCCTGCGTCTGGTGGAGGCGCGAGGTGGCCTTGGCGATGCCGAAATCGCTGAGCTTCACCTCGCCCGCGTAGGAGACCATCACGTTGTGCG
>JBILLV010000491.1:0-5293 GCA_044375895.1 Polyangiales bacterium | reverse complement strand
GAGGGAGAAGTCGAAGAGCTTGAGGTGGCGCTTCTTCTTGCTGCCGGGCTCGAGGACGCCGACGTTGGCGGGCTTGAGGTCGCGGTGCTGGACGACGCCCTCGATGGCTTCGAGGGCGAGGAGGAGGTCTTCGCCCCAGCGGCGCGCGTAGTCGAGGCTCTGGGCCCCCTCACGAGCAAGGAGCTCGGCGAGGCTCTCCCCCGCGTCGTCGAGGAGGAGCGCCTGGCGGCCGCCGAGGGTGAGGCGCGCGTGGAGGGCGACGATCCGGTCGCTGCGGAAGCGCTCCAACACGGTGGCCTCCTGGGCGAGGCGCTGGTCGTTCTCGCCGTCGAGGGCCACCTTGAGGGCGTAGGTCTGCCCGTCGCGCTCGACGCGGAACACCTTCGCCGTCGCCCCGCTCCCGAGAAACTGGACCACGCGGAGGTTGCCCGCGAGCACGTCGCCGGGCCGGGCTTCGAGCGGGTCGGGGTCGGCGCTCGGCGCGTCGGCGTCGCCGCGGGTGGCGACGTCGAGGAGGAAGCCCACGAAGTCGTTGGCGCTGAAGGTCCGCTCCATCGCGTCGACGTCGGTGACGTTGGCGACGAGCTCATCGAGTGAGCCGGGGCCCTGCGCGACGAGGGTGCCGGAGCCTCTGGCGGGCGCGCCGAGGCCCTCGGACGCCGCGGCGAGGGAGAGATGCCCCGCGCGCATGAGCAGCTCCCGGTCGGCGAGCGACGCGCCGGGGCTGCGCCCGGTGAACACCCGGTACGCGATCGCGCCGAGGGAGAAGACGTCGCTGGCCGTGGTGGCGTGCCGCGCGTCCTGGAGCACTTCCGGGGCGCGGTACACGAGGTGGCGGTCGGCGCTGAAGGCCGAGAGGTGGTGCGTCCCGCTGGTGACGCCCTCGTGTGAGGCGAACTGGAAGTTCAAGAGGCGCACGGAGAGCGGCCGCTCGGCGTCGGGGAGCGCGGAGTCGCCGACGTAGCGGACGAGCACGGCGCTCGGGTCGAGGCCGCGGTGCAGGACCCCTTTGCGGTGGCAGAAGGCGAGGGCGTTGCCGATCTGCTCGACGATCTCCACCTGTCGCCCGAAGGGGAGCGTGGGTGAGCGACGGAGGAAGGTCTCGAGGTCGAGCTCGTCGGCGTGGCGGTCGAAGAGGAGGCAGGGGGCGCCGCCGGGGCCGTCGGCGAGGGAGGTCTGGAGGTGGAGGACGTGCGGGTGATCGCTCAGGGCATTGAGCACCTCGGCCTCCCGGAGCGCGGCCCGCACGAGCTGCTCGCGGCGCTCGCGGGAGATGGCAGTAGGGACGGCGTAGAGCCGCACGCGGGCGACGCGGCCCTTCACCTGCTCGGCGTCGGCGGCGTAGTCCTGCCAGCCGTGGCCCTCGTCGAGGAGGTCGCCGAGGACGTAGCCCGCGACGGCGTTCTGCTCCTTGGGGTTGCGCAGGCCGAGGGCGCGGAGGGCGTCGACGACGCGCTGCCCGCGGGGGGTGTCGATGACGTTGGTGGCGAGCTTCGGCGTGGCGCCGGGGAAGACTCCCTCGGTGAGGGCCTTGAAGACGTTGTGGCGGGTGACGACGCAGTGATCGGCGTTGTGGTTGCTGTCGATCGAGGCGCGCTCGTCGGAGAGGAAGACGAGGGCCTGGACGAAGGGCCGGTCGGCGGCGCCGAGCTTGCGTTCGAGGGCCGACGCGAGGACGCGGGCCTTGGCGTTGGCGAGGCGGACGGGGTTCTCGATGGTGATCGGGAGGCGGCCGTCCTTCCACTCGACGCGCCAGTCAACGGCGTCGCCCTTGAAGTGCGCCGGGTGCCCCTTGATCTCGACGAGGAACAGCGCCCTCGGGGTGACGACGAGGGCGTCGATCTCGTAGCGCCGCCCGTCGGGCGTGACGAGCTCCTTGAGGGCGAGGAGGTGATAGGGCGCGCGGTCGGGGAGCCCGTCGACGAGGAGCTGCACGGCGGCGCGCTCGTGCGCGAAGTGCGAGGTGCCGATCTCGTGGCGGGTCTTGTTGAGTCCCATCGGAGCGCCGCGAGTGTGCGGCAGGGGGCGCGGCGGAGGGAAGGGGGAATGGGCCTGCGCGGAGAGGGGTCCTGCCGTAAGGGTCGTCAGCCCCGGGCGTCACACCACGCCACGATGTCCGCCAGCAGACGGGAGAGTTCAGCCGTCTCAGGCATGGGCGCGCCGTGCACCATCGCGTTGCGCACCTCGATCGCGCGCCGGAGCGGCGACCGCGCGTCGTCGCAGGCGTCGGCCACCGCGCGCAGGTGCGGGTCGTGGGGCTGAAGCTCGCGCGCGAGCCGCGGGAGGACAAAGCGGATCTGCCCCGCCGTCGCTTTCGCGACCAGCCAGCCTGGCTGTCCGCTGAGCCGCTGCAGCTCGACATCGACGGCGCGCCCGGCGCCCACACACGCGATGCAGAAGGCGTTTCGGAGCAACACGTCGAGGCACGAACCGACCTTCGCCCACCCTCCCACGAACTCCGTCCCGATGACGGCGACGCCCTGCATGCGTGCGAGCTCACGGGCAGCGCGAGAGCGGAGCGCGGCGAGGGCGAAGGGGATATCCAGGGGCGGGGCGCTGTCCATCACTGACCCTCGGCGCGGGAGTGGGTTGACCTCCCGTCGGCAACCCTTCTATCACACGGAGGTATGGTCGCCGCGCGGTTGCAGCCTGGGAGCGTGTTCGCCGGGAGGTTCCGCGTCGAGCGACCGCTCGCCGAGGGGGGCATGGGGGTGCTCTACGTCGTCACGCACCTCGCGACCGGTCAGGCGTGCGCGCTGAAGGTGCTCAACGCCGAGGGGTGCTACGACGACGAGGTTCGCAAGCGCTTCCTCGACGAGGCGAAGAACACGCCCTCCGACGCGAGCGATCACATCGTGCGGGTGCACGACACCGGGGTCGTCGATGGCGTGCCGTGGATCCTCATGGAGCTGCTGGAGGGAGCGACGCTCTCCGACCACCTCGCTCGCCACGGCCCGATGTCTTCGGACGAGCTGCGCGACGTCTTCCACCAGCTCTGCCACGGCCTCGCGGCGGCGCACGCGCGGGGGTTGATCCACCGCGACCTCAAGCCCGACAACGTCTTCTTGCAGCTACCACGGAGCGCCCTTGGCGGGCGCTTCGTGAAGGTGCTCGACTTCGGGGTCGCGAAGGCGCTCGGCCCCTCGCGGACGCGCGGCACCGCCTCGATCATCGTCGGCACGCAGGGCTGGTGGGCGCCGGAACAGATGCTCGGCGGGATGATCTCGCCCGCCACGGATGTGTGGGCGCTCGGACTCCTGGCGTACTGGTGCCTCACCGGGAAGATGTTCCACGAGACTGCGCAGCAGATGGAGGTCACGGCCACGGCGCGGGCTCGGGAGCAGGGCGTCGCCGGCCGCGTGCCGCCGAGCCTCGACCCGTGGTTCGCGCAGTGCCTTGCGTGGGAGCCGACCCAGCGGTTCCGCGACGCGAGCGCGGCGTGGCGCGCCCTCGATGCGACGCTCCCGCGGCACGCGACGACGGTGGCGACGGCCCCGACGGCGCTGACGGCGGCGCCCGCGACGACGGCGACCTCGACCACGCCTCCACCGGTCCAACTGCCGACGGCACGTGTGCCCGCGTCCCGGAGTTCGGGCGTGGCCGTTGTCGTGGGTCTGGTGGTCTTTGGGGTGGGCGCGGCGGTGGCGTGGAGCTGGAGCACCCCGTCGTCGCCGTCCACACCGACGCCGATGCCTTCGGACGTGTGGAGCTTCCTCCAGCAGTGGAACGCGCAGCTCGATGCGATCGCCCGCTACGAACCCGCGAACGTGGGCTCGTTCTACGCGGAGCAGACGCGGCTGCGAGGGTCGCGCAACACGCTCCGGACGCGCATCGGCGTGGGGGCTTATTGGGAGGCGTTCTTCCGCCAACAGGGCGGGACCATTCGCTTCGACTGGACGCGCGCCACGGCGGCGATCGAGGCGCTTGATGGGAGCCGCGACTCCCACCGCGCCTGCGCGCTCGTGGCGGGCGCCGAGCCGCAGGTGCTGTTCGTGCGCGTCCCGGCCGTCGAGGACAACCCCCAGAGCGGCGTCGAGACGCGCGACAGGGTCCGCTGCACGCACGTGGAGGGCCTCTACCTGCTCCGCCTGATGAGCGTCGGAGGAACCTGGCAGATCTGCCACGACACCTGGTCGATGCAGGAGGCCATCTGCCCGTCGTGCCCGACGACGTTCGGCTGCGAGGCACCGGGCGCGTTGTGACAGGGGTGTGGCTCTTCTTCGCCGCATGCAAGGCGGGGCAAGCCCCGCCCCTACCCGCGTGCGCATCCGTAGGGGCTGGGCTTGCCCTGCCCGAGCGCGACGAAGAAGAGCCACACCCCTTTGTGACAGCCCCCGGCGGGTTTCCATGGCGAGTTCGGTGGGAGACGTCGAGCAACGCGCCTCCCGATGACCCTTATGCCCCCGCAAACTGACCGGCATTGCCGTTACAGTCGCAGCGCCCCCAACAGATCGCTGAAGTTGTCGGTCCACGCCCGCGTCCCCTCGCCCGCGCGCAGCCGCACCCAGCGCGGGTCCGTCGCCAGCGCCCCGAGGTGCTCCGCGCGCTCGGCCATCAGCACCCACGTCGTGCGCACCGGCCCGTCGGGCCCATAGCCCGCGCCGCGCCCCAGCAGCGCCACCAGCCCCGCGTCGCGCGCCAGCGTCGTCAGCACCGCCTCCAGCGCCACGTGCCGGTTGGTGATGTGGAACGCGATCACCCCACCCGGCGCCAGCCGCGCGCGGTACACCGCCATCGCCTCGCGCGTGAGCAGGTGCACCGGGATCGCGTCGGAGCTGAACGCGTCGAGCACCAGCAGCCCGTGGCGCGCCCCCACGTCGCGCGCGAGCGTGGCCCGCGCGTCGCCGGTCACCACCCGCACCGGCACCGCCGCGTCGCGCAGCCACGTGAAGTGCCGCCGCGCGATGCGCTCCACCGCGGGGTCGAGCTCGTAGAAGGTCCAGCGCTGGCCCGGGGCCGCGTGCGCGATGAGCATCCCCACGCCGAGGCCCACCACGCCGACGGAGGCCCCCGCGAGGCGCGGCGCGAGGGCGGCCATCGCCTGCCCGAGGGGCGCGCGGCGGTCGTAGTAGGCGACGGGCTCGCGGCGCATCTTGTCCGAGCGGTATTGCAGCCCGTGGAGGGTGGTCCCGTGCAGGAAGCGCCGCACGCCGCGGGTCTGCTCCACGCGCATCACGCCGTAGAACGTCCGCGATGATTCGATCACCGAACGATCGAGTCGGCTGGCGGCGAGGATGGCGACGAGCCCCAGCGCGAGGCGCGCCCGGCGGCCGATGGACGCGAACACCAGCAC
>JBILLV010000595.1:0-3474 GCA_044375895.1 Polyangiales bacterium | reverse complement strand
TGGAGCGGGAGGCCGTAGCGCACCAGCGCAGGCGAGCCGGTGGACAGCGGCGTGAGGAAGAGCCCCCCGGCCAGCGCGCCCACCGCCAGCGGGACGAGCGCGTCGAGCGCGCTCCAACGACGCACCGGGCGAGGCGGCGGCGCGGGGCCGAGCACCGTGGTGGGGTCGAGCCCCATCGCGCGCACGAAGGACTCCTGCCGCGCGCGAGGATCAGCGGGCGGCGGCGGCGACGGGAGGAGCAGGATGCCGAGGGCCAGCGCGAGGGGGTACTCGGTCACGCGGACGAACACGCGCGGCGCGATCAGCGCGTTGAAGGCGCCGCCGAGCGCGCCCCCGACCGCGAGGGCGAGCTGAAACGAGGTGATGGCGGTGGGGGCGGGGCGCTCGCGGGCGAGGGTTCCGTGGAAGAGGAGGCACGACCAGGCGAAGAGCCCGAGGTGGCCGAGCACCAGCGGCGCCCGCGTCGGCACCTGCGGCGCGGTGAAGAGGAACATCATCACCACCAGCCCGAGGTAGGGCGCCACCACGCGCGGCGAAGGTGCCTCCGGCGTGCGCGCGAACACCACCACGAAGCTCGCGAGGTAGATCGCCAGCGGCACCACCCACAAGAGCGGGAACGACCCGACGTCCGTCGCGAGGTGCGTGGTGACCCCGAGCATCATGCTGGCTGGCGCCGCGGCGAGCGCGACGTAGCGCAGCCACTGGCGCGCGGGGACGCTGGCCTCGGCGCGAAGCTCCGCGGCGACGGCGGGGCGACGGGCGGCGAGCGCGGCGCAGCCCACCGTGCCGACGAGCCACGCGCCCCACAGCGCCGCGAAGAGACGGGATTGCCCGTCGAGCGGGAGCACGCGCTCGATCACGAGGGGGTAGGCGAGGAGCGCGGTGAGGCTCCCGACGTTGCTCGCGACCACCAGCGGGGCGGGGTCGCCGCCGAGGCGCGCCCACCAGCGTTGGAGCAGCGGCGCGCTCGTGGCGAGGGCGACGAAGGTCGGCGCGACGACGACGAGCAGCGCGCGGAGCACCCACGCCGTCGGGTCGCCGTCCGGTGGTTGGGGGAGCGAACGAAACGCGTGCGGCAGCGTCGCGCCGGCGGCCACGAGCGCGGCGACGTGCACCGCGGCGTGGGCGCGCGGGCCGAGGCGCGACGGGAGGACGTGCGAGAGGCCGTAGCCCGCCAGGAGCGCGAACTGAAAGAAGACGACGCAGGTGTTCCAGAGGGCGGGGACGCCGCCGGTGCGGGGGAGGAGGGCCCGCGCCACCATCGGCTGCACCAGGAACAGCAGCGCCGACCCGAGCAGCGTGGTGGCGGTGAAGAGCGCGCGCACCTACTCGGCCGGGGCCGTGAGGAGGTGGCGGAAGGTGGCGTCGTTGCGGTTGGCCATGCCGCTGAGGAGGCAGTTGTTCACGCTGTTGCCGAAGGTGCCCACCATCACCATGTTGTGCGCCTCGCCGCCGCCGCAGCGCGCCGCCGGCACGCGCACCCGGTGGCACGTGGGCGCGTAGGGCCCCATCGCGCTGAAGGGGCACTCCATCGCGGGGACGCGCAGGAGGTCCCAGTTGGAGACCACCTGGCGCACCACGGCCACGCCGTCGTCGTCGTGCAGGTACGTGAAGAAGCGCGTTGAAGGTGTCTGGGCGGTGGCGGGGTTCCAGTTGGCGATCCAGGCGGGGGCGGCGTTGGTGCCGAGGCCGGAGTTCATCCGGTCGGTGACGCCGGCGAGCATGATGAGCCGTTCGATTTCGAAATCGCGCGCGATGAGGAGCGCGTGCCCCGAGCCCTGCGAGTGCCCCGCCACCGCGACCTTGGTGAAATCACGGGCCGCCACGCGCTGGTGGATCGTGCGCCACGGCGGGAAGTACAGCTCGCGCTGCTCGAGCGTCGTGAGCACCCCGAGGAAGCGCCCGAGGATGGAGTTGGTCTGATTGACGCGGATGGGGTCGGGGAGCAGGTCCATCCCGTACACGATCTCGCGGCGGAAGGACTCGTAGCAGTTGGTGTTGGTGGTGCAGGTGCTGCGGCCGTCGACCTCGTTGTGGTAGGCGATCGACACCGCCGCGTAGCCGAGCGCGCAGGCCCGCCGCGGAAACTCGATGTACTGCGTCGGGCTGTCGGTGGTGCCGACGAGGTACAGCAGCAGCTTGTCGTTGTGCGCGACGCCCACGGGGTAGCAGAAGTAGTGACGCGCGGCCTCGCCCGTCCCGCCCGTCCCCGTGCGCACCTCGTCCACCCCGGGGCCGAGCGACGACGGGACGTAGCGGCCCTCGCAGATGGTGGTGCCGTACGCCATCGGACACGTCACATTGACGGGGATGGGGCGGAAGGCGTCCACCGACGCATCGGAGCCATCGACGACCACGGCCGCGTCGGGGCCAGGAGGCATCACGTAGTCCGCGCAGGAGGCCGACGCGAGGGCGAGGGAGAGGGCGAAGGGAAGGGGGCGGGTCATAGGGGTCTTCGGGGGGGACGGCGCGATGTTACTCCGGCCGGGGCGCGTGCAAACCATATCCGCGGCAGAGGGCCTCCACCGTGGCCAGCGGGTCGGCGAAGGCGGCGCTGGCGAAGGCCCCGGCGTCGAGGAATCGCGCGATCGCCCGCCCCACCAGCACCCGCAGCGCGAGGTCGCGGAGGTGTTCGGCGAACGGACCGTCCGCGATCCAGGTGTGCCCGTGGGCCACCGCGCGGAGGTAGAAGGCTTCGGCCTCGGGTCGCGCGGGCCCGGCCTCCAGCGTCGCCTCCACCAGCGTCGGGTCGGCGGCCAGCACCGCGGTCGTCTCGCGGAGGATCTCGATGCCGTCGCGCACCACCTCCCCCTCGGCGCGCCACGACCGCGCGCGCGCCGCGGCGTCGTCGAGCAGGCGCGCGAAGGAAGTCAGCCACGGCGTGAGCGACGCGGGGTCGAGCTCGGGCTCGGCGTCGGGCGGCGGGAGCGCGCCGTCAGCTTCGGTGCGATCGGCCACCCACCAGAGCCAGGCCGCGACGTCCGCGGGGGCGGCGTCGCGCGCGGCCCGCGACCAGGCCACGAAGCGAGCGGTGGGGACGGTGACCGCCGCAGTGAGCGCCACTTCGTCCCCGAGCACCGTGACGTGCACCTCCGGCGGGAGTGCGGCCCGTGTGGTGGCGCCGCCGGGGACGAGGGGATCACCGTTTGTAAGCTCGCCCGTGGCGCTCCGCACGACGCACGAGCACTCGACCAGGGGAGTGACCCGCACGGCCTCGCCGTCGTCGACGAAGCGGGCCGGGAAGAGGCTGCACCCGAAGGGCTTGGCGTGGGAGCCGCCGGCCGCGTGGATGCCGCAGCGCCCGTCGTCGGCGAGGTAGGCGCACGCGCCGCCGACGTGCTTCACCGCCCACCCGGCGCCGGGCGTCGAGCCGAAGCGCGGGGTGAACACGCGCTCCAGCCGGTCGCCGCCGCGCTCGATGAGCGGGAGGAGGACGCGCGCCCGATCGGCCTCCAGCCGGCTGAACACGATGGT
>JBILLV010000004.1:0-94852 GCA_044375895.1 Polyangiales bacterium | reverse complement strand
TCGCGGGGCCCCGCCGACGCGCGCGTCACCATCATCGAAATCTCCGACTTCCAGTGCCCCTTCTGCGGCCGCGCGCAGGCGACGCTGGAGCGAGTGCGTGAGCGCTACCCCCGCGACGTGCGCTTCGTCTGGGTCCACTACCCGCTGGCCTTCCACAACAACGCGATGCCCGCCGCGGAGGCCGCCGTCGAGGCCCAGCGGCAGCTCGGCGACGACGGCTTCTGGCGCATGCACGACATGCTCTTCGCCAACCCGCGCGCGCTCACGGGGCCCGACCTCGCGAACTACGCCGAAGCCGTGGGCCTGAGCGCGGGCCCCTTCCGCCTCGCGATGTCGTCCCGGCGCCATCAGCCCCGCGTCCGCGCGGACATGGCCAACGTCAACGCGGTGATGAGCTCCATCGGGACGCCGTCGTTTCTCATCAACTCGCGGCTGCTGCGGGGCGCGCAGCCCTACGAGCGCTTCACCGAGGCGATCGACGCGGCCCTCGCGGGACGCTGAGCGCTGGTCAGTCCAGCCCCGCGTCGCCGACCGCGGTCGGGGCCGTGCGGGGGGCCCAGCAGAGGTAGTTCTGCGTGCCGCGGCGGGCCGTCCAGGGCTCCCACGACTCGACGCACTCCATCCCGTCGATCGGCCGCGCGAAGCTCACCCGCAGCGTCATCGGCCCGTCCGCCGCCACGCACAGGAACGCCCCCGACCACGCGTTGCGCTGCCGCGGCACCATCACCTGCGAGCACACGCTGTCAGGCCCCGGACGCGCTTCGAGCCACCGCGGCGCCACCGCGGCGACCGCGCAAAGGAAGTTGACCGCCTCGGGCTCGGCGCCCGCCGCGGGCCGGCTGATGCGGGCACACGACAGACCCGCCACCGGCGCGCGACACCCCCAGGCGAAGAGATCGTTCGCCCCCAGACATTCGCCCGCCGCCACCCGCGCCGCCGCGGTCATCGGGGCGCTCGCGTCAGGTGAAGCCAGAGGCTCGCGCGGCACCGTGATCACCGGCCTCGACGGCGGCGGTGGGGCCGCGATCGGGGGCGCAGGTGTCGCCGGGAGAGCGGGCGTCGCCGCGTGCGCGCTGAGGGCGACCGGCGCCACGGCGGTGGCCGACGCGGCAGGCTGCGCCTGTGGGAGCTGCGTCGCCACCATCGCATACCCGACGGCGAGCGCGGCCACCACCGCCAGGAGCGTCGATACGCCCCGCCACGTCGCGGCCTCGTCGTTGCCTTTGCTCTCCGTTTGCGCGTCTGCCACGGACGGGAGCCTGCCACGCCGCGCGCGGCCCTCTCCACTTCTCGGCAGGCACGTGGCGGCCCGGGGGCACGGTGGTACAACCGCGGCCAGCGATGACCCAACCCACCTCCCCCGCCCCCACCCCCCGCAAGGCGACCCTCGCCACGATGCTCGCCCACCCGCGCGGCGTCTGGCGATTCCTGCGCGATCCGGCGGCCCCCAAGGCGTCCAAGGTGCTCGCGCTCCTCACGCTCGCCTACGTGGTGTCTCCGGTCGACGCCATCCCCGAGCTCATCATGCCCTTCCTCGGGTGGTGCGACGACGTGGGCGTCACCGCCGCCGCGCTCGCCTTCGTCGCCGCCCAGGCCGCGAAGTACGCCAACCAGCACCCCGAGATCCTCGCCCGCCCTGCCCCCCCCGCGGCCTCCTCCGGCACCAGCGGCGCCCCTTCGCAAAGCTGACAAACCCGCGCCAGACTGGTGTTACCGTCAGGGGCGATGGCGAGGTTCCCGATCACCCTGGACTCGGACACCACCGAGGTGCGCGACGCGCTCGAAATCGCTCGGACACAATACGTCCGCGGCGACCTCGGCGACGCAATGAAATGGCTCCGTCGCGCGGCGGACATCGCCTTCGAACGGGGCGCCAACGAGCGCGGCGTCTCCCTCTCGAAGGCCGCTGTGGAGCTCGGGCCGCCGCGCCCCCCGGGCCCTGGTGCCTCGGCCGCGCCGCCCCGCGCGAGCGCCGCTCCCGTGGCCGCGCAGCCCACCCCGCCGCCCCAACCCCGCGCGACCGCCCCCAGCCCGACGCCCGCCCCCGCCGCCCCGGTTCGATCGCCCGCCCCGGCGCGCCCGGAGACCGGCACCGCGCGCATGAGCCCGACGCGCCCTTCTGCGCAGCCCGCCCCCGTCGCGCAACGTGTTCAGAGCGGCGCGCCGCCGCGGGCGAGCGCGCCGTCTCCCGCCCCGGCCCCCCCCCCGAGCGCGCGGCCCGCCGCGAGCGGTCGTGCGTCGGCGCGACCGTCGGCCCGCGACAGCGCGGAGCTCTCCACCGAGCCGCGCGGTCGCTCGCCGGTGCCGGACGCCGCCCCGATCCCCCTCACCGCCCGACGCGCCGAGCGTCCGGTCATCACCGAAGACACGGCGAGCGATGAGGTGACGCACGTCACGGGCATGTCCGCGGGCATCGCCGCCGCCCTCGCGTTCGAACGGGCCGAGCGCGTCGCGCCGCCCGCGCAGCCCACGCCCGTCGCTCAGCCCACGCCCGCCGCGCAGCCGACCGCGGCGGTGCCGCGCAAGGGTTCGGTCGCGCGCGCCCCGGTGGCGACGACCCGGCCCGCTCCCGCGGTGGAGGACATCCAGGAGGAGACGTCGCCGTCGTTCCCGCTCGCGGCCGTGCTGGCGAAGAAGGCCGCGGCGCCGGTGGTGCACCAGGCGATGCGGGTGGCCCTCGCGCGCGCGGCGGGGGGCGCGGTGACGGCGCGGGCGCTCGGCACGGAGGGGCTGCGCGCGGGCGAGGTCGAGGTGATGGTCGTCGGCGTCGCGCAGGTCACCGACCTCGCCGCCCTCTTCGCGGAGTAGTCATGTTTCAAACCGTTGACTCGTGGGTCCCGCAGTTGCGCTCCGGGGGGAGCGCGTGGACGCTCCGCCTCGTGGACGAGCGCGCCGAGTCGCTCTCGGTGCGCCGCGACGTCCCGCAGCCGCCGCAGCTCTCCCGCGACCGCGGCGCGATGGTGACCGTCTACGCCAACGGCGGCGCCGGGTACGCCGCGACGAGCGACGTGAGCCGCGACGGCGTCCAGCGCGCCCTCGATCGCGCCGAGCACTGGGCCCGCGCCACCGCACCGCGCAGCGTGATCGATTTCGCCCGGGTGGATGTGCCCGCCGTCCGCGGTGAGCGCGAGTCGCCGGGCGTGGGCGCCGCGTGGCCCCGCTCCCGCTGGATGGAGTCGCTCGCCGCCGAGAGCGCTGGCGCCCGCATCGACCCCCGCGTGCTCGACTGGGACGCGACCGTCGAGGTGCGTGAGGCCGAGCACCGCCTGCTCACCAGCGCGGGCGGCGACGTACGCCAGCGGTACCGCTTCGTCATGCCCTCGCTCTCGGTGACGGCCAACGCGGGGACGGTCACCCAGACGCGCACCCTCCACGGCGGCCGCGGGATCTGTCAGCAGGGCGGCGTGGAGATCATGGAGCGCTTCGGCTTCACGGGGGCGGGGCGGCGCGTGGCGGAGGAGGCCCTCGCGCTCCTCGGGGCGCCCGAGTGCCCGACCGGAACGATGGACGTGCTGCTCCTCCCCGACCAGATGATCCTGCAGATCCACGAGTCGATCGGGCACCCGCTGGAGCTCGATCGCATCCTCGGGGACGAGCGGAATTTCGCGGGGACGAGCTTCGTCACGCCCGACATGTTCGGCACCTACCAGTACGGCTCCGAACTGTTGAACGTCACCTTCGACCCGACGCCCCCGGAGGAGCTCGCGAGCTACGGCTGGGACGACGACGGGACCGCCGCCGAGCGCGTCCACATCATCCGCGCGGGCTTGCTGGAGCGCCCCCTCGGCGGCGCCCTCTCGCAGCGCCGCGCGGGGCTCCCCGGCACCGCCAACGCCCGCGCCGACAACTGGAACCGCCCGCCCATCGACCGCATGGCCAACCTCAACCTCGAGCCCGGCACCAGCACCATGGACGACATGGTCCGCTCGATCGAGCGCGGCGTGATGATGGCGACCAACTCGTCGTGGTCCATCGACGACTCGCGCAACAAGTTCCAGTTCGGGTGCGAGTACGCCCGGCTCATCACCGACGGGGTGCTCGGGCCGGTGGTTCGCAACCCGAACTATCGCGGCGTCTCGGCGAGCTTCTGGCGCTCGCTCCGCGCGGTGGGCGACGGCTCGACCCTGATGCGCCTCGGCACGCCCTTCTGCGGCAAGGGCGAGCCTGGACAGATCATCCGCGTGGGCCACGCCTCGCCGGCCTGCGTGTTTTCAAACGTAGAAGTCTTCGGCGGGGAGGCCTAACGCGCGTCATGGAGTCACTCTTCCAATCCGCCGCCGCGGCGGTGACCGCGGGCGCCCGCTCGGGTGAGGTCGCGTCGCTCTGGTTCTCGGGCGAACGATCGGATTTCGTGCGGCTCAACCGCGCGAAGGTTCGTCAAGCGGGCACGGTGGAGCAGGCCTACGCGCGGCTCCATCTCATCGACGGGAGGCGCCACGCGGAGAGCTCGCTCACGCTCACCGGCGGCCCCGACGACGGCGCGCTCATCGCCGCGGAGCTCGACGCGCTGCGCGAGGTGGTGCGCGCGGCCCCCGAAGACCCGCACCTCACCTACGAGACGGCCCCCGCGACCTCGCGGACGGTGCGTCGCGCCACGCTCCCGAAGTCCGAGGAGGCCATCGCGGCGACGCTCGACGCCGCGGGCGACGCCGACCTCGTGGGCTTCTACGTGGCGGGCGAGGTGTACCGCGGGTTCGCGTCGTCGCTCGGCCAGTCGCACTGGCACCAGATCGAGAGCTTCTCCCTCGACTGGAGCCTCTACGAGCGGGCCGACAAGGCCATCAAGACCTCCTACGCGGGCTTCGACTGGTCGGGCGACGAGCTCGCGCGGCGCATGGCGCGGGCGCGGGCGCAGCAGTCGGCGCTCTCCCGCCCGTCGATGAAGCTCACCCCTGGGAAGTACCGCGCGTGGCTCACCCCCGCGGCCGTCAACGAGCTCACCTCGATGCTGTGCTGGGGCGGCTTCAGCGGGCGCGCGCGGGAGACGAAGCAGAGCTGCCTCCTGCGCATGCAGACCGGCGGCGTCACCCTCGACCCGCGCGTCTCGCTCAGCGAGAACCTCGCCGAGGGCATCGCGCCGCGCTTCCAGTCCGACGGCTTCGAACGTCCGGGCCGGGTGTCGCTCATCACCGACGGACGCCTCGCCGACGCCCTGGTGTCACCGCGGACGGCGAAGGAGTTTGGCGTGCCGCACAACGGGGCGAGCGGGGGTGAGTCCCCCGACGCGCTCGACATGGCGGGCGGCGAGCTCGCGGCCGACGACGCCCTCCGCGCGCTCGACCGGGGCCTCTACGTGGGCAACCTCTGGTACCTCAACTTCTCCGACCGCCCGGCGTGTCGGGTGACGGGGATGACCCGCTTCGGCACCTTCTGGGTGGAGGGGGGCGAGGTGGTGGCGCCGATCGACGTGATGCGCTTCGACGACACCCTCCTGCGCCTCCTCGGCGACAAGCTGGAGGGCCTGTCGCGCGAGCGGGACTTCATCCCGAGCACCCAGACGTGGCGCGAGCGCGCGGTGGACAGCGTGCGGCTCCCGTCGCTGCTGGTGTCCGAGCTCACTCTGACCTTGTGAGCCAACGCTCGCCCGGTGCAGCGGCCCCCGGTCGGTGGTACGGTGCGGCGCCATGATGACCCGCGAGGAGTTCGAGCGCACCGTCCGGGCGATGAAGACCGAGGGCGTGTCCCTCTCCATGCCCAACCTCATGCTGCGGACCGAGCTCCCGCGGCACCTGATCGAGGACTGGCTGGAGGACATGGCGGAGGCCGAGCGCCGCCCCCCTACCGCCGCGAAGGCGAAGGGTGAGGCGAAGGGCGAGTCTCCCGCCGACGACCTCCTCCGCAAGGTGAACAAGCTGAAGGACGAGGTCTTTGAAAACGCCGCGAAGGCCGCGGTGAAGGAGCGGCTCGGCCTCGACGACGACGAGCCCGTGCGCGTCCACGGCGCGACGAAGCGCCCGCAGAAAGACCTCCGCGTCGGCGCGGGCCTCGGGCTGGTGGCTGGTCCGCTGGGCTTCTTCTACGCGGCGCCGTACCCCGTCGCGATCGCCGCGTCGGTGGCCTACATCGCCGGTCTGGTGGGGCTCAACTTCATCCCCGTGGTGGGGACGATGCTGGTCGCGTACCTCGTGCCGATCGTGCACCTGTCGAGCGCGGTGGCGGCGGCGGGGTACACCTGGCGCTACAACCGCACCGGGCGCCGCACCGCGCTCCTCCCCGACAACCGCGACGCCTGAGCGTCAGAAGGCTTCGTCCGCGAGCTCCATCAGGTCGAGGGCCGAGCGCTCGATGAGCGAGCGCGTGTGCCCGACGCCCGGCAGCACGTTGCGCGCCCACCAGCGGGCCGACGCCACCTTGCCCTCGTAGAAGTGCCGGTCGGCCTCGCTCGCCCCCTCGCGCTTGTCGTACGCGACGACGGCGTGGCGGAGCAGCAGCCAGCCCGCCACCACCTCGGCCAGCGAGAAGAGCACGCGGTTGCCCTGGAGGCCCACGTGGTAGATCGACTCGGTGGCCTTCATCATCATCGCGCCGAAGATGCCTTCGAGGTCGCCGAGGGCGGTCGCGAGGAGGGCGCGGTCTTCGGTGAAGGCGGGGTGGCGGAGCTCGCCGTCGAGGGAGGCGCGCACACGATCTTGCAGGCCCTGAAGGGTCTTGCCGCCGTCGCGGGCCACCTTGCGGAGGAAGAGGTCGAGCGCCTGGATGTGGGTGGTCCCCTCGTAGAGCGTGTCGATCTTCTGATCGCGGATGTACTGCTCCATGGGGTAGTCCTCGCAGTAGCCCGAACCGCCGAGGCACTGGAGCGAGAGGGCGAGCTGTTCGAAGGCCTTGTCGGTGCACCAGCCCTTCACCAGCGGGAGGAGGAAGTCGTTGAGCCCGTCGAGCTCGTGGGCCGCGTGGTCGCCGTGGCCGCCGAGGATCTCCACCTGGTCTTGGATGTGCGCGGTGAAGAGGCAGAGGGCGCGCATGGCCTCGGCGTGGGCCTTCTGGCTGACGAGCATGCGCCGCACGTCGGGGTGGGCGAGGATCTTCACGCGGGGCGCGGTCTTGTCCATGACGCGCGCGAGGTCGGGGCCCTGCGTGCGCTCCTTCGTGTAGGCGAGGGCGTTGAGGTAGGCGGTGGAGAGCGTCGCCATGCTCTTCATCCCGACGGCCATACGGGCCTGCTCGATGATGAGAAACATCTGCCGGATGCCGTCGTGCTTGTCGCCCACGAGCAGCGCGCGGCAGGGGGTCTCCTCGCCGTAGTGCACCTCGCAGGTGACCGACGAGCGGATGCCCATCTTCTTCTCCAGGCGGGTCACCTGCCAGCCGTTGCGCGCGCCGACGGTGCCGTCTTCCTCCACCCAGTACTTCGGCACGATGAACATCGACAGACCCTTGGTGCCGATGGAGGCGCCTTCGGGGCGGGCCAGGACGATGTGGACGATGTTGTCGGTGGTGTCGTAGTCGGCGTTGGTGATGAAGCGCTTGACGCCCTCGATGCGCCACTCGTCGCCCGCGACGTGCACCGCCCGCGCGCGCGCCGCGCCGACGTCGCTGCCCGCGTCGGGCTCGGTGAGCACCATGGCCGTGCCCCAGCGCTTGTCGATCATCTGGGGGAAGTAGCGGGCCTTCTGGGCGGGGGTGGCGAGGCGGTCGAGGGTGCGCGCCATGGCGCCCGCGAAGAGGTAGTAGGTGAGGGCGGGGTTGGCGCCGGCGAAGAGTTCGAAGCCGGCCCAGACGAGCGTGGGCGGCGCGCCGAAGCCGCCCATGTGGGGCGGGAGTTCGAAGCGGTGCCAGTCGGCGTCGAAGAAGGAGGCCATGGAGGTCTTGAGGGCCTCGGGGAGCACCACCGTGCCGTCGTCGGCGATGTACGGCGTGACCCGGTCACACGCGGCGAAGCTGGCGGCGATGGGGCCGGAGGCGAGGCGCTCCATGGCGCCGAGGGACTGGCGCGCGGTGGCCTCGTCCATCGATTCGAAAGGCCCCTTCCCCAGCGTGGTGCGCGCCACGTCGAGGAACTCGAACAGGTTGAACTGGAGGTCGCGGAGGTTGGCCTTGTAGTGCAGCTCGGTGGTCACGGCGCGGGAGGGTAACGAACACCCCGCCGGGTGCGCAACGGGACCGCGCGGTCAGAGCGGGAGCGTGTAGGCGCGCCGGGGTCCGGGCGCCATCGGAGCGCTCGCCGGGGCGCGGCTGACGGGGGCGACGCTCATCGCCGGCGCGCTCGCGGGCGGGGCGTGGGCGATGGGTGCCGCGGGCGGCGCCGCCTGCGGGGCCGGCGCGGCGCGGTGACGGCGATGGTGCCGGGGCCGGGCGGGCGTTTCGGGATGCGGCGACGGCGCGGGCGCGGCGATGGGCGCAGGTTCAGGGGCGGCTTCGGGAGCGATTTCGGGTGCAGTCACGGGGGCGACTTCGGGGGCTGCTTCGGTCGCGGGGTCGACGATGCGAAACTCGACGCGTCGGTTCACCGCGCGGGCCGCCTCGGTCTGTTGCGGGTCGAGGCCGTCGAGGGGGCGGACGGGGCGCGACTCGCCGAAGCCGTGCGCTTCGAGTCGGCTCGCGTCGACGCCGTGGGCCACGAGGAAGGCGACGACGTTGTTCGCGCGGCGCTCGGAGAGGGTGACGTTGGCCTCGTCGGTGTGCACGTCGTCGGTGTGGCCCTCCACCGACACGCGGCGGATGTTGGGCGACGCGCGCAACGCCCCGGCCACCGCGTCGAGCACGGGGAAGCTGCGCTCGAGGATCACGTCACGCCCCGTCGCGAAGTACACCGGATCGACGAGGACGAGCTGCCCGCTCTGCACCTGCACCATGCCCGGGCACCCGTTGCGCTCGGCCTCGGGCGACGGCGTTCCGGCCTCGTCGGGGCAGTGATCGGCGACGTCGGCGACGCTGTCTCCGTCGCGGTCGAGGGTTGGGCAGCCGATGCGGGCGGGGTCGGGGTGATCGCCCGCGGCCTCCTCCGCGCACGCATCGTCGCTGTCGCGCACGCCGTCGTGGTCGCGGTCGTCCTCGGGGCATCCCGCGCGGGCGGGGTCGGGCGAGGCGCCTGCGGCCACGTCGACGCACTGGTCTTGCGCGTCGGGCACGTGGTCGTGGTCGGCGTCGGATTGCGGGCACCCGGCACGTTCGGGGTCGGGCCGTTCGCCTGACGGGTCATCCGCGCAGAGGTCGTCGAGGTCGAAGACGCCATCGCGGTCACGGTCACGGACGGGGCAGCCGGTGCGGGCGGGGTCGGGTCGATCGCCGCGCGGCGTGTTGACGCACACATCGGTCGCATCGGGAACGCCGTCGCGGTCGGTGTCGGCCGGCACCGCGGGAGCCGTCGGTTGTGGGGCCCAGGTGACGCTTGCGAGCCCGCGGAAGGTGGGGGTGCCGAGGCCCGCGGTGAGCCCGGGACCCGCGCCGACGCCGACGGAGAGGGCATCGGTGAAGTGGTAGTGAGCGCCCACGATGAGCTCGGAGCTGACCCCCGAAGCGGCGCCGCCGACGGGCGCGCTGAGGTACGCCTCCGGGCCGAGCGAGAGCTTGCCCCCCGCGGAGACCCACGCGAGGCCGGCGGTCGCAAACGCCTCGCTCGCCACGGAGCGACCGCCGAAGGTCGCGGTCTCGGGGCGCCCGTGGTAGCCGCCGGTCGCCGACCAGCGGACCGCCCCGACGCGCCCGGCGAGGACGACGTAGGCGCGGCCGCGGATGTTGCCGTCGCTGACGTTGTCTGTCAGGGCCGTCCCGAACAGCGTCGCCGGGAGGAAGACCTCGCCGCCGACGTGCACCGAGAAGGGGCGCGTCTCGGCCTGCCCGAACACCCGGACGCGCGCGCCGAAGCGGACGTCACCGGGCGCAGGAGCCGCCGCCGCGCTGACGCCGGTGAGGTTGGGGGCGGGGCCGTCCTGCAGGAGCGAGATGGGGAGCGAGAGGTGGACGTTGAAGCGGTCGTCGAAGACGAGGCCCGCCTGGAGGTGACCGACCAGCATCGCGCGGAGGACGGACGCGGAGGTCCCCTGGGTGCGGTCGCGCACGATCAAGGGGTTGTGCGCGTAGTCGAAGGTGAGGCCGAAGCGAGGAACGACCGCGCCGCCTCCGTAGGTGGGGTGCTGCGCGGCGAAGAAGCGCTCGCCGGCGGGGGCGGGTTCGAATCGGTTGAGGGCCCATCCGGTCGGCGGGGCGCTCTGCGCGCGGGCGATGGCCCCTTGCGCGAGGAGCGCGAAGAAGACGGCGACGCGTGGGGAGAGGCGGGGTCTCATGGAAGGCTCCGTGGACAACGGGTTGGGGTTGGCAATGACGGCGCGAAGGCACCGCAGGCGTCGGGGGACACCTCCTCGAACGGCGAACGCGCGGGGCGACTTGAGGGCGGCGCGAATCTCATGTCCGACCGTTGGATGCGCGCCGGAGCCAGCGTTACAGTCGCGCCGAACGGAGGCACCTGCGAGGTCATGAGCGATCCACACGGCGCGGCGCACGTCAGTCACCTGGAGGCCCACGCGCTCCAACGAGAGCAGGTGCACGCGCCGCCGCCCCCTTCGAAGGAGCCCTGAGTGCGTCCGCGATGGTTCGCCTCCGTACGATCGCTCGCGCTGGTCGCCCTCGCGGCCCCGAGCGCCGCCGCGCAGACGCCCCCGGTGGACGCCTGCGGGCGCTCGATTCGGGTCGACGCTGCGGGTGACGGCGCCCTCTCGCTGCGTGGCCTCGGCGCCCCCGTGCCCCTCGCGGGCGCCACCGCGGAGCTCACCCGCGTCGAGCTCTCGGGCGGGGTCGCGGTGATCGTTCGGACCCGAACCGACGCCGGACCGATGGAGGGCGCGCTGGTGGTGTGCGGCCCCGGTCGCCCCCCGTCGCTGCTGTGGCGGGGTTCGCTCCGCTGGGAGGGTGAAGACCTCGGCGACCGCGCGCGCCACGACCTCACCACGCGCGACGGCGCGGTGGTGGTGGGCCGACGCCGCGAGTCCCCGCGCCTCTGCGGGAGCGACCCGGTGCTCGGCGACGCCCGGCGCCTCAACCCGGCGGCGACGGCCCTCGTCGCCGCCGCGCTCGACCCGACCGCGGAGGTGTCCGCGCGTGTCGAGACGCTCCGAGCCGAAGCGGTCACGACGACCATGGCGGCCTACACGCCGCGGCTCGCCGTCGCGTCTCAGGGGGAGGCGCGCGCCCTCTTCGACCGCGACCCGGCGACCGCGTGGACGGTGACGTCGGGCTACGTGACGGTGCCCTTTGCTTCCGCGGCGCTGCAACTGCGAGGGGTCGATCTGGTCCCAGTGGCGGGGCGTCGCGGCGGTCGCGTGACGCTCCTGGTCGAGCCCGGGCCGAGAAGGTTCGAGGTCGAACTACCGTCCGTGCCGCCCGCGGGAGGCGCCTGGCGGGTGACCTTCCCCGAGCCCATCGCCGCGCGTTGCCTGTCGCTCGTGGGCAGCGGCATCGCGCTCACCACGGTCGCCCTTCGCACGCAGCTCGATGATGGCGCGGCGGCGCTCCGTACGCTCGCGGAGGCGGCGGGCACGGAGTCGGGGGACGACGCGGCGCGGCTCCTCGTCGACCTCGGTTCGCCAGGCGTTCAGGCCCTGGTGGACGCGCTGCCGGGGATGACGGTGTCGGGGGCGCGTCGAGCGCTCCGCCTGCTCGCCGCGTCGCCGGGTCCTGCGGTGTCGGCCGCCCTCGCCCGCTCGCTCGTTCGCGACGACGTCGCCGACGCGGCGGCCGACGCGCTTCGTCGACGCGGCCCCGATGCGCTCGACGCCCTCTCCGCGCAGGTGACCGAGGTCCCTCGCGCGTCGGCGCTGCTCGCCGCGCTGGCGGCGCCGACGACCGGACGTCTGCGCGCGCTCGGCCCCGTACTCGCAGCCGAGGGCGCTTCGTGGACGGCGGGTCGCGACGCGCTCCGCGACGTGTTGCGGGAGGCGCTCCGGGCGGGGGAGCTCGACGCCTGGCTCGCTTCACTCCCGGAGGGCGCGCGAGAGCGTTCGCGCGCCCTGCGACTCGCCGCCGAGGTGACGGTCGACGACCCCGCGGCGGCGGCCCGAGTCGCTGCGCTCGCCCGCGCGCTGTGGGCGGTGGCCCCTTCGTCCGAGTCCGCGGCGGGCTTCGAAACGCGCTACCGGCTCCTCCCCGCGCTCATCGGCGACGCCGACGGGGCGCAGCTCGCGACCCGCGTTCTCACGTCCGACGAAGACCACGACCTCCGCGCCGAGGCGGCCCGCGTCCTCGCCCGACGCGAAGATGCCACGGCCGCCCTCGTGGCCGCGCTCGCCGACCGGACCCCCCGCGTACGGGCCGCGGCGGCGACGGCGCTCGTGGGGCGCGCGGCGGCGACCGAGGCGCTCCAACAGACGCTCGCGAACGACCGGTGGCCCTCGGTGGCAGCGGCGGCGGCGGTGGCGCTCGCCCACGAGCCGCGCGCGACGTCTGCCCTCCTCGCGGCCCTCGACGCGCGCTCGACGGTGACGGTGCGGGCGGCGCTCACGGCGCTGGCGGAGAGCCCCGGGGCGGGGGTGTCGACGCGGCTCGTCGCCTTCGTTCAAGAGGGGCGGCGCAACCCGCGGCTGCGGCGTGACGCGGTGGAGGCGCTCGGCGCGCGCTGCGATCGGGCGGTGGCCAACGACCTGGAGCACATCGCGGCGGAGCTCACGGACCCGGCGCTCCCGCCCTGGGAGCAGGAGATCGGCCACGCGGCCCTGGCGGCGCTCGCTCGCCTCGACGCCCCGCGCGCGCAGAGCCTCCTGGAGCGCTCGGAGGCCAACGCGGAGGCGCACGCATCGGTCGATCGCGCGGCGCGTCAAGGGTGCACGGCGGCCCGCTGACGTCGGCGCTGGGGTCACGCAGCGGGGTTCCATTTCGCGCGCCCACGATCGGCACACTGTGAGACAATCCGCGGCCATGAGCGACAGTGTTCTCTCGGAGGTCACCTTCCGTTTTGCGGCTGGCAACGTCCCGGACGACGCGTGGAACGTCGTCCACACGCAGGTCAACGAGTCGATGTCCGAGCTCTACCGCGCGAGCGTGGTGCTCTCGATGGAGCCTGGCGGCGCGTCGCTCGAGTCGCTGCTCGGCACGCCCGCGACGCTGCGCACCACACGCGGCGGCGTCGAGCGCGTGGTGAAGGGGATCGTGCAGCAGGTGGAGGAGCTCGGCTCGCTCGCGACCCACCGCTTCGCGCGGGTCGACGTCGTCCCGTCGCTCTGGATCCTCTCGCAGCGCATGGACACGCGCCTCTTCCAGGACCTCAACGTCGTGCAGATCGCGCAGGCGGTGTTCCGCGCGGCGAACGTCTACCAGGGGACGGCGCTGGCGGTCGACCCGTCGCTCCAGTCGCTCCCGACGCGCGAGTACTGCGTGCAGTTTCACGAGACCGACCTCGCCTTCGTCCGTCGGCTCTTCGAAGACGAAGGGATCCCCTTCTATTTCAAGCACGACGGCGACGGCGAGGGGGAGTCGCTGGTGCTGGCGGGCGACGAGCACACGTGGGCGGAGTCGATCGCGGGCGGCGCCCCGGCGCGGGTGTCTGACGCGGGCTCGGCGACGGCCTCGACGGAGACGGTCCACTGGTTTGACGAGCGCCACACGCTGCGCCCGACGAGCGTGCAGCTCCGCGACTACGATTTCACGCGGCCGCGGGCGGCCCTCGACATGACGGCGCAGCACCCCGCCGAGCCGGGTCGCATGCCCATCTACGAGTACCCGGCCCGCTCGGCCATCGGCTCGTACGACCAGGACACCGCCACGTACCAGCAGCACAACACCCGCCGCCTCGCGCGCGTCCGCCTCGAGGAGCACCGCACGCGCGACCACGTGGGCCAGGGGCGCAGCAACGTCCACGCGATCACCCCGGGCTACGCGGTCGCGGTGGCGGGCCACGAGCGCCCGACGCTCGATCGGCGCTACCTCGTCACGCGCGTCGAGCACACCGGGCAGGCCTGGCACACGCTGCCGGCGGAGATCCTCAAGAGCCCGCGGGCGCGGCAGATCCTGGCGGACATGGGGCTCCCGCTGGGCGCGACGGGCGACGACCCGACGGCCCTTCAAGACCGCTACGTCAACCGCTTCTTCACGCACCGCCTGGAGGGGATGGAGACGAGCGCGCCCTTCCGCCCCGAGCGCGTCACGCCGCGTCCCGTCATCGAGGGGCCGCAGACCGCGCGGATCGTGGGCCCGGCGGGCGAGGACATCCACACGGACAAGCACGGGCGCGTGAAGGTGCAGTTTCACTGGGACCGCGTCGGCCGCGAGGACGAGAACAGCTCGTGCTGGATCCGCACGGCGCAGAACATGGGCGGCGCGGGCTGGGGCTTCGTGTTCATCCCGCGCATCGGGATGGAGGTGGTGGTGCAGTTTATCGAGGGCGACCCCGACCGGCCCCTCGTCACGTCGGTGGTGTACAACGGCGAGAACCCCACGCCCTACGGCCTCCCCGAGGAGAAGACCAAGACCTCGCTCAAGACCTGGAGCACGCCCAAGACCGGCGGCTACAACGAGATGCGCTTCGAAGACCTGGCGGGCCTGGAGCAGCTCTTCATGCAGGCCGAGCGCAACATGGACACCCTGGTGAAGAACGACCAGTCGCTCATGGTGAACCGCCACCGCGCCAAGCACATCCAGGGCAACGAGACCAACAACGTCGACCAGAACCGCTCGACGCAGGTGGGCGGCCACGAGGCGAAGGAGGTCCAGGGCAACCAGGACAACCAGATCCACGGGCCGCAGGGGCAGAGCACCAGCATCGACGCCAACCAGCTCATGCAGATCGGTCAGAAGGCCCTGGAGACGGTGGGCCAGCTCAAGCAGGTGACCGTCGGCAAGTCGAAGCTCACCATGGACGCCGACGGCAACATCACGCTCGAAGGCGTGAAGATCCGCATCAAGGCGAGCGGCCCCGTGGTGGTCACGGGCGAAGTCATCGACCTCAACTGACGATGCCCCGCCGCCTCCGCGCACTCCTCCTCATCGCCGCGCTCGCCGCGTGCCGTCGCAAGCATGTCGCCGTGGCCTCCGTCCCCGAGCTCCCGTACCCCACCTGCGACGGCGCCGCGCTGCCTCCCGGGAGCGTCGTGGCGTCGGGCCATCTCCGCGCGGGTCCCTCCGCGGTGGAGCAGACCGTGGTGGAGCGCTACGAGCTGCGCGACCGCGGGTGCGCCTTCGCCCTGACCGCGCGGCAGGAGTGGCCCCTCAACGTCTCGGACATCGAGGTGGTCTACGACCGCGCGCTCCTCCCGCTCCGGGCCTGGAAGCGCATGACGCTCCCCGGCGTGCAGCGCGCCGACGGGCAGGCTGACATCCGTCGGTACGAGCTGCGCACCCCCGAGGTGACCATCACGCGCCGGGTCGCCTCAGGCGCCCGCACGTACGAGATCCTCCGCGGCCAACGCCCTTCGGTGGTGATCGGTCCGGGCCGCGGGCTGCTCACGGCCTGGCTGCGCCGCGCGCGTCTCCCGGTGGGCGGCGCGGTGCGCGAGTACGCCCTCGACATGCGCGAGATGCTGGAGGTGATCCGCCCCGTGACGCTGCGCCGCGAGGCCGACCAGTACATCGCGGGCCTCGGCCGGGTGGTGCGCGTCTACACCGTGTACGGGCGTGAGGGCATCTACGCCGACGAGACCGACGCCGTCGTCGGCGACCTCGCCGGGATGCTCCCCGCCGACCGCGTGCGCACCCCCGCCCCCGCGCCGATGCCCCGCTACGGAGAGCCCGACCCGATGCGCACGCCATGAAGCGAGCGGCGCTGGGAGGACTCTGGCTGCTGGGCTGTTCGGAGGTGCTGCCGCCCGCCCCCGTGGACGCAACGCCCGCGGCGGACGTGATCGATGGCGCCGTGCCCGACGCCGACGCGCCGGACGGGTCGCCGCCCGACGGTTCACCCTCGTTCTGCGTCAGCGACGCGATGTGCGAGTCGGGCCGCCGCTGTTGCGCCTCGCGGTGCGTCGACCCGACGAGCAACGCCGCCCACTGCGGGGCCTGCGGGGTGTCGTGCGCGGCGGGGGCCCACGCGGCCGCCTCGTGCGAGAGCGGCGTGTGTCGGGCGCGCTGCGACGTGGGCTACGCCGACTGCGACGGCGACCGATCGAACGGCTGCGAGGCCGAGCTGGCGACGAGCGGGCTGCACTGCGGGCGCTGCGGCAACGACTGCGGCACGGACATGGGCGGCGCCCTCCCCTGCGCCGCGGGGGTGTGCGCGCGGGCGGCGTGCGGCTCGCCGATGCGTGGGGACTGCGACGGCGACGGCGCCAACGGCTGCGAGGCCGACCTCGTCGGCGACCCTTCGAACTGCGGCGCGTGCGGGCGCGTCTGTGAGGCCGCGACGATCTGCGCGGGCGGGGTGTGCGGCGTCCCGATGACGGCGAGCTGCGCCGACCTGCACCGCATCGTGCGGACGCTGCCGACGGGCGTGTACCCCATCGACGCGGACGGCCTCGGCCCGCGCGAGCCCTTCGCGGTGTACTGCGACATGGAGGCCGACGGCGGCGGATGGACGTACGGCGCCGTGGTTCGCACGACGACCCCGTCGATGGACCGGACGCGGGTGGCGGGGGTGACCCCCTTCGGCGCGCCCGCGGCGCTGTGGATGGACAGCGAGCACTCGGTCGACCTCACGGGGCTACGCTTCCGCGAGGTGCGCATCGACAACTTCACCGACCGCCGCTCGGTGCGCCGCACAGCCGCCACGACGCTCACCTGGGACGCCGACACCTACCGGAGCGATGGCGGCTTCGCGGCGAAGCGGGTCGCGCTGGAGGGCGGGCAGGAGCTCCGTCTGGGCTACGCCGCCGCGGGGGCGTGCGAGGCGTCGCGGCTCAACCTCCCGATGTGCTTCACCGCCACCTCGGTGTCCGCGGGGAGCGTGTGCGACACGGGGTCGAGCGCGTTCGAGGGGTGGGCGGGGTCGGCGTCGAGCGCGCTGTGCGGGATGCCCGCGTGTGGGGTGTTGTTCCGTGATGCGACCTGCGCGACGTACGCGGCGCGGGTGGCGGTGTATGGATTCGCGCTGCGGTAGGCGCACGCGTTGGCCGCCCCGTGCGGCGGATTGTCACACGTCTTCGGCGTCCGGACCCGTCTCGCCGAGCCAGCGCTGGATGGTGCGTCGATCGATGCCGAGCAGCCGGGCGGTTCGCTTCTTGTTGCCGCCGTTGCGCTCGAGCACGCGGTGGACGTACGCCATGGTGAGAGCGTCGAGGGTCATCTCGCGCTCGGCCGCGGCGGTGAGGAAGTCGGGCGCGGCGGCGGTCTGGAGGGTGGCGGGGAGGTCGTCGGGGGTGATCCATTCGTCGCGCGCGAGGGCGACGGCGCGCTCGACGGCGTTCTCCAGCTCGCGGACGTTGCCGGGCCACACGTAGGCCTCCATCCGCTTGAGCGCCGCGCCCGAAAACCCCTGGATCGATCGCCCCGACCGCTCGTTGAACTTCTGGAGGAAGTGGTCGGCCAGCGGCGCGATGTCCTCGGTCCGATCGCGCAGAGGGGCGATCCCGATCTCGATGACCGCGAGGCGGTAGAACAGGTCTTCGCGGAAGCGCCCCTCCTTCACCGAGCGCCGGAGATCATGGTGGGTCGCAGCCACGACGCGCACGTCGATGGGCTCGGCCTTCGCGGCCCCGAGCGGACGCACCTCCCGCTCCTGAAGAACGCGCAGGATCTTGGCCTGGAGCCCCATGGGGAGGTCGCCGATCTCGTCGAGGAAGAGGGTGCCCCCGTCGGCCTCCTGGAAGAGCCCCACCCGATCGGTGCGGGCGTCGGTGAAGGCGCCGCGCTTGTAGCCGAAGAGCTCGCTCTCCAGCAGGGCGTCAGGGATGGCCGCGCAGTTGACGGCCACGAAGCGCCGCGAACGCCGCTTGCTCTCGGTGTGGAGCGCGCGGGCGACGAGCTCCTTGCCCGTGCCGCTCGGCCCCGTGACGAGCACCGTGGCGGGCCCGTCGGCCACGCGGCGCACGAGGTCGACGATCTCCGCGAGGTGGGCGCTGCGGCCGACGATCCCCGCGCGACCGAAGCGCGCCCCGAGCTCGCTCCGGAGGCGGGAGACCTCGTCGTGGAGGGCGCTGTGCTCCACCGCGCGCTCGACGGCGAGGCGGAAGGTCTGCGGTTCAAAGGGCTTCGTGACGAAATCGTAGGCGCCGAGGCGAACCGCCCGGACGGCGGTCTCGATGCTCCCGAAGGCCGTGATCGCGATGGCCGTGACCCGCGGGTCGAAGCGCCGGGTCCACTCGATGAGCTCGAGCCCGTCGACCCCCTCCATGCACACGTCCGTCACCAGCAGGTCGGGGGGGGCGACCTCGATCGCCGCCATGGCCGCTCGGGCGTCATGGACCGCAGTGACGTCGTGGCCGGCGCGGCGCAGGATGTCGACGACGAGGGAGGCGAGGTCGACGTCGTCATCGACGACCAGGGTGCGGGGTTTGCGGGGCGTCGTGGTCATGGAAAACACCGGTCGGGCGGCGAGCATCGCGGTCATGCGCAGATCAGTCTGCAATCCATAGACCGCCGCGGGGCGTTGAAGCGTCCAGGGGGGCGCTCGTACAACGCATCATTGCCGGTCATGCCGCATCGCAGCAAGGAGCGAAGCCGATGAGAAGTGTCACTCCGGGTTTGATTCTGTTTCGCTCCGGGCGCACCATCGCGGGGATGATCCGCCGCACCCTGCACCTGTCTGTCCCCACCCTCGGTGCGCTGGTGCTGGTCGCTGCACCCGCCGCGGCCCAGCGTGGTCCTGGCGCCTTCGCTGGGACGTACTCGGTCACCTCCAACACCACGGTCAACGTCACGTCGCCGATCGCGACGACGGAGTCCCGCACGACCCGCGAGCGCGCCGAGGCGAGGCCCGGGTCGCGGGGCGATCTGGCGTTTCACGTGACGAGCAGTCGCGGGGAGCGTTGTGTGCTGGAGGCGAACCTCGCCGGGGCCACGTCGCTCACCTTCCTCCCCGGTCAGGAATGCACCATGACCGACCCGGTGCGCGAGCTGCGGATGAACCTCACGCTCCGCAACGGCACCGGCACCATCAACGGCAGCCGCCTGAGCCTCAACCTCTCGTGGAGCGTCGCCACCAACGCGGGCTTCATCTCCGTGAGCGGCACGGCCTCGCAGCGCACCTCGGGCAACCGTACGGGGGGAGGTCCTGCGGCGGTCGAGGCTCCTGCGCCGGGCGCCGTCCCCGCGATGCCGACCCCGGTGATGCCGGGCGGGGGCCTCTCGCAGCCGGTGCAGGGCGCGGTGCCGATGTTCGGCGCGGAGCCCACCACGGCGCGGGGGCGTCGCGGTCGTCGCGGTCGGGGTGGGGTCGTCGCGCCGGTCGCGGCACCCGTTCCCGTCGCGGAAGTTCCGCCGGTGCCCACCAACCCTGGCAACGAAGCCCCGCTCTGGGCGATCCCCTCCGACACGGCGCCCGCCCCGGCGCCTGCGATGGCGCCTCCTGCGCCGATGGCTCCCGCGGCCCCGATCGCTCCTCCGCCCACGCCCGCTCCCACCCCGGTGGCGGCGCCGTCATGGGGTGGGTCGCCTGCTGCCCCTCCGTCGCTGGGCGCTCCCACCACGGCGCCTGCCGTCGGCACCGCGCCGGGCGCGATGCCGGGGACGCTCGGTGCGCCCACCCCGATGGGGACGCTCGGTGCACCCACCCCGATGGGGACGCTCGGTGCGCCCACCCCGATGGGTTCACTTGGAGCGCCGACGACGGGCCAACCGGGTGGCTTCGGTGCGCCGACGGCACCTGCATGGAATGGCGCCGCGCCGCAGCCTTCGCCGTACGGAGCGCCCGCCCCCAACGCCCCCCTGGTCACCTTCGGCGGTCAACCTGGCGCCGCCCCTCGGGCTTCGGGTATCCGCAGCCGCAGCCTGCCCCCTACGGCTATCCCCAGCCCCAGCCTCAGCCTGCGCCCTATGGCTATCCGCAGCCGCAGGCCGCCCCCTACGGCTACCCGCAGCCCCAGCCCGCCCCGTACGGTTATCCCCAGCCGGCGGGTCCCTATCCCGCGGCCGGGGCTCCGGGCGCGACGCCGCTCGTTCAGTTTGGCGCACAACGTCCGGCGGGGACGCAGCCCGGCGCGTGGTCGCCGCAGCCTGCTCCTGCCCCGCAGCCCGCGCCCGCGCCTCAGCCGGGCGCGCGCCCGCTGGTGAGCTTCTCCGTCCGCTCCTACTGACTCTCCCCTGAAACAAGCTCCCGGTCGTTGGTTGGCGCGTCGTCGACGAGCCACGGCGCGGCGCGTGTGAGCCACGCGGTGTTGACGGTCTCACGGGTGCTGCGGGCGTACGACTCGTTGCCGCGCGTGGTGGGGCGTGTGTCCACGAGCGCGAGGTGAGCGCACGCGTTGACGCGGCAGCCCGAGTGCGTCGCGTCGTAGGTCCACAGCTCGCTCTGCTCGGTGAACGAGCGCGCCCCCGCGACCATCGCCGCTCGGCTGAAGCCTTCCAAGCGCAGGGAGGGCACCGCGGTCGCGACGAAGATCAGGCGACGGAGCCCCGCCACGCTCTCGACGTGGAGGTCGCGCTCCGGGTCGCCGCGGATGCCCGCATCGCCGTCGAGGTCGACGTACACCACCCGCCCACGCAGCCCCGGCGCCGCGCCTCGCGCGAAGGCCCGATGGAACATCGTCGCCGCCACATGGGCGCCGCTCGAATGCGCCACGACGAGCACGCGCCCGCGTGGGCTGGTCGCGGCCGCGAGCGCGCGGAGGAGGCCGTCGACGTCGAGCTCCTTGCCGCGGAAGTCGACCTGCGCCGGTCCGTCCACGGCGTAGCGCGTCGAGACGCCGAGCGCGCGCAGTCGGGCGTCGTCGAGGGCGTCGGCCCACGCGCGCGCCGCGGGCGTTCGAATCGCCCAGCCCGCGAGGAGCACTGCGGCGTGCGGGCCGTCGCGGTCGCAGCGACGCACCGACACCCCGCGCCCGAACGTCTCCCATGAGTCGCAGCGCCCCGAACGAACGATCCGCGGCGCGTCGAGAGCGCGAGGGACGTCACGTGCGAGCGCCGCGTCGGGGGGTTCGCTTCGAGGCGTATGCGATGCGGGAGCCGATGGCGCGGTGCGATGGCAGCCGACCCCCAACGCGAGGGCGACGAGGGCGGTCCGATGCGTCACCTCAGGGAGCGCCGGGCGGCGGGATCGGGATCATGCCCTGGCGCATGTCCGTGGGCGTCACGGGCTGCTCGGGGAGGGCCTCGAGGGTCACCTCGACCTGCACGGGCTGGCCCTCGCGGAGGAGCTCGACCCGCGCGCGATGGCCCACGCCGGCGGACGAGGCGAGCCACGGCAACTGCGTGTGATCGAGGATCTCATGGCCGTCGAAGCGACGGATGACGTCACCCGGGCGGATGCCGGCGCGCACCGCGGGGGAGCCCTCCACCACCTCGCGGACGAGCGCTCCGTGGGTGTCGGGCAGGCTCATGAACTCGAGCATCTGCTCGGTCACTTCACCGGGCGAGATGCCGAGCCACGAGCGAATCGCGTGGCCGTACTGCCGGAGCTGCGGGACGATGGTGCGGGCCATGTTGATCGGGATCGCGAACCCGACGCCCTGCGCCTCGCGTCGCACCGCGACGTTGATGCCGATGACCTCACCCGAGGTGTTGAGCAACGGCCCGCCCGAGTTGCCCGGGTTGATGCTCGCGTCGGTCTGGAGGAGGTTGCCGAAGTTGCCGGCGCCGAGGTCGACCTCGCGCCCCGTACGACCGACCGCGCTCACGATGCCCGCGGTGACCGTCTGCGACAGGCCGAAGGGGTTGCCGATGGCCATCACCCAGTCGCCCACCTCGAGGCGGTCGCTGTCGCCGAGCCGAACGGCCTGGAGCCGCACCCCCGGCGCCTTCACGCGCAGCAGCGCCACGTCGAGCCGCGGGTCGCGCCCGAGCACCGAGGCCTCGAAGCGCCGCCCGTCGTCGAGCTGCACCTGGATGAACTCCGCCCCCTCGATCACGTGGTTGTTCGTGAGCAGCTCGCCGTTCTCGGCGATGAGGAAGCCCGTCCCCTTGCTGAGGGAGTAGCGCTCCTGCGGGCGCTGCCAGCCCCAAGGCGTCTGCACCACCTGGCGCGTGTTGGCGAAGATGCTCACCACCGACGCCCGCGTGGCTCGGACGAGCGGCGCGAAGGTGCGCGGCGACCCCGGCATCGGACCCTCGCCCGCATCGGCCGAGCGCGCCACCGAGGGAGTGGGAGGCGGAGGCGGCGCGGCGGCGCTCCCGGCGTCGACCGTGGCGCGCGGCGGGGGCAGCGGGACGAGCTGGCCCGGGGGGTCGTCCCGACGCAGGCGCTTGCAGGAAGCGACCGGCAGACCGAGGGCGACGAGGGAGGCGAGGGCGACGAGGGCGGGTCGGTTCACGGCGTGGTGGGGGCTCCCCCTGCGCGTCTGGCCTGATCGATGAAGCGCATGCGCAGGTCGAAGAGGATCTGGTGAAGGAGCCGCTCCTCCGCGCCGGTCAGGTTGCCGTGCGTCTTCTCCTGGAGGAGCAGCAGGATGTCGATGTTCTGCCGGGCGAGCGCGAGGTCGGGCGGGTGTCGGTGGCCGTCGGGCGCGGGGGCGAGGCCCATGTGGACCAGCGCTGACGCCGACAGCGACAGGAAGAAGGTGGTGAGGTCGATCGGCGGCATCGCCCCGGCCGTGGACGGGAGCGGCGGGTCGTGGTCGTCGGGGTGGTTGTCGTGAGGATCGTTCGCCATGGTGCCCGTCCGCGGTATCACGGCTGGCGCGAGAGCTTCAACGCCGCCGTTGGATCAAACCCAGCGAGACGGTGGGTTGTTCCGCACGGCGGCGGGCGAACGTCGGGGCGGGGGGGCGGTTCAGTCCTCTTCGTCGTCGTCGGCGTCGTCGTCGTCCGACGTGTCGACCTCGTCGTACTCGCCGAGGCGTGCCGCGATGACTTCAGCATTGCCGCCCACGTCGGGGAGCGTCTGGAGGTGCCGCTCGTACTCCTCGCGGGTCACAACGCCCTTGCGGATGTTGCGCTCGACGATGCGGCGGTCGAGGAGGATGTCACGAGGGGTGATGTCCGTGCGCATGAGGCTCCTGGGTAGGTGGTAGAGAGGCCGTGGGAAAACGGGCGGCGGACGCTACGAGCGAAGCGTGCGGGCGTCAAGGTCCGAGCGCTTCGCCCGCACCGGACGCCTCCGTTCAGCGGTAGGGGTCGGCGTCGGGGCCGAACACCTTGAACTCGAGGGCGTCGTCGAGCAGCGCGCCGAGGTCGAGGTGCCCGCTCTTCCACGGGTAGTCGCGCTGCATGCGGAGGTCTTTCACCGCGTCCTTCGAGATCGACACCTTGCGGAGCTCGTCGTCGGGCATCAGCGGGTTGAGCTTGTTCGGGAGGGGCAGCGCGCGCGCGTGGCGCACGTCGCGGGGCTCGAAGCGCACCTTCACCACCGCGGTGCCGCTCCCGTCGAGGAAGCGGTGCGCCCCGTGCTCGGCCCAGAGCGCGAACATCGCCGGGCCCCCCGAAATCGAGAGGGCGGCGGCGTCGGGCAGCGGCTGGTGCGTCGTCGGGGGATAGCCCTCCTTCCACTTCCAGATCACCGCGGGGTCGTTCTTGTCCTCGCGCTCGGGGCGCTGATCTTCGGGGGTGAAGAAGCACGTGAAGGCCTTCACCTCCAGCTTCTGCGACTCGGCCCAGCGCGCGTACATCAGCGCGAGCTCGGGCACGCGGTGCCACGCCGAGCGCCCCGCGGTGAAGTACAGCACCACCCCCTCCACCATCGGGAACATCGTCGCGAACAGCTCGAGCTTCCTCGGGCGGAGCGCCGCGCGGAGGGTCTTCACCTCCTCGATGAGCGTGGCGGCGTTCTCGTCGCGGCGCTCGTACCAGGACTCGAACGCGAGGTCTTCGAGCGACTCGCACTGGGCCGCGAGGGCGTCGAGGCCCTCCAGCATCCCGCGGGAGCGCTCGGCGCCGCGGGCGGTCTCCTCGGCGAGCGCGCGCTCCTTCCAGAAGCCCGGCGACTGCGACGCCTTGGTGAAGAAGCTCACGTCGCTGCGAATCGCCTTCACGAGGTTGGCGCGCGTCCACCGTCGCACCTCCGCCCGCAGCCGCGCGGCCTCCTCCAGCGCGTGGAGCGAGCGCGACGCGCCGCCCTCGTCGCGCGACGCGAGGGTGGTGGCCTTGAGCGACAGGTACTCGCCCTCGGCCGTCACGTCGATGCGCGCGTTGCCGTGCTCCGCGCGGGCGGCGAGGTGCGTGGCGATGGGCAGGGCCAGCTCGCGCTCCAGCGTGCGCTTGAGCGGCCGCGCCCCGTAGCGCGGGTCGAAGCCGTGGTCGGCGAGCACGTCGAGGGCAGTGCTCGTCACGTGGAGCTCGACGTTGTGGCGCCGCACCCCCTCGCGGGCCGACACCTTCTCCACCTCGCGCGTCACGATCGAGCGCAGCACGTCGGCCCCGAGCGGCGCGAAGACGATGAAGTCGTCGATGCGGTTGAAGAGCTCCGGGCGGAAGAAGCGCTCGGCCTCGGCGCGGTAGTGCTGCCGAACCGCCTCCGCTTCACGGGCGCCGCTCCCCTGGGAGAAGCCCACGCGGGCGCGCAGGGTGTCGGCGCCGAGGTTGGAGGTCATGATGAGGATGGCGTTGCGGAAGTCGGTGAAGCGCCCCGCGGCGTCGGTGAGCCTCCCCTCGCCCAGCACCCCGAGGAGCGCGTCGAACACCACCGGGTGGGCCTTCTCGATCTCGTCGAGCAACACCACGCAGAAGGGCTGTCGGCGCACGGCGGCGGTGAGCGCGCCGGCCGTCGCCCCGTCGCCGATGAGCCGCGAGAGCGCGTCGCCCCCCGCGTACTCGCCCATGTCGAGCCGCACCATCCGGTCGCGCGCGCCGAACACGAACTCCGCCAGCGCCTTCGACAGCTCCGTCTTCCCTACGCCCGTAGGCCCCGCGAAGAACAGCACGCCCACCGGACGTCGCTGGTCGGCCAGGCCCGACTTGATGACCGCGACGATCTCCGCGACGCGCTCGACCGCCGCCCCCTGCCCCTTCACCCGCGCCGCGAGGAAGTCCCGCACGGCCCCCGCGTCGAGCGGCAGGTCGTCGCGCAGCAGCACCTGCGGGATGCCCGACTCGCCGCTGAACCACGTCACCGCGTCGCCGCCGCCCACCGCCGTCGCCTTGGTGTGGGCGAGCGCGTCGATCACGCGGCGCAGGAAGGCCACCGTGTTGCCCACGAGGGCGCCGTAGGGACGAAACCGCCGCGTGAGCCGGAGGGCGGCCTCCACCGCGTCGGGTGTCACGGCGAGGCCACGTCGCTCGCCGAGCTCCTTCGAGACGCGATCGAGGATGCGCCGCCCCGCCGCGTCGGGGAGCTCGGGCAGGCGAACCACCGCCCAGTGCTGCGCGAAGCTGGCGTTGCGCCGCTCGACGCGCGCCCACTCCTCGGGCGACGCCTCGGCGAGGAGCGTCACCTCGCGGGAGGCGAGCGCGGGCCCGAGGATCTGCGCCACGTTGTGGTCGCTGTGCGCGCTCTTGCCCGCGTCGAGGAGCTCGACGACGTGGCCGAGGTAGAGCAGCGCGTCGGCCCGGCGGCACTCCTCCAGCACGTCGTAGGTCTGCTGCTGCCAGTCGCCGAAGAAGCCCTCTCCCGCGATGAGCCGCGAGGCGTCGACGTGGAAGAAGGGGCGCCGATCGTCGGGGGTGTCCTTGGTCTTCTCGTAGAGCCGCGCGGCGAGCTCGTGGAGGACGGCGGTCTTGCCCGCGCCGGCGTCGCCCACGATCACGACGGGCTCCGGGTGCTTCGCCGACACGCGGGCGAGGAGGTTGTCCACCACCGCGTCGACCTCCCAGGCGCGGGTGAGCTCCCCCCGCTCGGCCAGCTTGTGCAGGGCCACGCCGAGGCGCGCGGTGGTGGGCGTGGCGGGGCGCTTCTTCTTCTTCTTGGCGAGGGCCTCGTCGTCGTCTTCTTCGTCGTCGACTTCGCCCGCGGGCGGCGCGTCGAAGTCGTCCTTCTTGCGCGAGCGCTTCTCGGGCGGCGGCGCCAGGTCGTCGGGGAGCGGCGGCGGGCGCTCGTCCATCTGCAGCTCACGGCGCTTGAGCTCGGACAGCGACGTCGGGGTCGCCTCCACGACGAGCTCGCGGAGGCTGTCGTCGCCGTCGGAGCGCAGCCCGAGGCGCTGGTGGTCGCTCAGCGTGAGGAGGTGCTGGAGGAAGATGGGCGCCGCCCGCTCCATGAGGTCGTCGCCGACGGGCAGCCACACGCGCAGGTCGAGGGCCAGCGAGCGGACCTCCACGAAGGGCTTGTGCGCAGGTGACACCACGAGCGACAGGCGCATCGGTGCGCGCTCACTACCCGCGGCGTGCCAGACGGTGATCGCGTCGACGTAGACGGTCTTGAGCTCACCGCGCGGGGGCCGGGCGTACTCGTGGACGCGGCGCGGGTGGGCGCGCGTGACGCGGTCGTCGATGGCGAGCGCGAGGTCTTCCTCCGCGACGTCGAGCGAGGGGGCGTGGTAGGCGAGCTGCGGCAGGTCGAGCGGGGCGTACGTGACGCGGCCGCTCGCGTGCTGGGTGACGAGGCTCTGGATGCGGAATTCCATGGGGCGCTCTGGAGGGCGTCGCAGGGTAGTCCAGGCGGGCGTCGGCGCGGCGACCAATTCGCGGGGCGGTCGCGCTACCCCTGACAGCGGCCGCGGAGGCAGAAGGTGCCCTCGGCGCAGGCGTTGCCGCAGGCGCCGCAGTTCGCGTCGTCGGCGAGGAGGTCGCGGCAGGGCGCGTCGTAGCAGCCCGCGGGCGTCGGCGACGACGCGGTGCAAGGCGTCTGGAGGGGCGGGCATCGGACGGAGGTGCACGTGCCGTCGAGGCACCGCAGGCCGAAGCAGCACGCGATGTCGCAGCGCCCGCAGTGCTGGGTGTCGCCGCGGAGGTCGGTGCACACGGGCGCACCGCCATCGGTGGGGCACGAGGTCAGGGGAGCAGCGCATCCACCAGCATCAGGCGCGGGAAGGTCGGGGCCGAGCGGGGCGTCCATCGAAGCGGGGGCGTCGGCGACGTCGACGGTGGCGTCCATCGAAGCGGGGGCGTCGGCGGCGATGGGGACGTCGGGCGGGGCGACGTCAGGCGGGGCGACGTCAGGTGTGGCGACGTCGGGTGGGGGCGCGGCGTCACGCGCGAGGTCATCCGTGGGTTGTGCGTCGGCGACGCCCAGGTCGGCGGCATCACGTCCGGGCGAGGCGTCACTCGCGGGCGTGTTGGTCGGCGGCGGCGATGTCCCCGTGGAGCACGCTACAGCGAAGATCATGACCACGAGACCGAACCACCGCGCGCGTCGCCTCTCGTCGCCCATGGGGGAGACCTCCGACGCGCACGGTACCAGCGCGGCGACGCTCACAGCGCCAGCGCGCGGAAGTAGAGAACCGTGGCGATCTTCGCGTCGAAGGAGCGCGGACGCCCCGCGGCGGCGGGCACGCGGATGCCGACCTTGAAGCTCCCCTGCGTGAGCTCGTTGTTGATGGGGGCGAGCGTGTCGCGGGTGGCGGTGATCTGCACCTCGACCGGACCGGCGCCGCGGGGCTGGGCCACGGTGCCGATGTTGACGGTGCTCTGCGAGCTCGCGAGGTAGAGCGTCAGCGGGCCGCCGAGAAACTCCTCGAAGGCCGTCACGCCGCGGGTGTCGCGGCCGATGGTGAGCGTGGCGCGGTCGACGATGACGGCGGCAGGCGGGCGCCCGAGCACGCCGCGGGCGGTCTGGAGGAAGGCACCGTAGGGGTTGCCCGACTCCGTGCTCACCGACTTGTCGGAGTCGAAGGCCTCGTTGCGCACGTCGCCGTCCTTGAACTTGTCGACGTTGATCGTCACCGGCCCCGAGTAGTTGACCGTGTTGGCGCCTCCCGTCGTGTCATCGCCGCAGCCCGACAGCCCGGCACACACGAGGCTGAGGCAGGCCAGGATCTTCCGATTGTTCACGTTCGTCTCTCCTGTTGTGGGGGTCGTCTGCTCTTCGTCGCGCGCGCGGCCTCCCCGCGCAAGCGACTTTTCTCCAAACACCTATTTTTAAAGGCCATGTGCGCTTCATGCGCAGCCTCTCCCGCGCCCCCGCGCAACCCCCGTACAGCGCCCACGTCACGCGGCCCCTGCGTGCTCTCGAATCTGGTAGAAGCACCCGCGTCACGTCATGCGCGCTCGAGCCCTCCTCGCCTTCGCTCTCCTCTCGCAGTGCAAGCCGCCGCGGGCGCCGCCCCAGGGCCCGCCGCGTCCCGATGCCGGCACGCGCATCGCGGTCACCGAGGCCGCGCCGCTCGGCCCGTCCGCTGACCGCCGCGAGGTCGACGTCCCCCTCGACTGGATCTACCTCCTCACCGACCCCGCCCCCACCGGACGGACCCCCTACGCGGTGGTCGGCGCGCGCGTCCCCTGCGGCTACGAAGCGCTCTACCTCACGTCGGAGAAGGACGGGTCGCGGGTCAAGATCCGCTTCCGCGCGCGTTGGAGCGCGGCGACCCCGGTGCCCGTGACCCCTCCGACCTGCGAGCGCGTCGCGAAGGCGTGGCTCGTCTCCGAGGGGATCCTCCGGCTCGGTGACTGGGAGGTGGTCGACATGGTTCCGCACGGCGCGAGCGACCCGCCGGCGCCGACGACGCGGGTGCAGCACGTGGTGCCCGAAGACGCCAACCTCGCTCCCCTGGCGGCCCGCTGGGTGCGCGGTTGCGCAGCCGACACCGACTGCCACGGCGGCGGCGTGTGCGCCGAGGTCGACGGGGGGCGTCTCTGCCTCCCGGCCGTGGACCCGTGGCTCGTCCACCACCGTCCCTGTGTCGATGGGGCCACGGAGGCGGAGGTTCGTCACACGCGCGACGGCGCGGCGCGCACGTGGCGGGCCTGCGTCGCGGCGTGCGAAAACAACGCCTGCGCCCGCGGCCTCACCTGCTCACCGCAAGGCCACTGCCTCCCCTCGCACGGATCGTGAAGACCCGAAGGCCACCTCGTCCGTCGTGATTCATGGACACGCCGGGACGAGGCCCACCGCCTCGATCGTTGTGTCGTACGATCGCCGTCACGCCTGAGGAGAGCGCCCCATGAGCAAGCACGAAGTCACGCTCCACGCCGCCGCCGCGAGGCTCGAAGCCGTCGCGGGGGTCTGCGGCATCCGTCGCCTCTCCCTTCAAGCCCAGGGGCGCGATGGCCTCGTCTTCGTCGGCGACCGCCTCGGCGTGGCCGTCACGATCCGCCTCGCGGGCCTCGGGTCGCGCGCGGTTCGTACGGCCGTCCTGGTGGAGGCGACGGGCAGCCCGGTGGAGCTCACCCTCCGCCCCGAGCTCGCGGGGGAGCGCCTCGACAAGGCACTCGGGATGACGGTGGACGCTGAGGTGGGCGACCGGGTCTTCGACGATCGCTTCGTGATCGAGTCGGCGCCCGTCGAGGCCGCCCGCAAGGTGCTCACCGCCACGGTTCGCGAGGCGCTGCTGGCCTTTCCCCTCGACGACGACTCGCCGCGCGTGCGCCTCGGCGAAGGCATCGCGTCGATCGCCTGGGGCCGCGAGCCCGACCCCTCGCTCCTGCAGCACGCGCTCGGGGCCCTGGTGGCGCTGCGCGACGAGGCCCGCGCCCTCCACGAGGGGCTGCGCGAGGTGAGCAAGGGGATGGTGTTTCGTCAGGACGGGGGCGACGCGCAGAAGGTCGATCCGCGCGAGCGTGAGGCCGCCCGCTCCAAGCTCCGGAGCGCGAAGGCGCGGGCCATCGTGGTGATCGGCTCGGCCGTCGCCGCGGGGATCGGCTTCCTGGCGACGGTGATCCTCGGCAACGCGGCGTAGCGACGCCGCGCGGGGGGTGTTTCAGGGGGTGTCGAAGCCCGCGTCCTGGATGGCTTCCCGGACGCGGGCGGGGGTGGTGAGGGCGGGGTCGAAGCGCACCGTGGCGCGCTTGCCCGCGAGGTCGACGTCCACCGACTCGACGCCCGTGACGGCGCTCACCGCGCGGGTCACCGAGCCGACGCATCCCTGGCAGGTCATCCCTTCGACGGCGATGGTCTCCTCCATGGCGCTCACCCCGCCCGCACGATGCGGACGGCCCCTTCGGCCACGAGGCGGCGCGCGAGGGTGACGCGGCCCTTCTCGTCGAGGTCTTCGCCGAGCTCGCGGGGGGTGAAGGTCGAGCGCGAGAGGGCGGCTTCGAGCGTGGAGCCGGCGTGGCTGGGCCAGCGCGTCGAGCGGCCCTGCACCGTGAGAACCACGGCCTCGTCCTGGTGCTCGACCGCCACCTGCGCGCCCTCACGGCGAGCGAGGGTCGTGTCGGCGGTGATGACGGTCGCCGCGTCGAGGAGGAGCCCGCCGAGGCGCTCCTTGTGGCCGCGGAAGTACTGCGACTCGACCCGGTCGCGGACGCGCTCCCAGCGCACGCCGTCGAGCACGCGGGCGGCGTGGGCGCGGAGCGAGGCCCCGAGCGCTTCGTCGGAGGCCCCGCCGACGAGGGCGCCGAGGGGGATGCCCTTGCGCAGCTCGATGTCGTCGACGGCGGCGCGCGCGATGGCCTCCAGGAGCACCTCCGACCAGCGCACCGCGTGGAAGCCGATGGTGACGTGGAGCGAGAGCTCGTCGCCCTCGGCGAGCGCGTCGTGCATGAGGCCGCGGGGCACGTAGAGCGCGTCGCCGGGCTCCATCACGAACTCCGCGGACTTCGGGCCGGGCTTGGTCACCGCGGCTTCGAAGCGCTCGCCGCGCATCGGGAGCGGCTTCGGCGCGTCGTAGAGGCGCCAGCGCTTGCGGCCCTCGCACTGCACGATGATGACATCGTGGTTGTCGTAGTGGATGGGGAAGCCCTGCGCCCCGCGGGGGGTGAGGTACATGTTGGCCTGGACGAGGATCCCGAGCTCGCTCTCCAGGGTGGCGAGGAGGTCGCGGACGCGCGGGGCCTGCTCGTCGAGGCGGTTGAGCACGATGGTCGCGCCGGCGGCGAAGCGCTTGATGGCGCGCACCGGGTCGACGGAGTCGTCGTCGGCGGCGTACTCGTCGACCTCGACCGTGTGGGCGGCGTCGACGAGCTGGAGGTCGGGGTGGCGGTGAGGGCGTCCGGTGAGGGCGGCGTCGATCTCGGCGAGCGTCACCAGCGGGGGCGTCGCGCTGCGGTCGGCCGCGTGCACGTGGAGGTGCTCACGCTCCCAGTAGCGCGTGAGAAAATCGTCGACAGACACCGGCGCGATGAGCCGCGACAGCGCCGGGAACTTCCCGTGGGTGTTCATGATGTCTTGAGGGGGGCTACGAGGCGGTGAGACGACGCGGGCGAGAGGGTGTCGCGAGGCGACGACTAGCAGGGGTGGTTCGGGGGATCGCTGCCGTTGCCGCTGTCCTGATCGGTGCAGGTGCGGCGACGACGGCCACCGCCGCGGCCGCGACCGCACTGGGCCTGGTCGCCCGAGTCGCTGTCCGTGAGGCCGGTGCGCCCGCGGCCGACGCCGTCGCCCGGATCGCTGTCGGTGCGGCCCGTGCGGCGGTTGCACGCCTCGGCCTCACCAGGGGTGAGCGCGGCGGCGCCGAACACGGCGCCCGCGAGAACGGCCCCGACGGTGCCGAGGGCCGAGCGACGGGTCGGCTGCGCGACCTCTTCGATGTCGCTGTCGTCGAGGGTGCCCTGGTTCTTGAGAGACGGATCCTGCTTCGAGGTCATGGAACGTTCGCTCCTCCTGTGCGCCGAGGACACCATCATCGGGTCTCACGCGCAAGCGTGTTACGGCGCGCGGGGGAGTTTCTTCAACGACCTTGTGAAGACCGTACACGCTTGACGTGCGCGGTCGAGTATTGCTTCAGATCGCGACACTCGATGCACCTCACGCACCTCCGTTATGTGCAGGCGATCGCCCGGCACAAGAGCCTCTCCGCGGCGGCCCGCGCGCTCGGCATTTCGCAGCCCACGCTCACCGGCGCGGTCAAGAGCCTGGAGGAGGAGCTGCGCACGACGATCGTGCTGCGGGGGCGCGACGGCGTGCAGTTGACGGTCGCCGGCGAGGCGCTGGTTCGGCATGCGGGGGAGATCCTCGCGACGGTCGAGCGGATGGAGCAGGACATCCGCGGGCTGGAGGGCGACGCGCAGGGTCGGCTGGTGCTCGGGTGCCACGAGTCCCTGGGGGCGTACTTTCTCCCGGGCTTCATGCGCGGCTTCCTCCCGGCCTACCCCCGCATCGAGCTCACGCTCTGGAACGGCACCTCCCCCGGCGTGCGCGACGCGGTGTTGTCCCGCGAGGTGCACTACGGGCTGCTGGTGAACCCCATCGCCCACCCTGACCTCGTGCTGGTGAAGCTCTTCCACGACGCGATGGACCTCTTCGTCTGCGTCGACGAGGCCCCAGCGACGTCCCTCGCCGCGGCGATCGAGCGCGTTCGCCTGGGCCCGCTCATCTACACGGGCCGCGTCCCGCAGTGCCAGGAGCTCATCCAGCGCCTGAGCGCGGACGACACGCCGACCGCGCGGCTCCTCTCCTGCGGCGACCTCGAGCTGGTGAAGAGCCTCACGCTCGCGGGCCTCGGCGTCGGCGTGATCCCGCGGCGCGTGGCGGGCTACGGCCACCCCGGTCGGCTGCGTCGGCTCCACGCCGAGCTGCCGTACATCCCCGACACCATCTACCTCGCGTGGCGGAGCGACCTGCACCGCACGACCGCGGCCCTCCGCGTGAAGGAGTCGCTGGTGGAGTACGCCCGCTCGCTCCCCGAGGTGTGACCGCTACATCAGCACGCCGGTGGAGAGGACGCCCCGCGGCGGCGCCACCGCCTGACCGAGCGCGAGGATCTCGATGAGGACGACCTTGTAGATCACCGCGACGGCTTCGAGGTCGACGTCGGGGGGGTCGCCGTCCTCATCGGGTTCGAGCGACACCTCCACCTGCTCGCGGACGAAGGCCATGAGGTGCGGCTGTCCGATGGCGACGAGGTCGTCGCTCTCCAGCAGCTCGTCGACGGCGCCGCGCCGGAGCTCTTCGTCGTAGTCGAAGGTGGCGCGCGTCGTCGCGAGGCCGCTCTCGTCCACCTTCCGCTGCCGCTGCCCGAAGGCTTCGAGGAAGGCGCGGTGCACGGCGACGCCGAGAAACTGCCCGAGGGCCACCGCGGTGTCGTCGGCGACGCCGTCGAGCTCGCCGCGCAGCCAGGCGGCGAGGGTGGGCTGGGCGAGGTCGAGCTCGCGGAGCGCGAGGTGGATGCGCCCGTCGAGGTCGTCGGCCTCGTCGAGCTCGGCCTCGACGGCGTCGATGGCGTCCCTCGGGACCACGGCGTGGGCGGGCACGGGTCGGATGGCGGAGCGGGCGGGCCACATGGGGAGCAGCGGAGCGGGCTGAAGATCAGCCCTCCTCCTCCTCGATCTCCCAGCGGTAGAGGGCCGTCATGCTCACGGCCAGCGCGCAGCGCTCGCAGAGCGGGGGCTCCTCCCGGAGCACCTCGTCGCCCCGGACGAACAAGAGCAGCCCATGCCCTGCGGGTTCGCCTTCGATGGGCGCGTTGCAGGCGTGACAGGTGAGCTCGTCGTCGGCCATGGAGGACGTCGCGACTCTAGCACCGGGCCGCGGCGCCTGTCTCGTCTTCTGCGCGCCGCGACGCCCGCCCTTAGCGCCCGGTGACGTGCTCGACCCCTTCGAAGTCGTCGCCGGTGACCCGGTACGCGCGCCCGAAGCCCTGCACGAAGGCGACGGTGCCGGCCGTGGGGGCGAGCTCGCAGAAGTGGAAGTCGCGCAGCCCGAGGAGCGTGTCGGCCACCGCGAAGCGCCCGCGGTAGAGGCCTTCGGCGCCGGCCTCGCGCGCCTCGTCGCGGGAGAGGAACCGCGCCGTCGCCCGGGCCGTCACGCGCGCGAGGCCGTGGCCGCCGCGCGGGTCGTCGCCGCGGACCGGCTCGTGGATCATCCATCCGCAGCGCGCGTCAGCGCGGAGCGCGGCGGTGTGCGCGGCGAGCTCGCTCAGGAGCACGTAGAGGCGCGCGGGCCCGAAGGCGACGGCGTAGGGGACGAGCGACAGGGCCGGGGCGCCGCCGTCCATCGTGGCGAGGCTCAGCACGTGCGCCCGGGTGACGAGGGAGCGGAGCGCTTCGGTGGGATCGTTCATCGACGGCGCTTGTAGCGGGGCGCCGGTTGCGTTTCAATCCGCCGCCATGCGCCGCCCCGTTCTCCCGTGCCTGTTCACGCTCGCCGCCCTCGGCTGCACCGACCCGCAGCCCGCCCCCACCGACGCCGCTGCCGCCGACGCCACCGACGCCGCGGGCGACCGGGTCGACGGCGCGACGCAGCCGCCGGATGGCATTCCCCCGGCGATCGCCGCGCACCCGGTGTCGTCGCCCGCGGCCGGGCTGATGGGCCTCGATGGCCCGGTGGACGTCGTGTACGACCGCATGGGCTGGCCGCACATCTACGCGTCGAGCCTCCGCGACGCCTCCACGGTGCAGGGCTACATCATGGCGCGCGACCGCATGCCGCAGATGGAGATGCTGCGCCGCGTGGCCTCGGGCACCCTGGCCGAGCGCTTCGGCGTGCTGTCCCCCGCGCTCGTGGGGCAAGACCTCACGGCCCGCGTGCTGGGGCTGCGCCGCGCGGCCGAGGCGATGTGGGCGGCGGCGGCCCCGGGGCGCTCGCGCACGATGCTCGAAGCGTTCTCCCGCGGCGTCAACCTGTACCTCCGCGATGTCGCGCGCGGCGACGCGGAGCTCCCGCCGGGCACCGAGCTCGTGATCGACCAGAGCACCCCCGAGTGGACCCCCGTCGACTCGCTCGTCATCGGCCGCTACCAGTCGTACTCGCTCTCGTATGACGCCGACGACGACATCAACCTCTCGGCCCTCATCGAGCGCGTGACGGCGCAGTTTGAGCGAGCGGGCAGCCCCCGCCAGGGGATGCTGGCCGACGTGCTGCGGTGGGCGCCGCCCGCGCAGGTGGCCGTCGTCCCCAATTTCTTCCCGCGGCCGATGGGCATGATGAGCACCTTCCGACCGGACGTCGACCGGCCCGCCGTCGGCGGACTCTACCGCCGCGCGGAGACTTTCATGCACCACGCCAAGGCCCTCGCGGAGGTGTGGGGCGACGAGACGCGCGGGAGCAACAACTGGGTGGTGCACCCCTCGGCGTCGATGTCGGGGCGCGCGCTGCTCGCCAACGACCCGCACCTCTCGCTCACGGGTCCGGCCATCTGGTGGGGCTCGCAGATCACCGTCACCCGCGGCCCCGACGCGCTGGACGTCACCGGCACCACCTTCCCCGGCATCCCCGGCGTCATCATCGGGTTTACGCCGCGCCTCGCGTGGGGCGTCACCACGGCGGGCTACGACGTGACGGACGTCTACGCCGAGACCGTCACCCCGGGGGCCGCGGGGGCGCCCGACACGGTGCTCTTCAACGGCCGCCAGGTGCCCATCGAGGTGCGCACCGAGGCCGTCCAGACGGGGACGGGCGTGTACATGGCCCGCTACGAGTACGTGCCCCATCACGGCCCGGTCATCCCCGAGATTCGCAACAACATGATCGTGCCGCGCACGGGCAACCGCGCCCTCACGATCAAGTGGACGGGCCACCAGCCCACGACGGAGATCGACGCCTTCCTCAACGTGGCCTACGCGCGCAACGCCGCCGAGGCCAAGACGGCCGTCCGCGCCTTCGGGGTCGGCGCGCAGAACTGGGTGATCGCCGACATCGAGGGCAACGTCGAGTACACCAGCCACGCCAACATCCCGATCCGCGCGGCGGGGGCGCTCACCTGGTCGCCGACGATGCCCATGGGCACCAACCCCTGCACGGTGCTCCCCGGGACGGGCGAGGCCGAGTGGACGGGCAACCTCCCGCCCGAGCGCATCCCGCAGGCGACGCTGGGGCCGATGCTCCCGTGGCTGGAGACCGCCAACCAGGACCAGGCCGGCGTCACCTTCGACGGCAACCCCTTCGACGCGCCGGCGTACCTCGGGTGCGGGTTTGACCGCGGGTGGCGCGGGGAGCGCATCGCCACGCGGCTGCGGGCCCTCGGGACGCGGGCGACCGTCGACGACATGAAGTCCATCCAGGCCGACGCGCACGTGACGGCCGCGGGGCGCTACCGGCCCTTCCTCATGCAGGCCCTCGCCCGCATGGAGATGGAGTGGACGACGCCCAACTCGCAGCGCGACCTCGCGGCCCTGGCCACGACGCTGCGACCGCGGCAGGAGCGCATCCGGGAGGCCGCCCGCCGCGTGATGGCGTGGTCGCTGGAGGGCGAGTCGGGCGTCGAGGCGAGCGCGACCGAGGCGCAGCGCAACGACTCCGTGGCGACGACGATCTTCCACGCGTGGGCGGGGCAGCTCTTCAACGCGCTCATCAACGACGAGCTCGCGGTGCTCAACATGGGGCAGGCCTCGGGCGTCGGGGTCGACCGCACCCGCTTCACGCTGCGCATCCTCGAGGACGTGGCCACGCTCCGCACGCGCGACATGGCGACGGGGCAGAGCACGCTCTGGGACGACCTCGCGACGACCGACGTGACCGAGACGCGGGACTTCATCATCCTCCGCTCGCTCGACCGCGGCCTCGCCTCGCTCGAAGCGATGAACGCCTACAACACCCAGGACATGGGGATGTGGCGCTGGGGGCAGCTCCACACGGTGCGCTTCAGCAGCATCATCCCGGGCCCGGGGGCGGCGCTGTCGATCCCGCGCGAGGGCGACACGATGTTTCCGCGGGGCTTTCCGCGGCACGGCGGGATCGACGTGGTGGACGCGTCCTTCCCGGGTTTGACGGCGCCCAACTTCTCGTTCGGCAGCGGCGCGTCGCAGCGTCTGGTGGTGGAGCTCGACGCCACGGGGCCGCGGGCCTTCAACGCCATCCCGGGCGGGCAGTCGGCCAACACGGGCTCCGCCCACTTCCGCGACGGCGCCGAGCTGTGGCGTCAAAACCAGTACCATGAGGTTCCCCGCGCCGAGGCCGCCGTCGTGGCGGCGGCGACGCGTCACCTCCGCTTCGTCACCGCCCGCTGAGTGCTTGTCGTGACGCGCGCCCGCGCCCTCCTCCTCGCCGCGTCTCTTGCGACGGTCCCCGCGACGGCCCTCGCGCAGACGGCGCCGCCGTCCGAGACGCTCACGCCGGAGGCCATCGAGACCGCGCGGCGGCTGTTTCGTGAGGGCGTGGTGGCCGCTCAGTCGGGCCGGTGGCACGAGGCGCGCGACCGCTTCACCCGCACGCTCGCGCTCCGCCCGGCGCCCATCCTCCGCTTCAACCTCGCCGTCGCGTGCCAGAACGACGGCGCCCTCGTGGAGGCCATCTCGCTCTACCGCGAGTTTCTCCGCGACACGCCCCGCGACGAGGACCCGGCCCGCGTCGCCGCTGCCGCCCGCGAGATCGACGCCCTCGCCCGCCGCGTGGCGCGCCTCCACGTCGAGGTGACCGGCGACGAGGTGCGCTCGTTCGCGCTCGACGGCCGCCCGATGAACACCGCCCTCCTCGGCGTCGACATCCCCGTCGATCCGGGGGAGCACTTCGTCGAGGTGGTGGGGGCCGCGGGCGATCGTCAGCGACGCAGCGGCGGCTTCCTCGAAGGGGACTCCATCCCGGTCACCATCGAGCTGTCGCGCACGCCCCCGTCGCAGCAGACCGCGGCCGACTGGCAGCCCCGCACCCGCGCCTTCGGTCGGCAGATCACGCGCCCGGGCCCCGACGGACGCTGGATCGACTGGGCCGCCCGCGCCACCGCCGCCCCCGTCTCCCTGTGGCGGCAGCGGCCGTTCACGGTGGGGTTGCAGCTCGGGTTCGGCGCGCCCGCGGGGACGCTGGCGGTGAGCGTGCGGTACTTCCCGCAGCCGTGGTTTGGCGTCGAGCTGCTGGGCGGCGCGCTGGGCGCGTACGGGCCTTCGGGGGCGGCCCTCGCGCACCTTCGCTACCCCGGCGAGCGCTTCGCCATCGGGGCCTTCACGGGCGTCGGCGCGGGCCTCGTCACCACCACCACCACGTGCTCCGCGCCCGATGCGATGAACAACCTGTGCCCCGCGGTCTCGTCGCGCGAGGCGAGCGCCTTCGCCCTCACGGTGTCGGCGGGCTTGAGCGCGGAGCTCCGCCTCGGGAGCCGCTTCACCGTGCGGGCGCTGGTGGGCGCGCGGGTGCTCACCAACGCCTCCGACCTGCGCGCGATGGACGACGTCGCCGCGCGTCCGAGCTGCGTGGGGGGCACGAGCGATGGGGACGTGTGCGCGGTGTACCAACGCGCCCCGACGGCGAGCACCGTCAACCCGCTGGCGGCGATCGACGTGGGGTACACGTTCTGAAGGCTTCTCATCGGGTGGCGATCGGTGGCACAACAGCGCCCGTGAAGCGCTCCCTCGTCGCCCTGAGCCTCGTCGCCCTCTCGTCGTGCGCCACCACGGGCACGGTCACCACGTACGCGGTGGAGGCCGAGCCGCCGCTGCCCAACAGCACGCCGCAGACGGCCATTCCCCTGCCGGTGGGGCTGGAGGTGAACGGGCAGCTCGGGTGCGGTCAGGTGGCGTGGTACGCGCTCACGCTGCCCGAGACGCGCGTGCTCACGATGACCGTCTACGGCCAGGCGCTGGAGAACGCGCTCGGCGCGACGGTGGCGCTCGCGTTCGTTGCGCCGACGGGGACGGAGCTCGGTCGCATGACGCTGCCGGTGTTCGCGCGCTCGCCCAATTGGGACCCGCGGGAGCAGCAGTTTGCGCCGCCCGTGCCGGGGACGTACCTCGCCCGCGTGGCGGTCGACCCCAACGGGTGCCAGCGCGTCGCCCTGCGGCTGATGCTGCGGTAGCGACGTCAGCGGGCGGCGAAGAAGGCCGCGTTGCGCGACCGCTCGTGTTCGGCACCAGCGGGCAGGTCGTCTTCGTCGAAGATCGCCTTCGAAGGGCACGCCTCCTCGCAGGCCCCGCAGTGGATGCAGCCCTCCGGGTCGATGTACATCCGAACCTCCGGGAAGCGCGTGGGGCGCTCCGCCAGCGGCACCACGCCGATGGTCTCGAATCGAATGGGGCCGTGGATGACGTCCACCGGGCACACGTCGAGGCACTCCCCCCGGCACTGCAGGTCGCACTGGTCTGTGATCACATAGGTCATCGTGGGTCACTCGTCCCTTTCGAGGGGAGCCGTGGCGCACGGGGCGTTCCAACGTCGCGAGGGACGGAAACGTGGGGGGATGGATGCGGTGGGCACCGGCCCGTCGTGGGCGACGCACCGAAATGTCGTTGCCACCGACGGGCCGTTGTCTCGACACTCCGCGCGCGATGGACGCGCTCCCCCGGCTGCTGGTCGAGCTCAGCGAGGCGGCGACGCTCGCCCACACCGAGGTGACTCTCGTCGACGCGATGGCCGCGGCGCTCGGTCGACACGTCGCGCTCCGCTCGCTGGAGTGGGTCGCGGTCGATGGAGACGCGCTCACGGTGCTGCGGCATCCCGACGGCGCGCGGCGGCGGCGCGAGCGTCGTGCGAGCGTCGTGGCGGGGGTGAGGACGGCGGCGGCGCGCGGGTGCGACGGGGAGGCGGTGGAGTGCGTCGAGGCACGGACGCTCGGCGCGACGGCGCTGTGGGTGCTGCCGCTGGCGGAGGGGCGGTGGGCGGTGGCGGCGGTCGGTGATGCGCGCGCGTGGGTGGACGATGTGGCGCTGGGTGCGGTGGCGCGGGTGATGGCGGTGGGCTTCGAACACGTCGCGGTGCTCACGCGGGTGGCGGATGTGTCGCGCAAGGCCCACCACGATCGTCGGGCGCTCCGCGACGAGCTGGTGCGGCGGGTGGGGGGAGACGGGCCGTCGCTGCCGAGCGCGGCGATGCGGCGGCTCATGGAGGAGACCGTCCCGGCGGTGGCGCGCTACGCGGTGACGGTGCTGGTGCGAGGCGAGTCGGGCGTCGGCAAGGACGTCGTGACGCGGCGCATCCACGCGCTGTCGCCGCGCGCGTCGCGCCCGCTGCTCGCCGTCAACTGCGCGGCCCTCCCGGAGAACCTCGTCGAGAGCGTGCTGTTCGGCCACGAGCGCGGGGCCTTCACGGGGGCCGTCGAGCGCCACCTGGGGTACTTCGAACGGGCCCACGGCGGGACGCTCCAGCTCGACGAGGTGGGCGAGCTGTCACCGACCGCGCAGGCGAGGCTCCTGCGCGTGCTGCAGAGCGGAGAGTTCGAGCGGGTGGGCGGCGCGGCGACGCTGCGGGCGGACGTTCGGGTGGTGGCCGTCACGCACCGCGACCTCGCCGCGATGGTGGAGGCGGGGACGTTTCGCTTCGACCTGTACCACCGGCTGCGGGCGGTCGAGCTGGTGGTGCCGCCGCTGCGGGAGCGGCCCGATGACGTGCTCCCGCTGGCGGTGCATTTCACCGAGCGCGTGGGGCGCGAGCACGGGGTGGCGCCGCGGAGGTTCACCGACGCGGAGGTGGCGGCGCTGCGCGGGTGGGCGTGGCCGGGCAACGTGCGCGAGCTGGAGCAGGCGGTGATGCGCGCGACGCTGTTTCCGGAGATGGGCTACGGGGTGGAGCGGATGGAGCCAGCGAGGGTGACGGCGCGAAGTGCGGGGAGTGAGGTGGCGACGCTCGACGACGCGATGCGCGAGCACATCGAGCGGGCGCTGCGGGCGACGGAAGGGCGGGTGTACGGGGCGGATGGGGCGGCGCGGCTGCTGGGGGTGAAGCCGACGACGCTGCAGAGCCGGATGAAGAAGCTGGGCGTGCGGCGGTGAGGTCAGGGGGCTCGCACGGTCATCCTGCGCCTGGTCACCTACCGCCACCTGACGGCACCGCGGGCCTCCCCACACTCGCTCGGGGCGAAGCGGGTTGAGGTCCACCATCGACGCTGGTACGACGCGGAGCCGTGGGTAAGGCCGATCAGTTCGCGAAGCGCATCTTCGAAGAGGAGACCGAGCGTGTCACCGGCCAGCGCGTGCGCTTCGAGGTGCCCTCGGAGACGCCCGTTGGGTCCCTCACCCCCGATGGCATCGTCCGGGTGGTCGCGAAGGCCGAGGTCGAGTCGCTTGCCGCGCCATGGTGCAGGCTCCGGAGCGCGGCGGTCATCGAGATCAAGATGCGCGGGGACCACATCGACCGCGCCGCGCTCGCTCGCGCCGAGTTCCGTCGCTGGGCGCTCTGGGTGCAATGGTTGGAGCGGACGCGTGTCGCCGCGCGGGTGAGCGAATCGCCACAAGCACCTGCGCAGCCGGAGCCCGACGAGTTCGCGCTATGGGTGGTCGGTCCGCGTGTGCCTGTGTGGCTTCGACAGCGCGCGGCGTCTGGGGCGGTGGCCCTCGCGAGCGTCGCTCCTGGGTGCTGGCAGGTGGGGCCACGAGACCATGAGCTCCTCTGGGTGGCCGCCAACGAGCTTCCGCTGCGGGTCGAGCTCGTCCCGTTGCTCCTGGCGCGCACGGGTGCGGCGTTCGTGGCGTTCCTGAAGTGGGCGGCCGTGGCGATGGGATTCGCCTGGGTTGAGCGTGTGGTACAAGAACTCCCCATGGATCCCGATCTCGCCGACGAGTTCAGCCCCCTGCCCGAGGACGACGAGTCACAGCGCAAGATCAAGCAACACATCCTCCGGTCGTGGCTCGAGCACGTCCCAGAGGTGGCCAACGAGATCCGAGAGAAGGGCAGGGAGAAAGGTGTCGAGGACGGCCTCCGCCAATCCATCGCCCTCGCGCTCTCCGCACGAACCCTCGAGCTCACGCCTGCCCTCCGCGCGCGCCTCGACGCCGAGTCCCGCGTTGAGGTGCTCCAGCGGTGGCTCACCCGCGCCGTCACCGCCACGCGCGTCAGCGACGTGTTCGCCGACCCGATGCCCCTCTGATCGCGGGGCCACGACGCCCCTCTCCCCGCCACGTCTTCTGCTCTCGGCCATGGCTGCATTGCTGCGCACACAGTCACGAAGCCCTGGTCGCGCGCCCGCCACGACCCATCAACGATCGTCGCGCCGCTCCACCCCACACCGCGCGCTCCTCGCCTCCAGCTCCCCCCGCGTCACCGCCGCGAGCGCGCTCGCCCCCCGCGCCGACACCGCCACGCTCGCCGCCGCCGCCCCCCGCGCGAGGCACTCCGCCACCTCGCACCCGGCCACCCGCGCGCTCACAAAGCCCGCCGCGAACGCGTCCCCCGCGCCCGTCGGATCGACCACCTCCGTCCCCACCGCGGCCCACGTCCACGTCGCCTCCGCGTGCCGGTCGTACAGCACGCCGCCCGCGGCACCGCGCTTGTATGCGATGTAGCGCAGTCGATGGCCGCCGATGCCGTCGATGTGCTCGATCGGGTCGTCGCCCGCCGGCAGATCGAGCTCGTCGTCGCCCACGAACACGGCGTCGCAGTGGGCCAGCACCGCCTCCCACGCGCGGGCCGAGCGCACCGACAGCGGCTCGTGCGGATCGAGCGCGACAAACGTCCCCGGCGCCGCCGCGGCCACGAGTTCGCGCTGACACGCGAGCGGCATCGGCGCGACGAGCAGCCCCGGCGCCCCACGCCACGCCGTCGGCACGTCCACCGGTCGCGGCGACACCTCCGCGTGCGAGGGCCGCCCCGCGCGATGAACCATCTGCCGCACCGCCCCCTCGTAGAGCAGCCAGATGCGCGCGCCCGGCCCTGGCAAGCGCACCACGCCGTCGAGCCGCGCGCCGCGCGCCTCGAGCTCCGCGAGCGCGTCCGCCGGGTAGTCTGTCCCCGCCACGCTCACGCACCCGACGCGCGTACCCCACGCCGCCGCCGCGTGGGCCGCATGGAGCAGCGCGCCGCCCGCCTGCGCCATCATCGTGCGGCCGTCTTCGAACACGAGGTCGTCGACGAGCAGGTTGCCCGCGCACACCACCTCGGGCGTCATCGCGGGGGGAGCGCCTCGAACGCGCGGGCCACGTCCTTCACGGCGCGCGCGTCGAGCGGGGCCGACCACACGCCGCCGCGCTTCACCGACGAGCCCACGATGAAGCCGTCAGCGCGGGTGTAGCGGGCGAGGTTGTCCGGGGTGATCCCCGAGCCCACGAGCACTGGGAGACGAACCGCGTCGACGGCCTGCGCGACGTCGTCCGGCGCGCAGGGGTCGCCCGTCGCGGCGCCCGTCACGATCACCCCGTCGGCGCTGAAGAACTCCGCCGCCCGCGCGGTCTCCGCGAGCGAGACGTCCGCGGTGATGGCATGGGCCGAGTGCTTCTTCTTGATGTCGGCGAAGACGCGCACCGACGTCGCCCCCACCGCGCGGCGGTAGCGCAGGAGCGGGCCCGCGCAGGCTTCGATGATCCCCTCGTCGGCGACGTGCGCGAAGGCGAAGCCCTCCACCCGCACGAAGCTCGCCCCCGCCGCGAGCGCCACCGCGACGGCCTCCCGGTTGGCCGCGGCGAGCACCTGAACGCCCAGCGGCAGCCGGGTCTCGCGGAGCACCTCGCGGGCGATCACGGCCATCGCGGCCACCACCTCGGGGCCGACGGCGCCGTTGAGGTAGGGGCGGTCGTGCATGTTCTCGAGGAGGAGGGCGGTGAAGCCGGCGTCGCGGTAGACGCGGGCTTCGGCGACGGCGCGCTCGATGAGCTCGTCGACGGAGGCGTGGGCGTGCGGGGTGCCCGGGAGCGCGCCCGCGTGGAGCATGCCGATGAGCGCGCGGGGGCGACCGAAGAGGGATTCGAAGGCGGTGCGAGGGTCTTCCACGCGCGAGAGCCTACCTCGGATGGGCGGGGTGGACGTCGATCACCCCCCGATACGAGACGGCGAAGCGAGGACTGTGATATCCGCCGACCCGCCATGAGAACGACCGTCTCCAGCCTCCTCCTCATCGCCCTGCTCGCGGCCTGCGGGGGCGCGCGTGGCTCGGGCGGCTTCTCGCTCGCCGATGACGCGGACACCGACAGCCCCGTCGGCGCCGATCGCCCGGCCGCGGATGGGCCCGCGACGCCTGACGTCGCGGGGAAGCCCGACGCCGCGGTCGACCTCGACGCGCCCGCCGAACCTGACGCGCCGCCCCCGCCGCCCGACGCCGCCCCCGCGTGCGGCATGGCGGCGCAGCCCTGCTGCGTCGGGAGCTCCTGCGCGGCGGGGCTCACCTGTCGCGACGGCGTCTGCGCGGCGGCGCCGACGTGCGGGGCGATCCAGAGCCCTTGCGACAGCCCCGCCCAGTGCTGCGAGGGCGCCTCGTGCCGCGTGGCCCCCGACCGCACGCTGTGCTGCCGCGAGTTCGAAGGTTCCTGCACGGCGAACGGAGACTGCTGCGGAACCATGACGTGCCGCGGCGGCCGCTGCGCGTGTCAGGCCGAGACCGCCGCGTGCACCTCGGACGACGACTGCTGCCTCGGCACCCGCTGCCTCGACGGGCGTTGCGGGCGGCCCTGCCGGACGGCGGGGGCGGGCTGCGCGTCGTCGGCCGAGTGCTGCATGGGGCTGACGTGCATGGGCGGGTCGTGCGTGACGCCGCCCACCTGCCTCCCCGAGTCGGCGGCGTGCGCCGCGGGCGTCCCGTGCTGCGCGGGGCTCTCGTGCCTCGGTGGCGTCTGCGCCCGCCCGCCGGCCTGCCAGAACGTCGGCGGCGCCTGCTCCGTCGCCACCGACTGCTGTTCGGGCCTCCTCTGCTCGGGCGGGACGTGCCGCGTCACCGCGTGCAGCGGCGCCGGGGTCTCGTGCGCGGCCTCGTCGTCCTGTTGCTCCTCCCTCTGCGCGTCGGGCACGTGCCGCAGCGCCTCCTGCCGCTCGTCGGGCTCGTCGTGCACGCTCACCTCCGACTGCTGCTCCGGCACGTGCTCCGCGGGCGTCTGCCGCGCCACCACGTGCAGCGGCACCGGTCTGTCGTGCACCACCGGGAGCACCTGCTGCTCGGGGGTCTGCGCGTCGAGCACCTGCCGCAGCGCGACCTGTCGCGCGGCGGGCGGGACGTGCTCGCTCACCACCGACTGCTGCGCCGGGACGTGCTCGGCGGGCATCTGCCGCAGCACCACCTGCGCGTCGTCGGGCTTCTCGTGCACCCTCTCCTCGGACTGCTGCGCCGGGCTCACCTGCTCGGCGGGCGTGTGCCGCTCGTCCACCTGCGTCTCCGCCGGGGGCTCGTGCTCGCTCTCGTCGTCGTGCTGCTCGTCGCGCTGCGCTTCCGGCGTCTGCCGCACCTCGACCTGCGTCAGCCTCGGGCTCTCCTGCGCGGCCACGGCCAGCTGCTGCACGGGCATCTGCTCCGGCGGCGTCTGCCGCTGATCGTCGGAAAGTCCCGCCCGCCCGGCGCCCGGTGGTACCCTCCGCCGCGCCGTGGACATCGTCACCGCCGCCGAGCAGGCCAGCAAAGGGAAGCTCCTCCCCGTGTACCTCCTCGCGGGCGACGAGCGGCTCCTCATCACCCGCTGCGCCGACGCCATCCGCCGCGCGGCCGTGGGCGACGGCCCCCGCGGGCTCTCCGAAGACCTCTTCGACGCGAAGCAGAGCAACGCGGCGACGGTGATGACGGCGTGCCGCACGCTCCCGATGATGTCGAAGCGACGACTCGTCACGGTGCGCGGCTGCGAGGACATGCGCAAGGCCGATCAGGAAGCGCTGCTGACGTACTTCGAGAAGCCCGAGCCCACCACGGTGCTGCTGCTCATCGGCCCGGGCTTCGACCTCCGCGTGAAGCTCGCGCTCGCCGCCAAAGACCGCGCGTGGCTCCTCGTCGCGCGGGCCCCATCCGAAGGCGACCTGGTGCCTTGGATCGAGCGGGAGGCGCGCGCCGCCGGGGTCACGCTCGACCACGGGGCGGCCGAGTCCATGGCGCTCTCGGTGGGGGCCGACCTGTCGCTGCTCGCCGACGGGCTCGAACGCCTCGCGCTCTACACCAGCGGCGCACCCGTGACGGCGAAGACGGTGGACGAGGTGATCACGCCGGTGCGGGAGATCCCCGCGTGGGACCTCGCCGAGGCCGTGGGGCAGCGCAACCTCCCGTCGTGTCTGGGCGTGCTCGCCCGGCTGACGGCGCAGCGCCAGCACGCGCTGCCCACGCTGGGGCTGGTGGCGCGGCAGATCCACCTGATCGCGAAGTGCCGGACGCACGTCGACACGCGGGCGACGACCCCGCTGGCGTCGGCGCTGAAGCTGCCGCCCTTCGCGGCGGAGAAGATCGGGCAGCAGACGAAGCGCTGGTCGCCGGCGCTCATCCAGCGGGCGCTGCGCGTGCTGGCGGCCACCGACGCGGCGCTCAAGGGGGCCAAGCGCGGCGACGAGCGGGTGATGGAGGAGTGCCTCATCGCGCTGTGCGGCGGCGCGGGGATGGGCGAGGCCGCGGTGCGTTGACCGTTGTCACGGGGCGCCAAATGCTCCATCACGCGGCGTCACCATGGACGACCCCGCCGCCCCCCCGCTCCGCTTCGACGCCGCCCCGCTCGGGCTCCCGGCGGGCATGCGCGACATGCTCCCGGCGCGCGCCGCGCTCCGACGCTCCCTCGCCCGCGCGGTGATGGGCGCCTTCGAACGGCGCGGCTACGACGCCGTGGTGCCGCCCGCGTTTGAGCGGGAAGACGTGCTGGTGCGGGGCCTCGGGCCGGGCGCGGCGGCGTCGCTGCTCCGCCTGGTCGACCCCGACTCGGGCGAGGTGCTCGCGCTCCGCCCCGACATGACGCCGCAGATCGCGCGCATCGTCGCCACGCGCTACCGGGGCGCGCCGATGCCCGTCCGCCTCGCCTACGAGGGGACGGTGCTCCGTCGGCCGCAGGGGCGCTCGCGGCGCCACCGGCAGATCGCGCAGGCGGGCGTGGAGTGCGTCGGCGTGGCGACGGTGGACGCCGACGCCGAGGTGATCGCGACGGCCTGCGAGGCGCTGACCGCCGCGGGGGTGCCCGACGGGCGGGTGACGGTGGCCCACGCGGGCGTGCACCGGGCGCTCCTGGCGCGGGTGGAGGATGCGTCGCGGGAGGCCGTGGCGGAGGCCCTGGCGGCGCGCGATCGGGCGGCGTGGCAGCGGCTCCTCCAGCGCGACCCGACGGTGTGCCGGGCGCTCGACGCGCTCGATGGGCTCGCGGGGGATGCCGCGGTGCTGCGGGCGGCCGAGGCGGCCCTCGGTGACCTGGTGCCGGCGGCGGTGTTCGAAGCGCTCGGCGCGCTGTTGGAGGCGCTCGCGGCGGAGGGCGTCGGCGAGCGGGTGCAGGTCGACCTCGCGGAGGCCCCGGGGGATGGGTACTACACCGGGGCGACGTTCTCGGTGGTGTGCGAGGGGGCGGGCGAGGCGGTGGCGTCGGGCGGGCGCTACGACGAGCTGCTCGGGCGCTACGGAGCGGACGCCCCCGCGACGGGGTGCGCGGTGGCGCTGGAGGTGCTGGAGGCCCTGGTGACACGCCGCGGCGCCGAGGGGGCGGAGCGGGCGCGGCGGGTGGTGGTGAGCGGCGCCCCCGCGCGGCGGCGGGCCGTGGCCGGCGTGCTGCGCGGGGAGGGCTGGCAGGTGGCGGAGATCGACGCGGCGGACGGCGCGGCGGCGCGACGGTGGGCGGCGGCGCACGGGCACGCGCGGGTGCTCCTCGTGGGCGCCGACGGAGGCGTGATCGAACTCACCGAGCCGTGATACCGTCTCCGACCGCCCCACCGCGAGGATGGCGAAATTGGCAGACGCACCAGACTTAGGATCTGGCGCCCGAAACGGCATGCGGGTTCAAGTCCCGCTCCTCGCACCTCTCCCGCGCACGACGTTCGAAGCCTCTTTTGGGGGGCGGTCGTTGTGTTAGCGTGGGTCACGTGGCGGAGCCTCACGACCTACCCGACTTCGATGACGAGATCGCCGACTTGCAGCAAGAGCTCCTTGCCCTGCTGCCGGAGCACGTGCGCGACCTGCGCTCGGCGCTCGCGCTTGCGATGACGGACCAGGGCGCGCGCGCGGCGGTGCAGCGCCTGGGGCATCGGCTCGGCGGGACGGCGGCGACGGTGGGCCTCGGCGCGGTGGGCGACGTGGGGCGCGCGATCGAGCGCTTCTCGCGGGCGCGCACCCAGTGGACGGGCCGGGACGTGGCGCGGGTGACGGCGGCGGTCGACGCGCTCGACGCGTGGTCGCAGGAGGCGCTCCGCTCGGGTCGCCGCGACCTCGAGGGGCTGCTCGGCGACGCCAGGGTGAAGGCGCTCTCGGAGGCGCCGTGAAGGACTGCGCGGAGTGCGGGCTGCCGCTCGGCCCCGACAGCCTTCGGTGCGCGCACTGCGGCGCGCCGACGGGGGAGTCGGTGCTCGTCGACGGTCGCTACGTGCTGGAGGGGGAGCTCGGGCGCGGCGCGATGGGGACGGTGTACCGGGCGCGCGACGTGGCGTTGAAGCGGCCGGCGGCGCTGAAGTTCATCTCGCCAGACGGGGCGCGGGAGACGAAATTTCTCGAGCGGTTTCGCCGCGAGGCGACGGCGCTGGCGTCGGTGCGGCACCACAACGTCGTGCACGTCTTCACCATGGGGACGCACGCGGGGAAGCCCTTCTACGCGATGGAGTACGTCGAGGGGCGCGACCTCGACGCGATCGTCCGGGAGCACAAGTCGCACGGCACGATGGTGCCCGTGTACGCCGCGCTCAACATCCTCCGGCAGCTCGCGCTGGGGCTCGACGCGGTGCACCGCGCGGGCATCGTGCACCGCGACGTGAAGCCCGGCAACGTGGTGATCGAAGACCGCAGCGGCCGCCCCGTGCTGCTCGATTTTGGCCTCGCCCGCCCCGTCGAGCGCGACGCCGCGAACGCGACCGTCACCGCGGGGACGGCGCCGTACATGGCCCCCGAGCAGATCGACCCGCACAACGACGACGACGAGCTCGGCGCCCGCACGGACGTCTACGGGCTGGGGTGCACGGCCTTCGAACTGCTGACGGGGCGCCCGCCCTTCCTCGCCGACAACCTCTACGCCTTCTTCCAGAAGCACCTGCACGAGGAGGCGCCGTGGGTGTCGCACTTCCGCCCCGAGCTCGCGCCGCTCGACCCGGTGATTCACAAGGCGCTGCAGAAGAGCCCGTCGGCGCGCTACGAGAGCGCCGCGGCCTTCGCGCAGGCGCTGGAGGTGGCGTCGCTGCGGTGGCGCGAGGTGGGGACGCCGCTGCCGCCGCCGTACACCACGCCGCCCTCCGAGCACCCGCCGCCGACCGCCGACGCGCGGGTGCTGCGCGTGCTCATCGTCGACGACGACCCGATGTTTCGCCGCATCGCCTGGCGCGCTGCGCGGCTCGCGACGCGGGGGCGGAGCGTCGAGGTGGTGGAGGCCAACTCGGGGATCCGCGCGCTCACCGCGTGCGTCGAGCGCCCCCCCGACCTCGTGGTGCTCGACTACGACATGCCGGGGCCCAACGGCATCGCGACGCTCTCGGAGATGCGGGCGCTGCCGGGCGCCGCGCGCGCGGCGGTGCTGGTGGTGAGCTCGAGCGTCGGCGACATCGAGCGCTGGCGCTTCAGCGTGCTGGGCGTGAAGGACTTCCTCGACAAGCCGGTGGTGTTCGAAGCCTTCGTGCGAGCCATCCAGCGCATCGCCGAGCTCGCCGCGCAGGACACCAACCCCGTGCCCGAGCCCGCCGACCCGCTGATGCGCCCGCGATCGCTGCCGAAGGAGGTGTTCCTCGCGCTGCTCGCGGTGGGGTGGGCCGACGGGCGGCTCGATGACGTCGAGCGCGACGCGGTGTTCGCGGCCGCGGAGGAGGCCCGGCTAGGGACGGCGGAGATTGATTTCCTGAAGGCCGCCGCGCGCTCGCGGGTCGAGCTCGACGAGCTGCACGTCGACCGACTGCGCACCGCCGAGCGGGCCTACGTGTACGCGGTGGCGCGGTGGATCGCGCTGGTGGACGGCGAGCTGTCAGAGCGCGAGGTGGCCATGCTCCGCGTGCTGGCCTTCGCGCTCCAGATGAACGCGAACACCCAGGTGACGATCGAGGCGATGGTGGCCGAGGTGCTCTCCGACCTCGCGGTGGCGCGCGACCGCCGCGCGGTGCTCGCCGCGCTACGGCGCCTGGTGGGCAACCGCTACGAGAGCGATCCCCCCCACTCGGTCGCGTAGCGCGTCGTTCACTCGCCGTAGACGGGCCTCAGAACGGGATGTCGTCGTCGCTCCCGCCGCCGCCGCCGATGTCGTCGGGGGGGAAGTCGCCGGCGTCCCGAGACGGTCCGCGCGAGCCGCCGCCACCGCCGCCACCACCGCCGCGATTGCCGCCGCCGCCGAAGCCGCCACCGCCCGAGGATCCGCCGCCACCACCACCGCCGCCACCGCCGTCACCGCGGCGACCGTCGAGGAGGATGAGGTTCTGCGCAGCGATGTCGGTCGCCCACTTCTTCACGCCGTCCTTGTCTTCGTAGGAGCGCGTCTCGATGCGGCCCTCGACGTAGACCCGGCTCCCCTTGGAGAGGAGCTTCTGGAGGGCCTCGGCGCGCGGACCCCAGAGCACCACGTTGTGCCAGTGGGTCACCTCCTGACGCTGCTTGTTCTGGTCGAGGTACGACTCGGTCGTCGCCAGTCGGAGGGTGAGCTTCGAGCGGCCGTTGGGGGTCGAGCGCAGCTCCGGGTCTTGCCCCAGGTTGCCGATGAGCATCGCCTTGTTGAGTCCGTCTGCCATGGTCGATTCCTTTGCCATCGACCGTAGCGCCCGTCCCCCGGGGAAGGCAATTCCTCGACAGAAACGCGTGGACATACTCCGTCCACTCAGAGCGGGCGGTTGGCTTCCGGGCGACAGGCGCGCGCCGGTCCGGTAGGCTCCGTGCCCCACTGCCGTGATCGAGTTCAGGCAAATCCGTAAGAGCTTCGGGCCCAAGACGGTGCTCGCGGGGGTCGACCTCACGATCCGTGACGGCGAGGTGTTCTTCATCATCGGGTCGTCGGGGGCGGGGAAGTCGGTGCTCATCAAGCACCTCATCGGGTTGCTGAAGCCCGACGCGGGGGAGATCATCCTCGACGGGGAGGACGTGTCGCGCCTCGACGAGCAGAGCCTCTATCGGGTGCGGAAGGTGTGCGCGATGGTCTTCCAGCACGCGACCCTGTTCGACTCGATGACCTGCGCGGAGAACGTCGCCCTCCCCCTCCGCAAGCACGGCGGGCTCTCGCAGCGCGACGCCCTCGCCGAGGCCCTGCGGCGCCTCACGCAGGTGCGCATGCAAGACTTCGCCGACCGCTACCCCCCGGAGCTGGGCGACGGGATGCGCAAGCGCGTGGCCATCGCGCGGGCCCTCACGGTGAACCCTCGCTACGTGCTCTTCGACGAGCCCACCACGTCGCTCGACCCGGTGAGCGCGCGGCGCGTCGACAAGCTGATCCGCGAGCTGTCCGACACGCTCGGGGTCACGAGCATCGTGGTGTCGCACGACCTCGCGTCGATCTTCTCGATCGCGAGCCGCATCGCGATGCTCTACAAAGGGACCTTCCGCCTCGTGGGGACGCCGGAGGAGTTTCGCGCCACCGACGACCCGATCGTCCGGCAGTTCGTGAACGGCATCGCCGACGGACCGATGGAGGTTTGACCCGACCTGTGGTTATCCTCCGCCCGAACCGATGGCGGCGGAGCGCTCGATCGAGGTCAAGGTAGGTCTGCTCATCCTGGTGGGTGTGAGCCTGCTCACGGCCCTGGTGCTCGTGATGGGCGGCGTCCATTTCGGCCGGCGCTTCACGCTGATGGTGGACTTCAACAACCCGGGCGGGCTCCAGCCCGGCGCCCCGGTGAAGATCGCCGGCGTGCGCGTCGGGACGGTCGATCGGCTGGAGTTCCGTGGGGCGCGCGTCGACCCGGCGACCGGGCGGGCGTCGCTCGTGCGCGTCCACGCCGAGGTGGAGGAGCGGTTTCGCACGGAGATCCACGCCGACGCGGAGTTCTTCATCACCACGCAGGGGGTGCTGGGCGAGCAGTTTCTGGCGATCGACCCGGGCAGCGCCGCGCAGCCGCAGCTCCGCGCCGACCGCCCGGTGGAGGGCATCGACCCGCCGCGGCTCGACCTCTTCCTCGCGCGCGCCTACGCCCTCCTCGACGACACCGTCACGGCCATCCGCACCAACCGCCGCGAGCTCGGCGGCATGGTCGACGACCTCGCGGGCGTGCTCCACAACACCAACGAGCTGCTGCGCCGCAACGGGCCGCGCATCGACGGCATCGTCGAAGGGGTCGATCGCACGGTGCGCGACGCCGACGGGCTGGTGCTCGCCGCCCGCGACCGCTACGTCGATGGCCCGCAGGCGCGGCGCATCCTCAACCGGGCGGAGTCTGTCCTCGCGTCCATCGAGCGCGACGTGCCGCCGCTCGCGCACGACGCCCGCGTGGTGATGGGCCGCGTCGACCACATCCTCCAGGGCGTCGGCGACCCGCAGATTCAGGACGTGCAGGCGGCCCTGCGCGACGTGCGGACGCTCACGCAGCGGGCCAACGCCATCGCCGGCGACGCGCAGGTGATCTCGTCGCGGGTGCGCTCGGGCCAGGGGACGGTGGGCGCGCTGCTGATGGACGAAGAGCTCTATGACGACCTCCAGGAGATGGTGCGCGACCTGAAGCACAACCCCTGGAAGTTCTTCTGGCGGGAGTAGCGCGATGACGGACAAGAAGGTGCCCGAGGGTCGCATCGGTCGCTTCGCGCGACTGGCGGCTCTCGGCGTGCGGGCGGGCGCCAGCGCCGTGCTCTCGGGTGACGGCCACGACGCCGCCGCGAAGCACGCCGCCGAGGTGCTGGGCAACCTCCGCGGGCTGGCGGCGAAGGTGGGGCAGATGGCCAGCTACGTCGACGGCGTCGTCCCGGTCGAGCACCACGGCGCCTACGAGGGCGCGCTCAAGGTGCTCCGCGCGGCGGCCCCCAGCTCGTCGCCCGAAGACGTGCGGCGCACGATCACCGAGGAGCTCGGCGACGCGCCCGAGCGGCTCTTCGCCGAGTGGAGCGACACGCCCTTCGCGAGCGCGTCGATCGGGCAGGTGCACCGCGCCCGCCTCGAGGACGGCCGCGAGGTGGCGGTGAAGGTGCAGCACCCGGGCATCGACCGCGCGGTGGAGGCCGACCTCGACAACGCGAGCTCGCTGGAGCTGATGCTCGGCGCCATCGCGCCCGGCGGGCTGGAGACGCGGCGCGCCTACGAGGAGATCCGCGCGCGCTTCACCGAGGAGCTCGACTACGGGTTGGAGGCCGACCGCGCCGAGGCCTTCGCGCAGGTGCACGCGGGCGACCCGCACATTCACATCCCGGCGGTGGTGCGGGAGCGCAGTCGGCGGCGGGTGCTCACGACGGAGCTGGCGCGCGGGATGACGCTCGACGAGGCCGCCGCGCGCGGGGAGGATGAGCGGCGGCGGTGGGCCGAGACGCTGTGGCGCTTCGTGTTCAAGGGGACGCTGGTGGGCAAGATGTTCAACGCCGACCCGCACCCGGGCAACTACCTCCTGCGGGAGGGCGGCGCGGTCACCTTCCTCGATTTCGGCTGCGTGCAGCAGATCCCCGACGGCAACCACGCCCGCGCGAAGGCGCTCCACCTCGCCGCGCTCGACGGCGACGAGGGGCGATTCCGGGAGGCGGCGCGCGCCCTGCTGGAGTCGCGCCCGGGGCCCCACGAAGACCGCGCCATCGCCTACACCCGGAGCTGCTTCGAACCGTTGTTCGCGTCGCCGTACCGGGTCACGCGGCCCTACGTGGCGGGGCTGGTGACGGGCATGCGGGACATCGGCAAGGCGGCGTTCAAGCGCGAGAGCAAGGCCACTGGACTCCCCGCGGGGATGGTGTTCATGAACCGCTTGCAGTTCGGGTTCTACTCGGTGCTCGCGCGCCTCGACGCGACGGTGGACTACCGCACCGTGGAGCGAGCCTTCGTCGGGTGACGGACGCTACGGCGTCAGGGTCTCGTCGAAGCGCATCACGCCGTTGACGGTGACCTGGAGGTGCGCGCGGGGGAGGCCGCTCGGCCAGCGCAGGGCGGCGGTGTACTCGCCCCGCCGCTCGGACTCGCGCAGGGGTTCGAGCCGAACGCCGCCGTCGACCTCCGCGCGCACGTCGGCGTACGGGAGGGGGAGACCCGCGGCGTCGTGCAGCGAGAGGCCGAGGACGCCGCCGCCCTCGGGGCTGACGTAGAGGCGCACGTGGTGGGCGATGGGCCCGGCGCTCTCCGCGGGGACGGTGAACGTGGTGGAGGTCTCGGCGTTGGATGAGGAGGCGCAGCGGACGGTGTGCGGACGCGCCGGAGAGAGCGCGATGGGGCCTTCGACCCGCGCGAGCGGGCCTTCGTCGACGGCGCAGAGGAAGCCTTCAGGCATCGCGACGCCCGCGCGACGTCCGTCACCGCCCGCGACGATGGTGGGGGCGGCGACGGTGAACGATGTGGCGTCGGAGGCCGGGCCCGCGAGGCCGTCTTCGTTGAGCGCGCTGACACGGACGAAGTAGCGACCCGGCGCGACCTCGCGGAGGCGGAGGCGCCGCACCCGGCCCGCCGCCGTGGTGACCGACACGCGATCGCGGAAGGCCTCGTCGCGGGCGAGCTCGACGCGCCAGCGCCGCGCGCTTCCCGAGGGGAGGCGGTACTCGCCCGTGACGTCCACGGGCGCCCCCGCGGTCACGACGCGCGCGGGCGGTGCGACCGTCCAGACGGGGCGGCCGGGGAGCGTCGCCTCGCGGGCGCGCACGTACGGCGCGAGCAGCGCGCCGCGGCGAGCGAGGAGGAGGATGGTCCCTCGGTGCGTGCGCACGGGCAGGCGACCGCGGGTGACCCCCACGCGGGTGACGCGTCCGCTGAGGTCGGTGGTGAGCTCGCCGTCGGCGCGTCCGAGCGAGACGACCGAAGGGCCGGTGGAGAGGAGGAAGAACGGAGGACGCTGCGCCGTCACGTCGCCGCGGCGAAAGCGGGCCGAGCCATAGCGGAGGAGCGTGAGGTGCATCGGCGGACGGTCCGCGCCCCGCGAGAGGGGGTTGAACATCACGATCTCGGCGCGTCCCGTCAGCGTGACGATGGTTCCGTTGTGCAAGGTGACCTCGGCCTCGCCGCCGCGACCGACGCGGACGCGGGTCCCGACGGAGAGCGTGGCACCGCCGACGGCTGGTTGTTGCGTGTGGCCGTGGGTCACCGTGACGTCGCCCCAGGCGGAGGTGAGGCGGGCGTTGAGCTCCGGGCCTGGGGGGCGCGGAGGCGTGCGTGCGACGGTGGCGGTGCGAGGGGTCAGGGTGCGCGGCGGCGGCCCGGCCTGCGTCCATGCGATCGGAGCGAACAGCAGTGTGCAGAGGAGGGGGATGACGCGCATGGAGGGTGACCTCGAGAGGCGATGCGATGGTCGCGGCCTCGTCGAGAGGTCAGATCGGCGGTGGGACGCCGTTCCTGAAGGGATGAAGCGTGCCCGCGTCCGATCGGCGGGCGGAGGGGGCGGCTCAGAGGTCGGCTGAGATCGTCCAGGCGCGGGTGCGGAGCCTCGTCGCCACAGGGTCGCTGACGAAGTCGGTCGGCGCGGGGGTGCGCGGGGTGCGGTACCACTGCACCTCGCGGGCGCCGGCGCTGCGGCGCCAGAAGGGGAACGTCGGATACGCGCCGGTGTGACCGACGCGGTCGTCGATGGGGATGTCCTCCAGCGGAAAGCGCCAGGAGTCGGGGACCACCAGCAGCCAGGGGTAGCCGTCGTCGTCGATGAATGCGTTGCTGCCGCGCTCCTCGGGCAGCGACGAGGGGCGCCCCGGGAAGCCCCGCACACCCGGGCGATGAATGTCGTAGCGGCCGAGGTCGCGGCGCACGAGCAGGTAGGGGTCGAAGGGGGCGGCGCCGATGGGTGCGCGCGGGACCGCCGTGTCGAAGTGAATGATCACCCGCACCGACGCGGGGGGCGAGTTGGGGGTGGGGTTCTCGGTGTTCATCGGCGGCATCGCCGCGCGCATGCTGGGGATGACGTCGTCGAAGCGGATCATGGGCCGTCCGTCCGCGTCGGGGGTCGCCCGGAGCGTCACCACCGCGTCGCGGGTCGCCCGGCCGGTGACATCGAAGCGCTCGACGCGCACGGTGGCGGTGGCGGCGGCGGGCAGGTCGTGGAGCGCGACGCCGAAGGCCGCGTCGAAGCCCGCGCCGCGCGCGACGAGGTGGAAGGTGCCGACGAGGTCGACGAGGTCGCCCTGGGTGTTGAGGGCCTCCTCGAAGGCGTACTGCACCACGGCGTCGTTGTAGTCGGCGTCGCCGAGGTTGGGGTAGTTGTCCTCGAAGGCGAGGGTCTGGTAGCCGAGCGGCGGCGACCGCACATAGAGGGAGCGCGCGAGGTCGTCGGGCCACGCGTCGTCGAGGCCCGGCGTGCCGTCGCCGTCCGGGTCGACGTTGGCGGGGTTGAAGGAGCGGGTGTCGTCGGCCGTGAGCGCGTCGACCGTGGCGCTCTTGACGAGGAAGACGAGGTCGTTGAAGTCGTCGTCGGCGCCCTGATCGCGGCGCGCGTCCTCCACGCCGAACACCTGCGCGTCGCTGGCGCACGGGAGCTCGGACGCGCCGACGACGCGCACGCGAACGAAGTGACGCGCGAGGTCGGGGTGCTCGCCGTTCGCCTCGGGGTTGAGGGCGTCGAGGGTGGTGTAGAGGCCGCGCCCGATGGTGTTGGGCGTCGGCGTCACGCTGGGATAGGAAGGGGAGGCTGCGTTCCAACCTGCGACCCTGGCGCCGTCCCAGCCGTCGGCGACGAGGAAGAAGCCGATGCGCGTGCCGGCAGCGAAGATGCGCGGCGCGCCGTCGCTCCCGCGGAGGGTCACCGCGTCGCCGGGCGCGAGGTGACCGCCGCCGCCGCCGAGGGTCGCGTCCTGGTAGGAGGCGTTGGGAAACACGAGCTGCGCGTCAACCACCGTCACCGTGTCGCCGTTCGCGCGCCAGACGAAGTAGCCGAGGCTGTTGCGCCACGCCGAGCCCTCGTGGACAAAGGTCACCGACACGCCCGTGTCGGCGCGCACCGTGAGGTTGGGGTCGCGCGCGGGCTCGGAGTGCTTCGCGCCGTACGACCAGTGCGAGAGAAGCTGCGCGCCGAGCGCCTCCGTGAGCGCCTGGGGGATCGGGCACTGCGCGTCGATGAAGGCCCGCTCGCTCGGGTGCGCCCCCGCGTTGTTGCCTGCGGTGGCGGCGACAGGCGCGGTCGAGGGCGCGGGGGTGAGCGGGAGGGACAGCGCGCCGAGCGCGGAGGCGTCGACGCGGTACCAGGCGCTCGGCGCGAAGGCACCGCTGGCGGCGCGTTCGGCGGGCGTGGTGTAGGGGCCGACGAGGCCGGGGCGGTACGCGAGGACCTCCACCTGGCGCTGGTCGGCGCGGAGCGAGATGGCGGTCTGGACGCGCCCGTTGCTGTCGGTGACCCCGCGCCAGAGGAGGCCGGGCGCGAACTCGTCGGCGCCGTCCACCGTGCGGAGCATCACGCGGACCCCGGAGAGGGCGCGGCCCCCTTCGCGGACCGCGATGGCGACGCTGCGACGCGAGACGCCCGACTGTTCAAACGGCGCGGGCGGCAGCTCCGCGGTGTCGTTGATTCCGCAGGCGGGAATGGAAGCGGAGAGCAGTGCCGAGGCGATCGCGGGCCGAATCGAATGGGCGTTGGGCATCGTGCATCCACCCATCGCAATCGAAGTGCCACGCGGCGTCCTACGGCATTCGTCACTGCGGGCCTGCAACGGAGTTTCGTTCTGGGAGCTCGACCGTGCTCCATCACGGTACCCTTTGCGGCGGATGGACACGTGCGGGTGCTGGTAGGGTCATCGCCCCGATGCGCCTTCGACTCGTCTTCGCCCTCTCCCTCGTCGCCGCGTGCAGCGCCGCGCCGCGCCCTTCGTCCTCGACGCCTCGCAGCGCCGCGCCCCTCACGCGCCTTCGCTTCAACCAGCTCGCGATGCGCCTCGACCTGCCGCTGTTCTGGGCGCGCGACACGGACGGCGATGGCGCCCCCGACCCTGACGAGGTGCGCCCCCTGCGCTTCTACGCCGCGGAGGGGCGGTGGGTGCACGAGGGCCGCTTCACGCCGGCCTGGAGCGCCGCGCTCGCGCAGATCGAGGCCGAGGCCGTCGCGCCGCCGCCGGCCGATCCGCGGGTGGGGAGCGTCGTCCGCGAGCTCGACCGAGCCGCTCCGACGCTCGTCGAGACCGACCTCACGGCGCTGCCCCCGGCGCACCGCAGCTTTGCGCGGCACATGCTCGCCGCGGCCGCGCGGGTCGATCGCCTCTACGCGTTGCAGTCGGGCATGACGGCCCTGGAGCCGCAGGCAGGGTCGCTCGACGCTGCGAGCCGCGCGCTCTTCCGACGCAACTGGGGGACGCGCTGCCGGGGAGCGAACACGGAGGGGGACGCGCGGTGCTCTGCGCTCCCGGGCGCGCCGCGGCAGCCGGTGGACGTCTACCCCGCGGCGCTGCAAGCCGACGGGTTCTGCCGCACGCTCGAGGCGCGTCCTGACGCCGCGGCGCTGCTCTCGCCGTTCACCGTGGTGCGCGGCGAGGGGGCGGGGCTCCGCGCGGTCGCCTACACCGAGGCGTACCGCGAGCCGATGCGCGACGTCGCCGCCGAGCTGCGCGCCGCCGCGGACGCGATGAGCGACCCCGACGAGTCGGCGCTGGTGAGCTACCTCCGCGACGCCGCGACGGCCTTCGAGACCAACGACTGGGCCCCGGCCGACGCGGCGTGGGCGCGCATGAACGCCCGGAACTCGCGCTGGTACGTCCGCGTCGCGCCCGACGAGACGTACTGGGAGCCGTGCAGCCAGAAGGCCGGATTTCACCTCACCCTGGCGCGCATCAACCGCGCCTCCCTCGCCTGGCAGGAGCGCCTCACACCCGTGCAGGGCGACATGGAGCGGGCCCTCGCGACCCTCGCTCCCGACGTGTACACGGCGCGGCACGTGGCCTTTCACATGCCCGACTTCATCGACATCGTCGTGAACGCGGGCGACGACCGCGACCCCTTCGGCGCCACCGTCGGACAGAGCCTCCCCAACTGGGGCGCGGTGGCCGCCGAGGGGCGCGGGCGCACCGTCGCGATGAGCAACCTCTACACCGACGACGACAGCAACGCGCGGCGCCGCGCCGAGGCCGCCGCCCTCTTCACCGCGGAGGCGATGGGCGAGGTCACCGACGATCCGACGCCCGGGCTCGTCTCGACGATCCTGCACGAGGCCACGCACAACCTCGGCCCCGCCCACGAGTATCGGGTCGGCGGCCGAACCGGCGACGAGGCCTTCGGCGGCTCGATGGCGTCGATGCTGGAGGAGCTCAAGGCCCAGAGCGGCGCGCTGTACTTCACGGGGTGGCTGCGCGCCCGCGGCGTCATCGACGAGGCCCTCGCGCGGCAGATCTACGTCGACGCGGTGGCGTGGGCCTTCGGGCACATCTCCCGCGGGATGTACGCGCCGGGCGGCGAGCGTCGCGCCTACAGCCAGCTCGCGGCGGTGCAGGTGGGCGCGCTCCTCGACGCGGGCGCGCTCGCATGGCGACCCGGCGTCGCGAGCGCGGACGGGCAACACCGCGGGGCCTTCGCCTTCGACCTCGCGCGCTTCCCGGAGGCGTGCGAGCGCTCGATGACGCGCGTGCTGCGCATCAAGGCGACCAACGACCGGGCCGCCGCCGAGGCCCTCGCCGCCCGCTACGTCGACGGCGACCGCGTCCCGATGGATGTCATCACCGAGCGCCTCCGCGCGCAGCCGCAGACGGCCTTCGTGTACGCGGTGATCGACGCGCCATGACACCCCCGCGCGAAGCATGGATCGTGGTGGACCTGGGGTTCGGTGACGCGGGCAAGGGGACGGTCACCGACTACCTCGTTCGAAGCCGCAACGCCCACACCGTCGTTCGCTTCAACGGCGGCGCGCAGGCGGGCCACAACGTCGTCACCCCCGACGGCCGGCACCACACCTTCGCCCAGTTTGGCGCAGGGACCTTCGTCGACGGGGTCGCGACGGTGCTCGCCCCGCCGGTGGTGGTCCACCCGACGGCGCTCCTGGCCGAGGCGCGCTGGCTGGAGCGAGCCGGCGTGCGCGACCCCCTCGCCCGCGTGTCGGTGAGCGCATCGTGCAAGGTGGTCACACCGTTCCATCAGGCGGCGACGCGCCTGCGGGAGCTCGCGCGCGGCGACGCCCGACACGGGAGCTGCGGCGTCGGGGTGGGCGAGGTGATGCTCGACGCGACGGCGCTCGGCGAGTCGATCCGGGCGGATGCGCTCCTCGACGCGCTGTCGCTGCGACGCAAGCTCCTGCGGACGCAGTCTCGCAAGCGGTCCGAGCTCGACGCGGCGGTGCGGGCGCTCCGCGGCGACGAGCGAGCGGCCCCCGAGGTCGAGGCGCTGGAGTCCGAAGCCGTGGTCGACCGATGGATCGATGCCCTCGCCCCCTGGCGCGCGCGTCGGTTGGGCGCCGACGACCACGCCCTCGCTGCGGCGCTGGCGGCGACGGGCAGTGTGGTGTTTGAAGGCGCGCAGGGCGTGCTGCTCGACGAGTGGCGCGGCTTCCATCCGTACACGACGTGGAGCACCTGCACCTTCGACAATGCCCTCGACGCGCTGCGTGGCTATGACGGATCGGTGCGGCGCCTCGGCGTCGTCCGCGCGTACGCGACGCGCCACGGGGCGGGTCCCTTCCCCACGGAGGACGGCGCGCTCACCCGCGCGCTCGACGAGCCGCACAACCCGACCGGCGCGTGGCAGGGAGCCTTCCGTGCGGGCTGGCCCGACGTGGCCCTGACGCGCTATGCGATCGCCGCGTGCGGTGGGGTCGACGGACTCGCGGTCACGCACCTCGACCGGCTCGGGGCCGTGGGGCGATGGCGCGCGGGGACAGGGTATCGAAGCGCCGAGGCCGCGCCGTGGATCACCGCGGCGGGGCAGCTCGTGATCGGCCCGCCGCGCGACCTCGCGTGGCAGGAAGCGCTCGGACGCAGCCTCCGCGACGCACCACCCGTGTATGAAGATCTGGCGGAGGGAATGGACGCCGCGGGCTATGTCGCGTGGCTGGAGCGCGAGGTCGAGGCGGCGGTGTGGATCACGTCGGAGGGGCGGGGCGCGGGAGACAAGCGTCGGGTGGCGGGGCCCTGACGCGTCGCGGGATCAGGCGGGCGGCGGGATGGTGCTGGAGCGACGCGTAGCGCTCGCGGCCTGAGCGACGCCCATCATCATGGTGGCCTTGCGGGCGCCCGGGCCGGTGTCGCTGGCGGCGCTCGACGCGGACGGGCTGCGCGCCGCGCTCGGGGGAGCGGCGTGCATGAGCATCGTCCCCTTCTTCGACTGGAAGGCCATCGGGGCCTTCGGCGGAATGGACCAGGCGTCGGGCTTCGTGACGGACGCCGCCAGCGTCGGTGCGGGCGCGGGCGCGGGCGAGGCCGGGCGGGGCTGCGTGGCCGCCATGAGCATCGTCTGCTTGCGCACGTCCGAGGTCTTCTCCACCGCCGTCGTCGCCTGAGGCGCCGGGGCCTTGGGGGCCGCCGCGGGGACGGGGGCGCCCTGCGTCGGCGCCTTCACGATCAGCGGACGCTGCGCGGCCTGGGTCTGCGCGCCGCCGAGGGGCGCGGTGTTCGCCGTCCCAGACTGCGGGTGGGTGTGACGGGCCTCGCGCTCCTCCTGGGCGCGGGCGAAGACGCCGAGCACCTTCTGCAGCGGGGCCGCGAACTGCTGGGCGCTCTGGAAGCGGCGGGCCGGGTCGACCTCGAGCACGCGACGGAGCACGTCGTCGACGAGGGCCGGCACCTGCGGCACGAGCGCGCGCACCGAGGGGGCCTCGCCCGTACGGAGCGGCGACGGGAAGGGGATCTCGCCGGTGAGCATCTCGAAGAGCGAGACGCCGACGGCGTAGAGGTCGGCGCGGTGGTCGACGTTCTGCCCGGCGAACTGCTCCGGCGGCATGTAGGCGGGGGTGCCGGCGATGACGGACGCCTTGGCGGAGTGGTCGAGCGACTTGGCCAGGCCGAAGTCCATGAGCTTCACCGTGCCCGACGCGTTGCGCATCATGTTGGAGGGCTTGATGTCGCGGTGGATGATCTGCCGACCGTGGGCGTACTCGAGCGCCTGGAGCACCTGGAGGGTGACGCGCAGGGCCTCGACGACGGGGAGCTTCTTCTGCTCGACGACGAGCTGATCGACGGTCTGCCCCTCGACCAGCTCCATCGCGATGAAGGTGCGGCCTTCGAGCGCCCCCACGTCGAAGATGGTGACGATGTTGGGGTGGTTGAGCTGCGCCACGCTCCGCGCCTCACGCAGAAACATCTCGCGGAACTCCTTCCGCCCGAGCGCCTCGTCGGCGATGAACTTCAGCGCCACGTCGCGGCCGAGCACCGTGTCCGTCGCCCGGTACACCACCGCCATGCCGCCGCGGCCGAGCTCGCCGTGGAGCGCGTAGCGGGAGGCGTTCTGCGCGCCGGCCTGGAGGATGCCACTGGCCACGCTGGACTTGCCGCTCATCGACGACTGCCACTTGCGGATCTCCGACGCGCGGGCCGACGCGTCGCGGTACCCCGGCGAGGCCTCGTCCACCGCCCGGAAGTGCTCGAGCGCCGCGCCCCAGTCGCCGTTGGCGAGGCACACCAGGCCCATCTTGTAGTAGACCTCGATGTTCTTGAGCGTGCAGGCGGTGTCGCCTACGTAGCGGCGGAGCGCCTCCAGGGACGGCCCCTCGCGCGCGGCGCGCACCTCCCCGTCGTGCAGCAGCTCGAGGCGCTGCGCGTCGCCCCCTGACTGCACCAGCACCACGCTCGGCCCCCGGCCATCCCCCTCGCCTGAGTGCCCGCCGAGGTGCGCCGACGCGGCGCGCGCGGCCTCCTTGGCGAGCGCCTGCAGATCGACGGGGCGCGCGTCGCCCGCCATCTGGAAGTGCTGAACCACCACGGTGCTGGGGGGCGCCGCCTCGGCGCGATCGGCCGTGGCGGTCGCCTTCGCCGCGGGGTGCGCCTGGGCGACGGGCCGCGCCGGGGCTTCACCCGCGGGGGTGTTGCGCGGCGAGCGCCCGGCGCTGAGCGCCCGAATCTTCAGGTCGACGTCTTTGTACCCGGCCACGGTGCGCTGGAGGCTCTGCATCACCTCGAGGGCGCGGACGCGCTCGCCCAGGCGCTCGAGCATGTCGCCGAAGCGGTAGTACAGCTCCGCCGAGTCCTCCGTCAGCGTGCGCGCGCCGGTGGCGTCTTCCAACATGCGCAGCGCCGTGCGGGGGTCGAGGCGCTCCACCCGATCGACGTAGGCCTCGACGCGGCCGTCCTTGCGCGCCATCTCCACCCAGGCGGCGGCGGCGCGGTCCTTCTGCCCGGCGAGCTCGTAGAGCTCCGCGGCCCGGTCGTGGAGCCCGCGCGACGCCACCAGCGGAGCGGCGTCACCCGGCGCGCCGAGCACGTTGGCGTACAGGTGGATCGCCTCGTCGGCGAGCCCTGCGTCGCGGTAGATCTCGGCCGCCGCGCGGATGTTGCCGGCGGCCAGCGCCTCCTCGCCCGCGCGCTGGGCGGCCTGCTGCGTCTCGATGCGCCCGGCGTCATCGGCCGCGCCCTTCGCCTTGATCTCCTGGTACTGCGCGCCGGCGCTCCGCGCGGCGGGCCTCGGTGCCTCGGCCCCTTGCGCCGCGGTGCCGTCGCGCTCAACCGCGGCGTTGAGCAGCTCCTGCGCCTTCGGGAGCAGCCCGACGCGCTCGTAGCAGGCGGCGGCCTTGCGCAGCTCGCCGCCGCGCTCGTAGAGCTCCGCGGCGAGCTTGTGGTTGCCGAGGCGTTGCGCCACCTGGGCGGCCCGCGCCGGCTCGTTGGCGCGGAGGAAGTACTCCTGCGCGTCGGCGAAGCGATCGTGGCGCAGGCACAGCATCGCGGCGTCGCGGAGGCGCCCCGCGGCGATGAGCGCCTCGAGGCCCGGGACGGCCTCCTCCTTCTGCGCGCCCCCGCGGAGCGCCCGTACGACGACGAGGACCCCGAGCACGATGCCGACGACGATGAGCGCGAGCGCCGGTCGCTCGCTCAGCCTCTCCAGAAACTCCATGACGTTACCTCTTCCCCTCATTCGGCCACGGCGAGGAGGGCCTCGCTCGCGGAGATCATCTTTCGAGCCATCAGCAACGACGCGTAGGTCGCGAAGGGGACGAAGGTCCCCGCGGCCTTGGCCGCCCGCTCGATCTCGCCGAGCGCCTCGCCCGCCATCAGCGCGTCGCGCGTGGCGTCGTTGAGCTGCATCGACTCGACCACCAGCACCCGCCCGACGTACCCCGTGCCCCCGCAGGCGTCGCAGCCCACCGCGCGGGGCATCGCCGCGCTCGCGCCGCGCTCCATCAGCTTGCGCGCGACGAGGCTGTCGACGATGGCCTGCGGCGGCGCCTCGACGCGCACGCACTGAGCACAGAGGCGCCGCACGAGCCGCTGCACCAGCACCACCGCCACGGCCTGGGCGATGAGGGTGCGGTTGCAGTCGAAGTTCTCCAGGCGCTGGAGCGCGGAGACGACGTTGTTGGCGTGGAGCGAGGTGAGCAGCAGGTGGCCCGTCATCGCGGCCTCCAGGGCCATGTGGGCCGTGGCCTCGTCGCGCGTCTCGCCCACCGCGATCACGTCGGGGTCCTGGCGGAGCGCGGCGCGGAGCACCTGCGGGAAGCCGAGCCCGGCGCCCCCGTTCACCTGCACCTGAGTCACGCCCTGGAGGCGGTACTCGATCGGGTCTTCGGCCATGATCACCGACGAGTCGGGCCGCGCCTTCCTCCGCTCGTGGATCATCGCGTAGAGCGTCGAGCTCTTGCCCGACCCGGTGCCGCCGCAGATGAACACGCCCCCGTGCGGCCGCTGGATCGCCTTGCGCGCCACCGCCAGCACGTTGGGGTCGACGAACACCTGGTCGAGCGGGCGCATCATCCCGCCGCCCTCCAGCACGCGCATCACCACCTTCTCGCCGCGGCCCGTGGGCATGGTCGACACGCGCAGGTCGAGCTCGCGCGTCCCCGCGCTCATCCCCACGCGCCCGTCCTGCGGGAGCCGACGGTCGGTGATGTCCAGCCCCGCGAGGATCTTCACGCGCGCGACGATCCCCTTGCCGTACGAGGCGGGCACGGTCTCGGGCCAGTCGTGGAGCACGCCGTTCACGCGGAAGCGCACCCGCACCCCCGCGGCCTCGGGCTCGATGTGAATGTCCGACGCGCCCTTGGAGAGGCCCGCCGCGAGGATCTTGTTGAGCGACCGCACCACCTCGTCGCCGATGACCCGCGCGCCCTTGTCGGGTTCGCGCTCGCTGTCGGTGACGTCGAAGGCCAGCGACTCCGCGGAGATGCCTGCCCCTTCGCCCCGCCCCCCGTCGCGCGCCGGCAGCTCGATGCGAAACCGAATCAGCGACTGGACGAAATCGTCGGCGCTGATGGCCACGACCTCCAGCCGTACCTTCTGGAGCACGCGGCGGACGTCCTCGAGCGCCTCGACGTTGCGGGGGTTCACCATCCCCACCGTGAGCACGTCGCCCACCAGACGGAGGGGCATCAGCCGGTGCGTCACGATGAGCCGCGGAGGAATCGTCCCGATCACCTTGGGCGAAGGGTCGAACTCGCTCACCTCCACGAAGGGGATCGTCTTCGCGCCCACCGCCTGCACCGACGACGAGGAGTCTGCCCGCGGCGGTGCCCCCAGCGCCCCGGCCGTCGGCACGCCCCGAAGGGCCGCCATCCCGAGCTGGATCGTCCGCGACGCCAGACGCCGCGCGAGCGCCAGGGAGAACGCCGGCACCTTGTTCGCCAGCGTGTCCACGAGCTCGGCCCGCACCCGGAGCACCGCGCAGGGCCCGTCGGCCACGAGCGCGTGCGGCTGGGCGGCGCGCAGGAGCGCCGAGATCTCCCCCGCGTGATCCCCCGGCTGGAGCGTCTCCAGCGTGCTCGTCGATCCGGTGACCGCATGCGTCGACACGAGGCTCGCCTTGCCCTCGCGGAGAATCACCACCCCCTCGGAGGGGACCCCCGAACGCAGGATCGTCGCGCCGGCGCTGAAGGCCATGGCTTCGACGTGGGGCGCCACGCGGGCGATGACGGCCGCGTCGCAGCCCTTGAAGAGCGTAGCGCTTCGAAGAAACGCCTCCACGGCGAGGTCGTCGCGGGTCTGAATTCGAGCGGCGGGTTCCATCGTGTTGTCTCTCGTCTCCTCCCAACGACTCCCCCAGGCTCGACCTTGAGGCCCAACGGTCGACAACCCCGCGGGTCTGATACGCTCCACCCGTCCGCTCGTCGGATCGACCCATGAAACGCTGCCCGACCTGCGCCCGCACCTGCCCCGACGACCTCACCTTCTGCGTCGACGACGGCGCCACCCTCGAAGCCACGAGCGTCCGGACCCTGGCCGACCTCGCCGCGGCGCGACCTCTCCTCCCCCTCGCCCGCGCGCTCCGCCTCGCCCGCAGCCTGTGCGACGCCTACGGCCCCGAGCGCACCCGCGGCCGCGTCCCCCCCCCTTTGCTCCCGCTGGACGTCGAGGTGACCGACGACGACCGCGCGCTCGTCACCTTCGGCCACGACGCGAAGCCCGCCGCGAGCGGTGAGCGCGACCTCGACCCCACCGCCCCCTTCGCCGCGCCCGAGACCTTCCCCGGCGGCGACGCGGTGTCCGACGCCACGTCCGTCTACCACGTCGCCGCGCTGCTCTACCTCCTCCTCACCGGGACCCCTCCCTTCGACGGGAGCACCAACGCCGCGGTCGCCGTCCGCAAGCTCCTCGAAGACGCGCCCTCCGCCCGCTCGCTCCGCCCCGAGCTCCCTGCGTCCCTCGACGCGGCCCTCGCCCGCGCGCTCGACCGCGATCCGACCCGCCGCTTCGCCTCGCCCGCAGCGTTCGCCGAGGCCCTCGCGGCGGTGGTCGTCGAACCCGTGGCCCCGCTCCCGACGGCGGCTCCACCGCCCGCTGCGTTTGGCGCGATGGCCCCCGGCGCGATGCCCGCCGCGGCGGCACCTCTGCCCGCCGCCGCGCGTGCCACCCAGGTCGCGACCGCACCGCCCGCCCTTCCCCCAACCTCATCCTCCCGCGGCCTCTTCGTGTTCGGTGGGGGACTCGCGCTCGTCGGGGTCATCGCCGCCCTCTCGCTCACGCTCGCCCGTCCCCGCCGCGACGCCGCGCCGTCCATGCCCGTGCGGCACGCGAGCGAAGGCGCTCCGGTCCGCGAGGCGCCGAGCGCGCCCGCCCCCACCACCGCCACCACCCCGGTCGCGGGCCCCGTCCCCACGACCACAGATCCTCCAGCACCGCCGGTCGTTTCGCGCGCGACGCACCGGTCTCACGGCGAGCGCACCCGGACCACGGGGGCGCCTCGGTTGGCGACCCGCGGCGCCAGGCTCGGCGGCTCCCCCTCAGCCCCCGGCGCGATCGGCCGCTCGAACGACGCGGAGCTCGGTCTGGGCGAAGGCGACGTCCCGATGGGCGCGCCGAGCCCCGCGACCGCCCCGGATGGCCAGCACCCCATTCGTCGTCCCCACCGTCGGCCGCACCCCCGTGACGCCGCGCCGGCACTGGTCGCACCGCCCCCGGCCGCTCCTGCCGAGCCCATCCAGGGAGCGCCCGCGACGCACGTCACCGCGCCCCCCGTCGCGCCACCGCCAACCGTCGACCTCGCGCCGCCACCGGAGCGCGCCCCGTCGCCCGTCGTCGCCCCACCGCCGTCCGAAGCGACGCCGCTCCTCCCCATCGCCCTCGCGCTCGGTGCGGGGCTCTTCGGGCTCGCGCTGGTGGCCGTCGGGCTCCTACTCCGTCGCCGCGCCGCGCCGCCTCCCTACACGCCGCCCGCGTACCAGCCGCCCGCGTCTCCCCCGCCCGTGTTCTCTGCACCAGCGCCGCCGGGTCGGCCCGCGCACATCCCCGCGACGGTGGTGGTTCCCGCCGACGCGCCCGCCACCGTCCCCGACACCCCCGTCTGGCAGGGGACCTCCCCTGACGCGCTCGCGAAGACCCTCGCCGCCGCGCCCCTGCACAGCGCCGTCTGGTGCCTCCGCTGCGGAACCCCTTCGCCCGCCGAGGCTCGCTTCTGCCCCAACGACGGGGTCGACCTGCGCACGCACGGCTCCACCGTCGACCCCCACGCGGCGCGCCCCGCGCAGGCCACGCAGCCCGACATGAAGCCCTTCGCGGTGGGGCAATACCGCTGCGAGTCGCGCCTCGGCGAAGGGGGCATGGGCGTCGTGTACCGGGCGCGCCACGCCGACACGGGGGTCGAGTGCGCGGTGAAGGTCCTCCTCGTGCGCGGTCGCACCGAGGGGCAGCTCGCCGAGCGCTTTCGCAAGGAGGCGCGGCTCGCGGCGTCGGTGCGTCACCCCAACTGCGTCGCCATCTACGACTACGGCGAGGTGGCCGGACAGCTCTTCTACCTTGCCATGGAGCTCATCGACGGCAGCTCGCTCGACGAGGCCCTCGGCGGCCGCGCGATGCCCGCTCCCCGCGTCGCGGCCATCGTGGAGCAGGTGTGCGCCGCGCTCGACGCCGCCCACGCCGCGGGGGTCGTCCACCGCGACCTCAAGCCCCAGAACGTCATGGTGCGCCCCGACCCGCAGGGCGAGGTGGTGAAGCTCGTGGACTTCGGCATCGCGCGCGACCTCCACGCCAGCGGGAGCACCCTCGCCGGCGTGGTGGTGGGCACCCCCGCGTACATGGCCCCCGAGCAGGCGCGGGCCGAGCCGGGGGTCGACGCGCGGGCCGACGTGTTCAGCGTCGGCGTGATGACCTGGGAGCTTCTCACCGGGCGCCTCCCCTACGAGCTCATGGGGACGGCCATCCAGCAGGTGGTCGCGCGGGCGATGCTGCGCGAGTCCGTGCCGCCGACGGGGGTCTCCTCCGCCGTGGACGTGGCCCTCGCCCGCGCCACCGACCCCGACGTCTCCCGCCGCACCCCCGACGTGCGAACCTTCGCCGCGGAGCTCAAGCACGCCCTCGCGGCGTAGGGGCTACGACTCGCCGAGCAGCTTCGACATCGACGCCTCGTCCGCGGGCGTGAAGGGGTACTGCTCGAAGGCCTCCGAGCGAACCCAGCGGAAATCATGGACGGCGAGGGCCATCGGCTCGGCCCCCGTGATGCGGCACTCGTAGAGGTGGAGGTCGACCGTGTAGTGGTCGTAGTCGTGGCTCACGAAGGAGATGAGCGTGCCCACCTCGATCTCCGCCCCCAGACGGTGGGTCACCTCGCGGCGCAGCGCGGCCTCGTCGGTCTCCCCCTCCTCCACCCTTCCCCCCGGAAACTCCCACAAGAGCGCCAGCACCGCGCTCGGGCGACGCTGCGTGATGAGGTACGCTCCGTCCCGCTCGATCACGGCCGCGACGACGCGGATGGTCTTCGTTGGGATCCTGCTCGGGCTGGCGGGGTGCATGGGCTGGGCGCGCGACTCTACGCCGCCGCTGCGCCCCGGATCAACCCTCGTCGCAGCCCCCGCGGAATCGTTGCTGCAACCCTGGGGATTCCCCTCTATTCTCGCGCCTCCCCGCGTGACCCACAGGCCCGATCACGACCCCGCCGCGCTCGTCGACACGCTCCTCCCCGCCCACGGGAAGGGCGCCTCCGCGCTTGTCGCAGGCGCCACCGCGCGCCGCCGCGTCGCCTTGCTCAGCGAGGCCCGCGCCGCCCTCCGCGCGCGCTCTCCCCGCTGGCTCGTCGTCCACCTCCCGGCCCGCACGCGCGGCGCCCGCTTCGACGACGCGCTCGCCGCGGCCGTCGACGACGCGCTCCACGCCGCGGGCGCGCCAGAGGCCCTCCACGACGAGACCTCCCCCGCGGCCCTCGTGGGCTCGTGGCTCTACCGCGCGCGGGCTACGGGTGACGAGGGCCTGGTGATCGTCCTCGACGAGCTCGACGCCTGGCTCGACGGGCGCGCGTCGGTCTCCGCCGCGGCCTCGGTCGTCGCGCTCCTCGCCCAGTGTCACCGCGTCCCGCTGAGCCTCCTCGCGTCGGTGCGGGCTTCGTCCGCCGCGGGCGCGCCCGCCCTCCCCGCGGAGGTGCTCGCGGCCTTCGAACACACCGTCTCGGTCGGCCCCATCGTCGCCACCGTGACGCGCGACCCCACGGGGCTCACGGCCGTCCTCGCGGGGCGGAGCTTCCATCGCGCGGGCGTGCTCTCGGCGGTGGAGTCGTGGCTCGCGCTCCCGCCCCCGTCACCCGATCACGACGTCGACGACCTCGCGATCGTGTTCACGTCGCCGCTCGCGTCGCCCGTCCTCCCGCTGCCCGCCGACCTCGTCCTCGACTGGGGCGAGCCGCGCCCGGTCGGCTCCGTCCCACCGCCCGCGCCGTCGAAGAGCCCGGTGGGTCCCGCCGAAGTGACGCTCTGGGCGGAGGGGCTGCGCGCCGCCATCACGCTCGGCGAGTCCGTCCGTCGTGTGTACGCCGCGCCGGTCACCAGCGTCGCCGAGGCCGAGCATTGCTTCCGTGACGTGGTCGCGCGCCTCCCCCTCGCTGCGGACGCCGCAGCGCGGGTGGGCGAGGCCACGGGCGCGTCGACCGCGCAGCTCCAGGCGGCGGCCCGCGACGCCCTCGCCCGCTTCGACCGCGCGCTCGCGCCCCTCTGCGCGGCGGTGGCTGACGGCGCGCCCGCCCGGCGCATCGACGACCTCGGCGACGCGCTCACCGAGCACGCCGCCCGCATCGGCGCGCGCAGCACGGCCTTCGTGTGGCTCCCGGGGTTGCGCGCCGACCTCTGGCGCCGCTTCGTCGAGCGGGTGATCCCGCGCGTCCCCGGCCTCCGTCCCGCCGGCGAGATGAACCTCGCCTGGTCGCTCGGCGAGCACGAGCTCGCGGCCGAGGCGCAGGTGATCGACACGTACGCCGCGGCGCTGCGCGACGGGCTCTCGCTGGCCGCGATCGAGCGCGCCGAGTCGACGCTCCCCGAGGCGCTCTGCGCGGTGGCGGGGGGCTTCGCGGGGCGCACCGCCGTCCTCGTCGCCGCCGACGGAACGAGCGCCCGCACGGCCTTCGACACCCTCGTCCCATGGGGCCTGTTCACCTTCGAACCCTTCGGCGGAAGCTGAGAACCTCCCGTGAAGATCCTCTACCTCGGTCTGCCGCTCGGCGCGCTCACCCTGCTGCGTGAGGGCCACCAGCTCGTCGCCGCGTGCATCTCGCGCCCGTCGATGCCCGGGATGCGCCGCCTCCGCCGCCTGCTCGCGAAGACGGGGTCGCCCCTCCTCGGCCGCCCCGACCTCACCCAGCCCGGCGTCCGCGCGCTCCTCGCGTCCACCGACCCCGAGCTCGTGGTGAGCTGGTTCTGGACGCGGCGGGTGCCCTCGACGGTGCTCGCCCTCGCCCCGCACGGCGGCGTCAACGTGCACCCCTCGCTCCTCCCGCGCCACCGCGGCGCCGACCCCTACTTCTGGACCATCCTCGAAGGCGACGCGGAGACCGGCGTCACCGCCCACTGGATGAACGCCCAGTACGACGAGGGCGACATCCTCGCGCAGCGCCACGTCCCCGTTCCCGAGGGCGTCACCGCGGGTCAGCTCGCGCGCCTGCTCGACCGCCCGACCCTCGTGATGCTCTGCGAGGTGGTCCGCGCGATCGAGCGCGGCGAGGCCACCGCCCACCCGCAGAACCACACCTTCGCCAGCGCCGCCCCGCGCCCCTCCGACGACGACTGCGAGCTGGTGTGGGACGCCCCCGTCGACGCGGTGCTGCGACGCATCCGCGCGGCGGCGCCCGACCCCGGCGCCTTCACGGGCTTCGGCGACGACACCGTGGTGATCCTCCGGGCGCGCCCGTCGACCCACCGCCTGCGCGGGCTCGACGCGGGCGACGTCGTGCGCACGCCGGAGGGCGTGGTGGTGGTGTGCGGCGACGGCGCCGTCCTCCTGCTCGAAGCGCAGCGCGAGGCCGACGGCAAGCGCTTCTCGGGCCCCGACATCGCCGCCCTCTTCCCAGGGATCGCCTCCGTCGGAGCCTGACCGGTGGACACGCGCGCGATCGTCATCGCGGCCTGCCTCGCGGCCTGCGCGAGCCGCCGCACCAACCGCGACGCGAGCGCGCCAACGCCGCCCGATCGCCCGCGGGTGGTGCAGGCCCTCGACGTCGTGGCGCCCCCGCCCGAGCGCTCGCACGACGCGTGGTGGTCGTCGGAGCTGCTCAGCGCGGCGGTGAGCAACGCGTTGGCGGTGCCCGGTGGCGGCGATCCGATCGCGGTGGTGGCCGACGTGAGCGAAGACCAGGCCCGCGCCGTGATGCGGCTCGTGCGATGGAGCCCGCGCGGCGTCGCCGAGGTGGCGCGCAAGGACACCACCGGGACGCTCCCGGGCGGGGCCATCGCGCTCGCCCGTCGCGCGTCGGGCTACGTGGCGGTGTGGTGGACGGGCGACGACGACGGCGGGGTGCGGGCGCGCGCGATCGAGCTCGACGCCACGGGCTTCACGGGCGACGAGCGGGCGGCGACGGAGGCCGAGGGGAGCGCCGCGGACTGGGCCCGCGTGGCCAACCTCCCACGACGCCGCGCGGGCGCGCAGGAGATGGCCCCGCCGGTGCTCGACGAGCGCGTCACCGCGCAGGTGGAAGTGCGCCGCTCGCGGCCGACGCCGTCGCTGGTGCTCGGCGCGCTCGTGGTGACGCAGGGCCACGACCTCACGGGATTCGAACCCGCCATCGGCCTCGCGGCGGTGGGCGAGTCACTGCGCTGGGTGGCGGCGTCGCGCGGGCACTGCGGGGAGACGCGGGTGGAGGTGTTCCTGGTGGACGGGGAGGCGGTGACGACGCGGGGGCGCTACCTCTTCGGGACGGAGACGGGCGTGCGGTGGATCCGCGTGGACGCCACCGCCGAGGAGGCCGTGGTGACGTGGTACCAGTCGCTCATCCCGCTGCGCATCGACTGCATCCGCGGCGTGGGCGGCGCGACGCTGGAAGACCATGGCGTGCGGGTGACGCGGGTGAAGGCGGTGGGGCCGGCGCCGCGCGCGATGCCCGACGCGGGGTGGGCCGACGCGGGGGTGGACTGAGGGATCGCCACGACGGCCGTGCCGAACGACAGAATCACTCCCCCTCTGTGACAATCGCACCGCAGTTGGTGCGGGACGTTGACCCGGAGGTTCCCGACCGTCCACACTCCGGTCACACTACCCTCGGAGGTCTGGAGTGTTCCTGCGGAGCGGTTGGATTCTTCTTTCAGCGTTTGTCCTCGTCGTCTCGATGGCCTGCTCCACCGACACGACGAACAACGGCGGGTGCACCCTCCCGCAGCTCTCCTGCAACGGGGCGTGCGTCAACGCCGCGGAGGACAACGCCCACTGCGGCGCCTGCGGCAACCGCTGCAACACCATGACGCAGGGATGCGTCGCGGGTCGCTGCCAGCCGCTGTGCCCCAACGGCCAGTCGCGCTGCGGGAGCTCCTGCGTCGACCTCACGGCCAGCCAGGCCCACTGCGGCGCGTGCGGCAACCAGTGCGCCCCCGGGACGGTCTGCTCGGCGGGCTCCTGTGAGGTGAGCTGCGGCGACGGGCTCACGGCCTGCGAGCTCACCGCCGAGGGTGACGCGGGCGCGGGGACGGTGTGCGTCAACACCGACCGCGACCCGAGCAACTGCGGCGGCTGCGGCAACGCCTGCCGCTCGGGCACGCTCTGCCGCGCGGGCGTCTGCCGCGCCGAGTGCCCCGAGGGGCAGATCGCGTGTAGCGACCGCTGCGTCGACCCGATGACCGACAGCAACAACTGCGGCTCCTGTCGCGCCGCCTGCATGACCAACTACGCCTGCGTGGCGGGTCGCTGCCGCCTCGGCGCGTGCGGCCCCGGGTCGATCCAGTGCAGCGCCCGCTGCGTCAACATCATGGACGACCGCTTCAATTGCGGCGGCTGCTCCATCGTCTGCGGCTCGGGTCAGGTGTGCACCGCCGGCCGCTGCGCCACGGGCTGCGCCGACGGGCAGACGGTGTGCGGCGACTTCGACGCCGGCGTCACCGCCTGCTTCGACCTGATGACCGCCCGCGCCCACTGCGGCCGCTGCGGCAACGCCTGCCCCTCGGGTCAGGTGTGCATCGCGGGCGCCTGTGAGACGCAGTGCCAGATGGGCCAGATGCTCTGCGACGGCCGCTGCGTCGACCCCTCGTCCGACCGCGCGCACTGCGGCGGCTGCGGGCGCGCGTGCCCCGGCTCGCAGGTGTGCTCGGGCGGGTCGTGCATGGCGATGTGCGCGACCGGCCTCACCCTCTGCGGCACCACCTGCGTGAGCACGGCGGTCGACCCGGCCAACTGCGGGATGTGCGGGCGAGCCTGCGCCGCGGGCCAGGCCTGCACCGGCGGCACCTGCGTCGCGATCGCGGCGGGCGACGGCGGCTGCGCGGCGCCGAGCACGCTCTGCGGCTCCACCTGCGTCAACGTCCAGGCCGACAACAACCACTGCGGCCGCTGCGGCGCGCCCTGCACCGCCGACCGTATCTGCGCGGGCGGCATGTGCGTGGCCCCCTGCCCCGCGGGTCAAGACCGCTGCGGCGCGTCGTGCATCAACATCACCACCGACCGCACCAACTGCGGCCGCTGCGGCAACGTGTGCCCGGGCACGCTCTCGTGCATCGCGGGCGCGTGCACCTGCCCGACGGGCCAGATCGCCTGCAACAACGCGTGCATCAACGGGACGACCGACCGCAACAACTGCGGACGCTGCGGCAACGTGTGCCCGGGGACGATCCCCTGCGCGGGCGGCATGTGCGTGTGCCCGACGGGCCAGACCAACTGCAACAACGCCTGCGTCAACGTGCAGACCGACCGCACCAACTGCGGCGCCTGCGGGACGGCGTGCCCGGGGATGGTGCCCTGCACGGCGGGCGTGTGCGCCTGCCCGATGGGTCAGACCAACTGCAGCAACGTGTGCGTCGACACGCAGTTTAGTGCGAGCAACTGCGGCGCGTGCGGGCGGGCGTGCGCGGCGGGTCAGTTCTGCGTGCGCGGGACGTGCGGGACGATGCCGGCGCTCTACCACGGGTGGACCTCCCCCATCGCGGGCTGCACCACCACGACGTACAACGCGATGGCCCCCACCAACCAGGGCGGCCAGTACCCCTACAACATGGGCGACAGCAACGCCTGCCGCGCGTGGAAGCTCGCCGCGACGGTGTGCACCACCATGCCGGTCGCCTACTTCGGCAACGACAACTGGAACTGCCCCATGGCCGGCGGCTTCACCGACCCCGCCTTCGGCACCTTCTGCCCGGTGGCCAACCAGTACTCCTGCTCCACGTGCCCGGCGGCCTGCAACGCCACCTGCCTCTACACCCCGCTCTCCCTGCGCGACTGCATGGGGCGCGAGGCCAATCAGCGCTGATGCGGTGGAGCCGTCTGCGATGATCGACCACGCCCCCACTGCCCCCCGCATGCACCCCACGGCCTTCGCTCGGAGGAGTCCCTTGAAGCTTCGTTCCCTCTTTCCGCTCGGGCTCGTGTTCGCCGTGATGTCGGCGACGGGCTGCACCGAAGATCCGCCCAACGCCTTCAACAACCTCGACGACGCCGCCGTCGTCGACGACATGGCCACCGGGGAGTGCACGCTCCCCAACATCCGCTGCGGCCGCGTGTGCGCCAACCCGGCGGAAGACCCGGCCAACTGCGGCGGGTGCAGCATCAACTGCGGCACGGGCCGCGTCTGCGTCAACGGCCGCTGCGACAACCAGTGCCCCGAGACCCCGACGCGCCAGACCCGCTGCGGCGACCGCTGCACCGACACCAACGTCGACCGCGCCAACTGCGGCGGCTGCGGCACGACGTGCCCGACGGGCCAGGTGTGCTCCGGCGGCACCTGCCAGATCGAGTGCGGCCCGCGCTACACGTCCTGCATGACCTCGGCGACCACGCCCGATGGCGGCGTGCGCGACGCGGGCGACGCCTCGGCGGCCGGTCCGTCGGTGCGCTGCGCCGACATCCGCACCGACGACCAGCACTGCGGCGCCTGTGGCAACGCCTGCCCCCTCGGCTACTCCTGCGCGGACGGCATGTGCGAGCTCCGCTGCCCGATGACGCAGACCAACTGCATGGGCCGCTGCGTCGACACCATGACCAGCGTCACCGACTGCGGCGCGTGCGGCATGGCCTGCACCGGCCAGCAGCGCTGCGTCGCGGGCGTGTGCACGGGCATGGCGTGCCCCGCGGGGACGATGGCCTGCGGCGGCACCTGCGCCGACCTCCAGACCTCCGTCGCCAACTGCGGCGCCTGCGGGATGGCGTGCCCGTCGCCGCAGTTCTGCCGCGCGGGCCGCTGCGTGCTGGAGTGCCCGACGGGCAACACCATGTGCTCCAACCGCTGCGTCGACACCATGACCGACCGGGTGAACTGCGGCGGCTGCGGCACCACCTGCCCGGTGGGCCAGGACTGTGTCTCGGGCGCCTGCCGCCTCACCTGCCCGATGGGCACCACCGCCTGCATGGCCCGCTGCGTCGACCTGTCGAGCGACCGGGTCAACTGCGGCGCGTGCGGCACCACCTGCATGGCCGGCCAGCTCTGCACCGGCGGCATGTGCGCGCCGCGCTGCGCCGACACCCAGACGAGCTGCGGCGGCGTCTGCGTCGACACCCAGGTCGACCCCGCCCACTGCGGCGGCTGCGGCATCCAGTGCGGCCCGGGCTACGCCTGCGCCGCGGGCATCTGCCGCACGCTCGCGGGCGCCGACGTGGCCTTCTGCGCCCCCGGCAGCGTGGTGTGCGGCGGGTCGTGCGTCGACATCCGCAACGACAACACGCACTGCGGCCGCTGCGGCAACCGCTGCACCGCCGACCGCGCGTGCGTCCAGGGCATGTGCGTCGCCCCCTGCATCACCGGCCAGACGCGCTGCGGCGTCACCTGCACCGACCCGCAGTTTGACGCGCGCAACTGCGGCATGTGCGGGCGGCCCTGCGCGGCGGGGATGTTCTGCGTGCGCGGGACGTGCGGGACGATGCCGCCGCTCTACCGCGGGTGGTCGTCCCCCATCGCGGGCTGCGTCACCACCACGTACAACGCGATGGCCCCCACCAACCAGGGCGGCCAGTACCCCTACATCATGGGCGACAGCAACGCCTGCCGCGCGTGGAAGCTCGCCGCGACGGTGTGCACCACCATGCCGACGCCGTACATCGACAACAACAACTGGCAGTGCCCCATGTCGGGCGGCTTCACCGACCCCGCCTTCGGGACCTTCTGCCCGGTGGCCAACCAGTTCGCGTGCTCCACCTGCCCGGGCGCCTGCAACGCCGCCTGCCTCTACACCCCGCTCTCCCTGCGCAACTGCATGGGGCGCGAGACCGCCCAGCCGTAGCCGCCTCCCCCGACGGCGTCGCGTTGCCGACGCCGTCCCCTCACCCCTTCATTCAGCGAACCACCGGGCTCACGAAGGCCGCGGGCCAGCGCACCGTCAGCCGATCGCGCGCCAGCGCCGCGGGGATGGGCGGGAGCGTCGCCGCCGCCAGCGCACTCCGCACGTTGGCGTCGTAGCCCGGCACGCCGCTGCGGCGCTCGATCACCACGTCGCGCACCGCGCCGTCACGCTCGATCACGAAGCGCAGGATCACCGTCCCCTGCCGCAGTTGCAGCTCGTCCTCGTGGGGAAAGGCCCCCGCCGTGAGCGCCTGGAGCCGCCGCCGCAGGAGCCCGAAGTACCGCTGGTAGCGCGCGTCGCCCGTGGTGAGCGAGAGCACGCCGTCGCCCTCGCCGAACGCCCGCGCGGCCCCGCCCCGCATCAGCCCGCCGCCCGCGCCCGGCGCACCGCCGCCGCCCACCCCGCCCTCCCCCACGCCCCGCGCCGCCCCCTGCTGCGCCGCCGCGTTGACGTGCGCGCGGAGCAGCGTCGCCGCGAGCAGGGCGGCGTCGACGTCGTCGCTCGGTCGGAGCGCCGCCTGATCGGACGTGGTCGACGCGTGCCCCGCCTCCACGCTCGGGCGCTGCGTCGCCATCGGTGCCGCGGCGCGGGCGGCTCCCTGCGTCCGGTCGCGCACCCCCGCCGCAGCCCGCGCGGTCGCCCCCTCGGGCGTCGGGCGGGGGAGATCGTTCGGTTCCGTACGAGGCGCGGTGAGCGGAGGCGTCGGGGTGGCCGAACCCGCCGTGGCGAAGCTCCCTGCGCTCGTGGTCTCGCCGGACCCAGGGGCCTCGCGGGCGGGAGTCGTTCGCACCAGAAACACCCCGCGGCCGGTGGACACCCACGGGTCTTCGTCGGGGTTGGGGGTGCGCCGGTCGTCCTGCGGCGAGGCCCGCTCGCGCGACGTGCGGATGCGCTGCTCCTGGGTGCGGTCGAGGTTGTTGAGCAGCCGCGCGTCGAGGTTGACGCCCTCGTCGCGCGCCGCGAGCATGCGCGCCTGCTCGGGGCTCAGGCCGTCGCCGCGCTCGCCGCGGTTGTCGCTGGAGACGTTCTGCGCGGAGGAGGCGCCGCCCAGGCGGGGTGAGGGCGCGGCGGTGGGGTGCGTCGCGCCGGGGACGCCCGCGTCGTCACCCGCGGCGGGGTTCCAGGGCTGTACCTCGAAGGTCGTCACGGCGTCGTTCGGACGAACCGCGGCGGCAGGGACGGCCGTGGCGACGGCGCTCATCAGCGAGGCGTGCACCAGCACCGACGCCAGCCACCACCATTGGAATCCGGTTTTTCGCATCGGGCGCCCGCGCGCAGTGTACCCCAACGGGTCGTCTGCGCTCGACTCCCTACGGACGGATCACCCCACCGGACGGTCCCCCCGCGCCGCCCTCCGAACGATCTCCGTGACCCGCTCCGGGGCTTCTTCCTGCGGGAAGTGACCGGCCCCTGCCATCTCCTCGACGCGCGCCGCGGGGAAGGCCGCACGCCAGCGGGCGAGGTAGCGCCCGTCGAAGGCCGGGTCGGCCGTCCCCCAGGCGAGCGTGAGGGGCTTCTCGGCGAGGGCGGCGCGGCGCTCCCAGAGGGTGGCGTAGTAGGGGTCGGAGCCCGCCAGCTCGACGCCGCACACCCAGGTGGCGAGCCGATCGGCGCGGGTCGCGAAGGGGCCCAGGTAGTGCTGGTGGATGGCGCGGGTGAGCTTCGCCCGGTCGCCGAAGGCCATCGGGACGATGAAGCGCGCCGACGCGTTGAGCGCGAGGTAGAGCCAGCGCCCGAAGGCCGAGGCCACGAGGCGCGACATCCGTCCGATCTTCGGGTCGTCGCCGTGCGCCCACATCCACGAGTTGACCACCACCACCGCGCGGACCCGCGTCGAGCGCTCGAGCGCGACGGGGAGGCCGATGGGGCCGCCGAAATCGTGGACGACGAGGGTGAGGTCGCGCAGGTCGAGCGCGTCGACGAGGGCGAGCAGGCGACGCGCGTGGTCGGCGGGGCGGAGCACGTCGGCGCGGATCACCTTGTCCGAGAGGCCGAAGCCCAGGTGGTCGGGCGCGATCACCCGGTTCGTCTTCGCGAGGGCCGCCACCTGCGCGCGCCATTCGAACGACCAGCTCGGCGTCCCGTGCACGAGGAGAATCGGCGGGCCGCTCCCCTCATCGAGATAGCGCATGACGCCGTCGGGCGTGGCGAAGCGGCGCGGGGTGAAGGGGTAGAGCGCGCGGTCGATCCAGGCGGGAGCGGGCGCGTCGAGGGAGGAGTCCGGAGCGGCGGTGATCGCGAGGGTCATGCGCCGAGAGATGCGCCCGACGGATCGCACCGCCCACGGTACCTTCGTACCATCCGCCGCGGCGGCGCCCCCGTGGCATCCTCGCGTCACCTTCGATGGATGACGCGCTCCTCCTGGCCCTCGCCGCGATCGGCGCCGGCGCCCCGTCGCTCCGTGCGATGCGCGAGCGGGCGCTCGACCTCGTGCTCGCCGCCGTCCCCGCCGACGCGGCGCTCCTCCACGCGCTCTCGCCGCGCGTCCCGCTGGAGACGGCGGCGACGCGGGGGTTGCCGCTCGCGATGCTGGAGGCGTCGCTGCCGGGCTGGGACGCGGCCGCGGTGGCGCTCCAGCCCCTGCGCGACACGGCCACCGCGCTCGACGGCGTGGCCCGCGACACCGACGCCTTCCCGCCCGGCACCGACGCCCGCTCGCGCTACGAGGCCGTCCTCGCGCGGCCCCTCGGGATGCGCAGCGCCCTCGTGGTTCACCTCGTCGTCCGCGAGCGGATCGTCTCGGCCTTGCTCCTCCTGCGCGCCGCCCGGTCCGCTCCCTTCTCCGACGCCGAAGCCGCCCTCCTCCGGCGCGTGGCCCCGACCCTCGCGGTGATCGACGGACTCCACCAGGCGCTCGACCAGAGCCCCCAGCGCGCCGTCCCCACGCGGCTCCGCTGCGACGACCAGCGCCTCACGCAGCGCCAGCGGGAGATCGTCGAGCACGTGGCGATGGGGCACACCAACGAGGCCATCGCGCGGGCGCTGGGGGTGTCGCCCAACACGCTGCGCAACCACCTGGCGGAGGTGTTCCGCCGACTGGACGCGTCCAACCGGGCCGACGTGGTGCGGCTCGCCGTCCTGCGGTGAGCGCGCGGGGCGCGCTGGTGATCCCCACGCGAAATGTCAGCCAGCGGGAGAACGGTCCCAGCTAACGGTGAAGGCACCGACCGCGGGCGTGTCGCTTGCTCAACGAACCGGCGCTGGTGTACGAACCATTTGTGGTCGAGGTCGCAGCGTTTCACACCGCCCCGCCGAAGCAACTGTGGGAGGACGACTACCCCGCAGCCCTGGTGACTCTTGTCGTACGCAAGGGCGGCGATGCTGCGCGGCTCATCCTCGGCCTCGTCGAGCTCCTGCCCAAGGGAACGATCGCGCCGACGGCGACCAAGACGCGGTGGGCCGACCCCTCGCCGCAGGGGCGACTGTGGTTCGTCCGCGAGCGGGTGACCATCGCCGCGGCGCTCGAGCTCCGCGCCCTCGTTGCCGTAGGTGGCGTCGTGGATCTCCGCACGCTGGGCGTCGCGGCGTGGAATGACCTCTCCCCCATGGCGGTCGGGTCCACCATCGAGGAGCCGCCGTGGCCATGCGCCGCGTTTCAACATCAGCGACATCCTCTCCAGGCGACGTGGCAGGGGCAGGTCAGGGTGCACTACCTGCTCCCGGTCGAGCATCCGTTGCGCGCAGACCCAGTGGAGCGGGAGGCCATCCTCGCCGAGCTCTCGGAGTGGTTGTTCTTCCGCGCCGAGGAGCATCAAGAACTCCTCGGCGCGTTCGTCGTGCTCGCCCCCAACCCCCGGTACGAGGAGTTGGAGATCCGGCGGCTCACCAACGCCACCGCGCAGGCACGCGAGTCCCTCGCGCTGTGTTTCGTCCCCCGAGCGGGAGACTCGTTGGAGGGCCTGTCGGTCAGGGTTCGCTCGGTGCGCCCGTCGGGGGAGTTCGTCTCGCGCGCTCTCCCGGTGCAGGAGCCGCTGCTCCGCGTCGACTTCGACCACCCGATGGACCGCGTAGGGATCGAGGTGACGGATCTGTCGCGGGGGGTGCTGGAGGTGCAGGATCCCTTCATCTTCCTCGCCGGGGGCTTCAGCGTGCGGACCAGCTTTGAAGACGGGAGTGCGATCCCGTCGGCAGATCCGTTGGGGGCCTTCGATCCGTGGTCTCTACCAGGCTCTCGTCGGCTCCCCGCGGGTGAGGGGCGGCGCGAGGCGCGTCAAGCGTCCGCGGCGTTTGTGCTTTTCGATGGTGACGAACAGCGCTGGAGGGCGGCGCGCGCGCGGTTACTCGCTGCGGCGGGTCCGTACCTACTGCTAGCTGTCGACGTGCTCTCCGGGGCGGACCTCGAAGTATTGCGCGCGTGGGCCCGCGAACGAAGGCGTTCGCTGTTCGCGCTGGTTCGGGATTCGCGCGGGCTGGAGGGCGCGCCCATAGAGGACGGGCCTCGATGGGGCTTTTCCGTCGAGGTGCGCGTGGCCTCGAAGGACGCCCTCCCCGAGGGACCGTTCGTCGTCTCAGAGCAGAAGACCTGGGCCTTCACGGGCTGCGTGGCGAGGCTCGGCACGCGGGGCACTTCCCTGCACGAACTCCCCCAACTCAACGACCTGCGCGGCGAACTCTTGCGAGCGTGGCATGCCGCGGTGCCGGTGGCGAGTGTGCCTGCGCTCGACGACGTGGCGCGCCCCTTCCACGCCTCGCTCGTCCACATGCTCCTCGAGGGCGCGTCGTGAGTTCGTCGGTGGAGGCTCGCACGCTCGCCGCGCGCGTGTTCGCAGGCGAGGAAGACCTCGCGCTCGTCATCACGGATCGAACGTTGTGGCAGGGAGCGCTCGACCTGGTCGTCGCAACCATCATCGAATCGTCGCCCGACGCCCTAAAGGTGGCTGCGGCGGGCGAGAGTCTCCCGCATGAACTCCAGGAGGCGTTTCTCGCTCGGGTGGCAGCGGGCGTAGCGAACGCCCCAGAGAGCGCGCACGTCTGGGTCGAGCGCTTGTGCGGCCCCGAGGCGCGGCGATCGTGGATCAGGCGACGGGGTCTGGAAGAGCCTGGGGTCTTGCACACCTTGCGCGGGGAAGCCGCGAGGGAGCGAAGTGCGTCCTCACCGTTCAGAGCGCTCTCGCCGCACCGACAGCGGTACATCGACCTCAACGTGACCGCGCTCGACCTCCTCTGGCGGCTCGACCTGCGTCGCTTCTGCGAGGTCTTGGACTCCCTGCCGGGCTCCACCTGGACGGCCTCAGCGCTCTTCTGGTTGCAGAAGTCGCCGGAAGAGCTCTTGCGAGCGCTCGAAGTCGCCCCGCTTGTGTTCGAGCGAGGCGGCGCGTGGACGCGGAGCGTTGCTGCGGTGGCGCTCTTCGACCACGCGATGTCCCGGCCAGGGAGTGACCTCGCTCGCTGCGCCCGCTCGCTCCTCGCACGCGACGATGGGCCCCTGCTCGCCCTCGGTTTCTCGGCCCGACACGAACGCGGCGACGACGTCCCCGACCTCGTAAGCTCACTCACCACGCTCACGCCCGCGGCGGCGATCACCCCTGACGCCGTTGAGGCGCTCTGGATGGACAGCGCGCTACCTCCTGCGCCTGCCACGGATCGCGGCCCGGACTCGCCCTCCTCGCTCGGGGCTCGCGCTCCTTCCCTGCGCAACTTCACGCTGTGGGTCGCCTACGCGCGCGTGCTCCTGGAGGGCACTCGCGCCACGGACCCCCGCCTCCGTGACGCGCGGTCGGCGGCGTGGCGCCATGTCGTGGAGTCCCTACGCCGACGTGACGACGGGGTTCCTTCCATGCGCGACGTCGCGAAGGGGCTGGTGCCGTCGGCCGCCGACGTGCTCGTCGGTCTTCTCTGTCGGCAACCCGATCCAGTCACTTCGTACCGCCAGTTGCTCGTCGCGCTCGACGACATCCTCGAACGGCTCGCTCATCGAACGACGGCGGACGACTACGATGTCGACAACCCCCTGCGCCTCGCCGTGTACCTGGGTGCGCGCGGCGCGACACTTCAGGACCTCCCGCCAGGGGTTCGGCGCGCGCTTCACGCGGAGGCGGTGACCTACGCGCGGCGCCTGGATCAGGCGCGCGGCTACGACCACGCCCACCACCGCGAGCTTCTCCTCGTCGCGATCGGCCTTGCCCCGCTGACACAGGACACGCCCGACGCCCGCGAACTCAGCGAGCTCCTGCGATGGGTGCGGGAGCCAGTCTGGGATCTCCTGTCCGCGGCGTCCCTGATGTGGCGCAATCAGCTCGCCGAACGTTGCCTCGTCGACGCGCTCGCGTTGGTCGGCATCGAGATGGTTGCTCTGCGGCGCTCCTTCGACGAGGCCCGCACCCTCGGGATGGTCCCAGACGGACGGTACGCACTCCTCCGCGACCTCTCGGAGCAACTGCCGAAGTGGGCGCCAGATGAAGTACCCACCCCGGAGCGGGAGGAGGTCGTCGTCCGCGGTGATGGGCGCCGCCTCGTCGCGCGTGGCCCCTTTGGTGAACTAGAGCCGTTCGGGGTGTCGCAACCGCTCGCGCTGCTGCGCACCGACCATCCGCCCACCTCCGCAGACCTCACATGGGCCGCCGAGCAGCTCGACGGCCACGCCGCACGGGTCGATGGGGAAGTGCTGCTCGTTCCGGTCGTCGGGGTCGGGCTCCCGACGCCCTATACGGCGGTGCCGCTCGCCGCGACGGCCACCGATGCGGTGGTGGTGCAGGCTGTGAGCGCAGCGCTCCGCGAGAGCGACCCCTTCGAGCGGCGTCAGGTGGTGAAGGGCGTTCAGTTCGTCGGGCGACGGGAGGTGGTGCAGGCGCTGACGAACGACCTTGCGCGCTTCGAGGTCACAGGGATCTTCGGGCTCCGCAGGATCGGGAAGACCTCGACGGCGTTCGCAGCCGCCGCGGCCCTCGGTGAGGGCTTCACGCCGGTCTACGTGGACGTGCAGGCCATCGTTCAGCGCGACGTCTCGGGGGTCGCGCACGCGATCGCGAGGGCGTTGGGTGAGCGGCTCGACCTGCCGCAACTCGCCGCCATCGACCCCGACCGGACAGAGCAGGAGATGGTCCAAGCGTTGGAGCGGGCTTTGGAGCGGCCGCCATGGCGGCGCGCCCCGTTGCCGTGTCTGCTCCTCGACGAGTTCGACCTCCTGTTCGCGGACGCGCTGGGCCGACCGACGGACGGTGACGTGGACCGGCTGCTCGCGGTGCTTCACCGCGCCGTGAGGGATAAGCGGCTGGCGTGGATGCTCATCGGGCGCGACCCGAGCCGCTTCCATGAGCGAGGGGCGCGCGGCGACGGTGTGCTCCACGGCGCGGTGCGCGAGCACTGGCTGCGGCCGCTCACGCGCGTGGAGAGCGAGGAACTGCTCGTGGGTCTCGGGCGACGCTGCGGGATGAACGTGAGCCCCAGGAATAGCCGCGAGGCGTACGAGATCGTTGGTGGGCACCCGCTCCTCTTGCGGCTCTATGGGCGCGAGCTCCGAAGGGGACGCGGGGAGGCGGAGGCCGCGCGGCGCGCCTTTGTGGTCGCGGCGGACGTGCGCGAACTCGTCGCGGGGGCGCTCTTCACCGCGGCGCGGCTCTCTCCTCTGATGTGGGAGGTCGTGTCGCCATGGCTGCTGGGGGAGCGCGGTGCGCCGCTCCCTTCGAGCGCGCTTCCGTGGTTGCGCGAGCTCGGTCTCCTCCGCGATGACGGTCAGTTCGCGTCGATCTACACCTCGCTCGGGCCGCTGTTGGCTCCGGCGGCTCCCGCGAGGGCCGCGTGATGAGCCAGAATCCGTTCTTGTGGCGTGGAGACCCTGTAACCGACGCCCCGCGCGTCCCGCGGAGCGCTCTCGTCGCGGAGCTTCTCGGGCACCTGAAGACCTCCAACGCGATCGTCGTCGGCGGCTTTGGGATGGGGAAGAGCTGGTTGCTCGACGAGCTCGCCGACTCGCTGCGAAGGGACGGTCATTCGCTCGTCGCGCTCATCAAGAGGGCCCCGGTCGACGGAGGCGTGGCCGAGGTCGTGCGCCAACTGCTGCGCACAGTCGAGCCCGATCGGGGGGCGTTGGACCCGCTCGTGGAACAACACGTCTTCGGGAAGGAGCGGGGCGCCGCTCTGGAAGACCTCTCCGACCGCGCCGTTCAGAACCTCCCGGCACGACTCCTGAGCGAGATCCTCGACAACCGACAGCGTGGGCGCATCGTGGCCATCTTCGACGAGGTCGAGTCCTACGTGGATCAAAGCGATCGGGGGAGCCTCGCCCGCGCGACCTTCAACCGCCTCAACGCCTGGAGCCAGGAGCTTCGCGGGAGGCTACGTGTCCTCGCCGCCGGCGGCATCGGCGTGTACGGGCTCAAAACCTATCTGGGTTCAGCGTTCGTCGACAACGCGGGGTGGTCGCGGCTTCAGCCCTTCTCGTTCGAGGAGCTTCGACAACTCGCAGCGCCCTTCGCCTCGACGCGTCGTCCCCTCGCCGAGGAGACTCTCCGGCAGTTGATGATCCACACCGGCGGGCACGCCTCCCTGTCCGTCTACGGCTTTCAGCGCGTGTGGGATGAGCCCGGGGAGGTTGGCGCGCTCGACGTGGCGCGGGTTCTCGCGGGCTTCGCGCAGACCCATCCCGGCTTCGTTCGGGGCTACTTCGAGAAGCTGTCGGATCCGCGCTGGACGACCGCCGTGACCCGGGTGCTCGACAGGCTTCAGGCAGGCGCGGGTCCCTACCATGTCTCCGATCTTCGCCGCCTGCTGGTCGAAGAAGATGGCGTCGAGCGGCTCAGGCTCGATGAGGTGCTCGACGTCCTCTCAGCGAGCGGCGCGGTCCGGGAGGGACGGGTGCCCGTCGTGGAGGGCGACGAGGTGCACGTCGACGTGATCCCCAGCATTCTGTTGCCTCACCCGCTCCCCAAGATGCCGCGCGGCAGGCCCCAGGCGCGGCTGTGCGCGGGCGTCGCCGCAGCCTTGGCGAACATGCAGCGTTGGGCGACGGCGTGGTTTCATGGGGACGGCGATGACCGGAAGCTGGTGCCCGAGGCGAACCTCGCGGCTTCCATCGCCCTCCAGCTCAGCCCGCTCGGGATGAACATCGAGCTCGAAGCGGTGCGAGGCCCCGGGCGCACAGATGTCCTTCTGGACCTCGCTGAAGGCGACTCGCCCGCAACCGGAAAGGGTGTCATCGAGACCAAGATCTGGGGGCGCAAGGGCTACGAGTCCATCGATGAACAAACGCGCCAGTACTGCCTATCGGCGGACATCGTTGCGGCCGTGGCGGTAACCTTCACAGAGCGGAACGTCCCACAGTGGGCGGACACCTTCGAGCTGAAGTGCCTGAAGGACAGGTCGTTCTCGTACGAACAGATCAAACCGCCCCCGCCGGGGCTCTCCGGGCATTTCCGCACGAAGGCCACGCTTGCCGACGGGCGAAAGGTGACCGTGGATCACCTCCTCCTCTACATGCCACGCGCGACTGACCGAGCGCAGATGTAGCGCGGTGATCGCTGTCGGCTCGCCGACGTTGGGACGTAGCCAACAAACGACAACGCTCCGCCCCGCACGCGCCGTGATATCGCCCCGCCGCCCCCGATGCCCCTCACCTTCCTCTCCCACCAGTGCCCCGTCGTCGCGCTGAAGCTCGCGCGGCCGCGGTGGTTCGACGGCGTCGCCCTGGTGATCGGCTCGATGGCGCCCGATTTCCCCTACGTCCTCTCGGGAACCGCGTGGGAGTTCGACGCCCACGGCCCCGTCGGCCTCGTCGCCTTCGCGCTCCCCGCTTCCGTCGCCGTCGCGTGGCTGCTCCGCGTCCACGTGGCCGCCGTGGCCTTCGCGCTGCTTCCGTCGTGCGGGCCGCTGCGCCTGCGTGACTGGCGCGTCCTCGCGGCGCGTCGCCCGACCGCGTGGATCACCGCGTCGAGCGCCCTCCTCGGCGCGGCCAGCCACAGCCTCTGGGACACCTTCACCCACGAGCGTCGCTTCGGCGCGCGGCTCTTCCCCATCCTCCGCGAGCGAGCCCTCACGCTCGGCGCCACGCCCGTCTCCTACGCGCGGGTTCTCCAGTACCTCGGGCACGTCGTCGGCGCGCTCGTGACGCTCGCGCTGCTGCGGCACATCGCGCGGGAGGGCCACGTCGCCCGGTGGTACGGCGCGGCCTTCACACGGCTCCCGCAAGAGCCCGCGCCGACGCGACACCGCGCGCTGCTGGCGGCGGTGCTCGCGGGCTGCGCCGCGGTGGGGTGCGCGTGGGGCGTCGGGGCCAACACCTCGGGCTTCGTGCTGCGCGTGGCGGCGGCGATGGCCCTCGGGTTGACGGCCGTGTCCATCGGGCTCCGCGATCACCCGGCGTACCGCGTCGAGCCACCGACGTAGTCGCCGCTACATCGTCCCCTGCACGAGCGGCGGGCGCGTCACGGGGGCGACCATGCGCCCGGTGATGGCGCTCGGGACGTCGATGCGCACCCGCCCCGGCGCGTAGTTGCCCACGCCGTAGAGGTTGTCGGCCCCGCGGTTGCTCGTGAGCACCGCGTCGGCGTCGCCGAACACCGCGCCGAAGCGCCCGTTGCGGCTCATCTCGTTGGCGTCGACGCGGCCCGCGCTCGCCCCCGACATCGAGAGCCCGTCGGCCACGAGGTATGGCCCTTCGGGGGTCAGCAGCATCGCCGGGCGCGTCCCCAGAAACTGGTCGCACAGGATCTCATCGACCCGCGTCCCCGGCGTGAGCCCGAGCCCGAGGCCGCCGTTGTCGTCGATGCGCGCGTGGTTGATGGCCCGCGCCGCCGCCCCGCGCTGGAGCACCACGCCAGGCCCCCCGTTGGACGCCACCACCGCGCCGCGCAGCGTGAGCACGGTCTCCGCGGCGTCGGTCACCTCGGGGCGCGTCCGCTCCACCAGGATGCCCGAGCGCGCGTTGGCCACCACCCAGCTCCCGCGCCCGAGCGCGGCGGCTCCCTCCGCGGCGCTCTCGTCGTCGATGCCCACGCGCGCGCCGACGGCCACGTAGATGCCATCGCCCGTGCCGACGCCGACGCCCGCGCTCGTCCCGCACACGTGGGCGCGCCAAAGGCTCAGGTCACGCCGCCCCGCGACGCCGACGCCCACGCCGACGACGCCGCGCACCGACACCTCCCGCAAGCAGTCGCGCGCCCCGGCGATCGCCTCGGGGTCGTCGGTCGCGCAGGTGTTGGCTGCGCCCGAGGTCACCGCGCCCGCGAGGCCGACGCCGTAGCCCCGCGCGCCGTCGATGAGCACGCGGGTGAGCCGAACGCGGCCCCCCTCGCCCATCCCCGCGCGCGACCGCACCCCGTAGCCCGCGCTCTGCCGCACGACGGACGCGACGAGGGTCAGCGCCGCGCCGTCCTCCACGACGACACCGTCCGCCGACGAGCGCTCGGCGGTGAGGCCGCGGGCGACGATGACGGTGCCGACCCCACGCGCCGCGACGGCGACGGCGGCCTCGCGCGAGACCACGTCACGGAGCACCACCCGCGCCCCCTCGCTCGCCTCCACCGCGGCCGATCCGCCCGTGACGGTGAGGCGCGCGAGCGTGAGCGTTGCCCCCGACGACGTCGCCGCGAAGGCCGCCCCCGTCGTCGCGACGACCGTGGTGAGAGAGACGCCCGCGCCGACGATGGCGAGCGGAGCCCGCGCGACCACGGAGGACACGAGCGCGTGACGCCCCGCGAGGAGAACCAGCGTCCCCTCCGCCGCCACCGCCAGCGCGCGGGCGATCGAGGGGAAGGGGCGGGCGCGCGTTCCGTCGCCGTCCGCGGGCGCGTCGACGGCGACGTAGCGAAGCGGCAGCGGGAGCGACGGGAGGAGCGCGCGCGGGTCGTCGGGGGTGGGGTCGAGGGAGGCGCCGACGGACACACACGCGGTGCCGCCGCGGCCATCGGGCACACGGGCGCTCGCCGCGTCGCAGGCCTCGCACGCGTAGAGCGGCGCGTCGCGCGGGGGCGGGGCGGGCGGCGAGGCGCCGTCGCAAGCGAGGAGGAGCGAGGCGCCGAGGAAGGGGAGCGTGCGGTGCATCAGGGGGCGGAGGGTCTCCCAGAGGGTACGCGGACGGTCATCGCCGACGCCAGCAACGCGCGTGCCCTCGGTACATTCGGGCTCCGAATGGGTCTCGGAGCGACGAGGAACCTTCGGCCGATCGCCTCCACGATACGGTCCGTCATCCGTCGCCGGGGCCGTAGGGGCGCCTTCGAAAGCGCCGTCGCGTCGACGTGCGTCGCTTCGTTGGGAGCGACCGTACGGCCCCGGCGACGGATGACGGACCGTATCGCGGAAGCGATCGGCCGTGTCTCTCGTCGCTCCGACGCGCGGTGTCGGTCCCTGCCGGGTGCGCAATGGAGTGCGCGCGGCGGTGCAATCGCTTGCGCGCCGAGCGGTGCGGCCGCTACGCGAGCTCGCCGCCCGCGATCAGCGCGACGATGCGCGCGCACGTGCGGTAGAAAGCGTCCGCCGCCATCGTGAGGTGCGCCTCGGGGGTGTCCTCCTCGCGCGTGTGGCTGAGCCCGCCGATGGACGACGAGAAGATCATCACCGTCGGCACCTGGCGCGCCATCTCGCTCGCGTCGTGGAGCGCCCCGCTCGGCAGCTCGACGTCGTGGCCCTCCACCTCGCGCACGCTCTGACGGGCGGCGTCGAGGAGCCGCGGGTGGAACGGCATCGGCGGGATGCGGAAGATGTGCTCCCACGCGACCGTGCAGCCCTCCACCGCCGCGGCGCGCTCGGCCGCGTCGTGCGCCTCGGCGAACATCGCCGCGAGGTGCCCCGCGTCGATGTGCCGCATGTCGAGGGTGATGCGCGTCTCGCCCGCGACGGCCGTCACCACGCCGGGCCAGCACTGCGCGTGCCCCACCGTGGTCACGCCGTCGTGCCGCGCGCCGATCTCCGCCACCTCCAGCGCGAAGCGAGCCGCCGCGCGGAAGGAGTCGCGCCGCATCGCCATCGGCATCGTCCCCGCGTGCGCGGCCTGGCCACGAAACACCAGCCGCTCGCGCTCGATCCCCTTGGTGCCCGTGACGGTGCAGATGCCCTTCCCCATCGCCTCGAGCACGGGCCCCTGCTCGATGTGAACCTCCGCGTACGCGGCCACGTCCTTCATCCGCGCCCGCGCACCATCCACCCGATCGAGCTCGACGCCGTACGCGCGGAGCACCTCCGGGAGCTTGTGGCCTTCCTTGTCGGCGAGGCCGCGCAGCGTGGCGAGGTCGAGCGTCCCAACGCAGGCCGCGGAGCCGAAGAGGCTGCGGCCGAAGCGAGCTCCCTCCTCGTCGGCCCAGTCGACCAGCGCGACGGTGACCGGCGGCCGACCGCCCGCGGCCAGCGCGCGAAGGAGTTCGAGGCCCGCCATCACGCCGAGGGCGCCGTCGAGCCATCCGCCCTTGGGCACGCTGTCGAGGTGGCTCCCCACCACCAGGGTGCGCGGCGACTCGCCCGCGAGCACCACCCAGAGGTTGCCGGCCTCGTCTTCGCTCACCGTGACGGGGAGCGCGGCGACGCTCTCGCGGAGGAAGGCGCGCGCCTTCTCCCACTCGGGGGTCCAGGCGAGGCGGCGGCTGCCGTCGGGGCCGCCCGTGCGCTCGGCCAGCGTGCGAAGGTCGGCGATCACCCGCGCGGGGTCGTAGGGGTGGGTCATGGCGCGGGAGGGTAGAGCGAGAGCGGCGTGTCGCACCAGCCCTCCGATGGCGCCGCCGGACGGCGCCTCCCGCAGCGCGCGACCACACCGGCTGAACGCCAGGGCAAGCGCATCAAAATCGCTTGGATTTACGCTATCTTTCTGGGGTTGGTCGCTGTCGCTCCCGCACCCCAGGCTACGATCGGCGGCGCCCTCTGGGCTTCCAGAGCGACGGAGTATCGGCGACCTTGTGCGTGGTGCGCCGACGCGCGCGCAGTGCTCGTGGAGAAGGCTGCGGAGGTCTCTCTGGAAGCCCGGAGGGCGCCGCCGATCGCAGCCTGGGGTGCGGGAGCGACAGCGACCAACCCCAGCAGTGCAAGCTGAACGTACGGCCCCGTTGCGCTTCCGGGGGCACAGCCCGAAGATCTCCGCCCCGATGCGCCCCTCCCTCGCCCTCGTCGCCACCCTGCTCACCGCGTGCGGCAGCACCCCGGCCCCCGCGCCCACCGACGCCGCCTCCGACCTCGCGCCCGTCGACGCCGACGTCGCGCCCCCGGACGCCCCGAGCGCCGACCCGGTGTGCGACCCGGTGGCCCCGACCCGGTGCGGCTTGCCCTTTCCCAACGACTTCTGGACGACGCCCGACCCGATGTCACCGACCGGGCTGCGCGTGCGCTTCCGCGAGGAAATGCTGCCGCGCGCGACGCCGCGGTGGTTCGCGGACTTCGACGGCTTCTCGCCGGGCGCGACGCTCCTCGCGCACCTGCCCAACGCCGTGGCGACGGGCCTCGTGACGCATCAGGAGATGGCCCGCTCCCTCACCGACACGTCCCCCACGGTGCTGGTCGACGCGATGACGGGCGAGCGTGTCGCCCACTTCGCCGAGATCGACGTCACCGCGCGCGACCCCGGGCAGCGCGCCCTCATGATCCGCCCGGCGACGGGGCTCGTCCCCGGTCGTCGCTACGTCGTCGCCGTCCGTGACGTGCGCGACGCGATGGGCGCCGCGGTGCCCCCGTCCCCCGCCTTCGCCGCCCTGCGCGACGACGCGAACGCCGCCGAGCTCAACGCCGCGATGCGCGCCCGCTACCGCCGCATCTTCGACGACCTCGGGCGGGCGCGGGTGCCGCGGACGGGGCTCCAGCTCGCGTGGGACTTCACGGTCGCGTCGCGCCAGAGCACCACGCGACGGATGATCGAGATGCGCGACGCGGCCCTCACCGCCGCGGGACCGATGGGCCCCACCTACCGCATCGTCAACGTGCGCCGAAACCCCCGCGAGGGCGTGGCGATGCAGATCGACGGCGAGGTCACCGTGCCCCTCTACCTCACCGCCGCGGGCCCCGAAGGCGCGATGAGCCTCGGCCCCGACGGCGCCCTCCGCCAGAACGGCACGGGCACCTACCGCTTCTGGATGCTCGTCCCCACCACCGCGCTCACGGCCCCCGCGGGGATCGTGGGGTACGGCCACGGGCTCCTCGGCTCGGGCGAGGACATCTTCAGCGACCCCTCCGCCCGCGCCCTCGCGAGCGGCGCCAACCTCATCGTCTTCGGCATGGACCTCCAGGGCATGGCCGAAGAGGACGCCGGCCGCATCTCCACCGCCATCTCGGGCAACGACCTCGGCTCCTTCCGCGAGGTGATCGACCGCCAGCACCAGGGCATCGTCAACTCGCTGCTCCTCATGCGCACGATGATGGGACGGATGCGCGACGAGCCCATGCTCCAGGCCAACGGGCGCAGCCTCATCGACCCGACGCGGCGCTACTACTACGGCGCGAGCCAGGGCGGCATCTTCGGCGGCACGTACATGGCCCTCACGCCGGACGTCGCGCGCGGCGTGCTCGCGGTGCCGGGCCAGTCGTACAGCCTGATGCTCGCGCGGAGCACCAACTTCGCCACCTTCGAGCTCCTCCTGCGCGCGCGCTTTCCCAATGGCCTCGACGTGCAGCGCGTCCTCGCCATCATCCAGATGCTCTGGGACCGAACGGAGCCCTCCGGGTGGACGCCATACATCCGCGCCGACCGGGTGCCGGGGACGGTTCCGCATGAGGTGCTGATGCTCGTCGCGATCGGCGACCGCCAGGTGACCACGCTCGCCGCGCACCTCATGGCCCGCACCATCGGCGCCGTGCCCAACCTCGCCCCGCTCAACCGCGAGGTGTTCGGCGTACCGACGGTGATGGGCGAGCACGCGGGCTCCTCGATGATCGAGTTCTCCTTCGGGCTGCGCGAGCCGCTGGAGAACGTGCCGCCGATGGGCACGCCCGACCCGCACTCGCGCATCGGCGAGTCGATGCCCGTGTTCCCGATGGTGCTCGACTGGCTGGGGACGGGGACGACGCGCAATCGTTGCGACGGCCCCTGCGACCCGAGCTGACGGCGAACGACGTCTCGCCCGCCTCTCACCGCGCGACACTCCGCCCTTGAACCTCCGCCCCGCGCGCCCCTATACCCGCTTGCATCTCCGGGAGGGAGGCACAATCCCCGATGCCCCACTACGACGACGACCTCACGCTCCGCGACGCGCGCCGCGTCTACTTCGACGCCAACGGCTTCGGCGCCGACGGCGGCTACCACGACGCCTGGGTGCACTTCACGGTGGGCCCCTTCCCGCTGGCCTTCCCCAACCTCCCGTCGCGCGTGCAGGCGGTTCGCTTCCACGACCTCCACCACATCGCCACCGGCTACGAGACCACCAACCTCGGCGAGGGCGAGATCGCCGCCTGGGAGCTCGGCGGCGGCTGCGCCGACCACTACGCCGCGTGGCTGCTCAACTTCACTGCGCTCCCCCTCGGGCTCCTCATGGCGCCGCGCTCGCTCTTCCGCGCCTTCGTCCGCGGGCGGCGCTGCGCCAACCTCTACGGCCGCACCTACGACGAAGCGCTGCTCGACGCCTCCGTCCGCGACCTCCGCCACGACCTCGGCACCGACGCCCCGCCACCCGCCGCCACCGCGCGCGACCTCCTCGCCTTCGCCGTCACCTGCGCCGGAGGCGTCGCGCTCGGCGTCCCCACGGGGCTCGCGATGCCCGTGATGGGCGCGGCGATGGCCGTCCTCGCGCGGCTGCGCCCGAGCGTGTTTGCGACCGCCACCTGACCGCCGCCCCTCACACGATCTCGACGTCGTCCTTGCCGCCCGCGCCGCCGCCGCGCCGCAAGCGCGCGAGGAGCCCCGCCGCCGCCGCGTCGCCCGCGCACCGCGCCACGCACGCTTCGAAGCGCGCCGTCGCCGCCGCCACGTCGCCCGCGCGCATCGCCGCGAGCCCCGCCGCGAAGTCCGCCCGACCCGCCGCCATCGGCTCGCGCAGCGCGGGCGGGTGCACGTCGAGCAGCTCGGCCACCTCGATGAGCTCGGCGCGCCCGTGGAGCGCCACCGACCCCAGCGGACGCAGCGCGAAGGACGCCGGCGACCGCAGCCGCGCGACGAGCGCCCCCGACACCAGCGCGGGTGCGCCGACCCCCTTGGTGGCGGTCTCCAGGCGGGCGGCGGTGTTCACGGTGTCGCCGACGACGGAGATGGCGAGGCGACGCTCGCCGCCCAGCGTGCCGAGCATCACGGGGCCCGCGTGGAGGCCGATGCCGACGCGCAGCTCGGCGTCGATGACGCCGTCGTCGAGGAGCCCGCGGGGGATGGTGGCGAGCTCCGCCGCCGCCCGCACCGCGTTGTCGGGGACGCCCGGGAAGAGCGCCAGCGTGGCGTCGCCGACGATGTCGTGGACGAAGCCCCCGCGCCGCGCGATCACGTCGGTGACCCGCGAGAGCCACGCGTTGAGGAGCGCGAAGGTGGGGCCGGGGCCGAGGCGCTCGGTCATCCCCGTGAAGCCGCGCAGGTCGGTGAAGAGCACCGTCATCTCCATGGCCACCGCGTCGCCCGGCACCACGTCGATGAGCCGTCGGCGCCCGAGCTGCGCGAGAAACTCCGTCGGCACGAAGCGCGCGGTGGAGCGCACCATCGCCTCGGTCTCGTCGTAGAGCCGCGCGTTCTCCAGCGAGAGGGCGGCCTGCGCGCCGAGCAGCTCCTGGAGGCGGCGACGCGCGGGCGTGAAGGCGTCGGGGGTGAGGTCGTTCTCCAGGTAGATGAGCCCCGACGAGCGGCCCTTCCACGCGAGCGGGAGCGCGAGCACGGAGAGCGGTCGGTCGCGCGGGAGGGCGGGGTCGCCGGCGAAGCGCGCGTCGAGGCGGGCGTCGGCGAGCACCAGCGCCTCCCCCGTCCGCGCGGCGTACTGGAGCACGCTCGTCGGCACCCCCGTGAGCCCGTCGAGCGTCGCGCCGCGCGACGGCAGCGGCGCCGTCCCCTGCGCGGCCTCTAGCCGAAGCACCCCGTCGCGCAGAAGGAGCAGCAGGCCGCGGGTGGCGCCGGCGTTCTCCATGGACACCGCGAGGACGCGCTCCACGAGGCGGTCGGTGCGAATCTCCCCAGTGATCGCGAGCGTCGCCTTGGAGAGCGTCGCGAGGTCG
>JBILLV010000367.1:0-8826 GCA_044375895.1 Polyangiales bacterium | reverse complement strand
CGGCCCTGCGGCGCAGCACCATCCGGCTGCAGGTGCCCGGGGAGTTCTGCGCGACCCAGTGCCACACGCCCGAGCACAGCGACCATTTCAACTACGCCCAGTACCTCCCGCGCATCCTCGGCCCCGGTCACGGCCGCCCCGTCGGCAGCGGCGATGGTGGCGTGGCCGACGCGGCGGCGGTGGACGCCGCGGCGCACTGAGCGTTGTCCGCCGCCCCCTCGCGCGTGATACCCCTCCGCGGGTGATCCCCATACTTCACGAAGACGCAGACGTGCTCGCGGTCGACAAGCCCGCGGGCGTGGTGGTGATCCCCGCGCGCGACGAGGCGCCGGGCGAGAGCCTCCGCCACCGCCTGGAGGCCCAGCGAGGCGAAGCCCTCTGGGTGGTGCACCGCATCGACCGCGATACGACCGGGGTGGTGCTCTTCGCGCGCAACGCCGCCGCCCACCGCACGCTCTCCCTCGCCTTCGAACACCGCCGCGTCGAGAAGACCTACCTCGCCCTCACCCGCGGCCTCCCCACCCCGCGGGAGGGCGTCATCGACATCGCCCTCCACAGCGCGCGCAAGGGCAAGATGCGCCCCATCTTCCCCGGCGAGCGCGACGGCGTCGAGGCCGCCACCGCCGTGCGCGTCCTCCAGTCGTGGGCGCGCCCCGAAGGCGACGTCGCCCTCGTCGAAGCGAAGCCCCGCACCGGGCGGCAACACCAGGTGCGCGTCCACCTGCGCTACGCCGGCGCGCCGCTGCTGGTCGATCCGCTCTACAGCCGCACGGAGCAGGCTGTCGTCGGCGCCGTGACCCTCACGCGCCTGTCGCTCCACGCCCACGCGCTCGCCGTCACCCTGGAGGGCGGAGTGCTGCGGGTGGAGTCGCCCCTCGCCGCCGACCTGCGCGCCGCCGTGGACGCGCTCGGCGGCCCCTGAGCCGCGGAGAAGCAACGTCCCAGCCCAACGTCCCAGGATTCGCAAGAGCTCACGCCTGGGCCCCCCAACCAACGCTCGACACGCGAACGGAGGGGCATTGGGTTCAGCGCGCGTCGGGGTCGTCGAGCCACACCGCGAGCGCGGGCGGGTCGAGGTCGAGCACGACGTCGCCGAGGCGATCGGGACCCACGGACGAGAGGCGCGTCAGGAGCGTCGCGCGTTCGGCTTCCGTCAGCGAGCGGGCGAGGCGGCGTTCGAACAGCCGCACCAGCGGGCGGAGGCCGCTCTCGACCAGCTTCGCCCGCATCTCGTTGTACATCCTGTGGGTCTCGACGGTCGTCGGGTGCATCGCGTCCTCCTCGTCATTCTCCGTCTCCAGCCGCAGCCGCGCAAGATGCGGCAGCACCGGTACCACCCTTCCTCCAATGCCTTTGCAGGCCCGAGCTTTCGCCGTCACCCGCTCCGACGACGCCCTCACCCGCCTCTCCCCGTGCACTCACCCCAACCGACCGCGACGTCACACCACATCCGTCACGACGTCACCCGCTCCGACGACGCCCTCACCTGTCGCCCCCCGCGTCGTCACCCCCCTCCCACCGCGACGTCACCCCCCTCCCACCACGACGTCACGCGCCACACCCGTCGACGTCACGCCTTTCGGCCGCGACCGTTCGAGCGCACCGCCACGACGTCACGCCCCCGAGCGACGACGTCACGCCCCCTTCCGACCCGCACGGCTGACCGCCGCGACCTCCCCCACACTTCCCCCTCCGCTGCGGTACGTGCTCGGCGAACCCTGGGACGCTGCATGGGCTGGTGGTATGTCTCGCCCATGTGGATCGCGCTCCTCGTCGCCCTCGTCGTCGTCGCCGCCTGGATGACCCGCGTCAACGCCCGCTACGAGGCCCGCGACAAGCTCGCGGGCGAAGGCGCCGACGCCCGCGTCGAGGCCGTGTGGGACACCTTCGGCCTGCCCGACGCGCGCCCTGAGGCCGCCGTCGCGCGGCTCCTCGCCGAGGTGCAGCCCGACGACCTCCGCGACAAGCACGCCGTCATCGCCCTCGCCATCATGGCCGCCCGCACGGGCCACGTCGACGCGCTCGAAGCCCTCGCCACGCGGGCCGGCGGCCTCGACGCGGGCTGCGGCGAGACGGCGGCCCTCGGCGTGCTGGCGGCGGCCTACAACGGCGACGTCGCCCTCGCCCGCGAGCGCCACCGGCAGTCGCAGGCCGTCATGGCGGGCTGCGCGTCGTGCGGCGCTTCGGGCGACGCGAAGATCCTCATGCAGGAGGTCGCCCTCGCCCTCGACGCGCTCGAATCCGGCGCGATGCCCGCCCCCGACGAGACCCCCCTCGACGCGCCCGACGGCCGGCTCCACGTCACCACCTACACGGCGTCATGAAGCGATCACTCCCCCTCGCGCTCCTCCTCGCGGCCTGCGACGACCCCGCGCCCACGCGCCCCGACGCCACGCTCGCCGACGTCACCGACGCCGCGACGCCCGACGTCGCCGCGCCCGACGCGCCCGCGTGCACCTTCGACGGCGGCGCCGAGGCCGTCCCCGAGCCGCCTCCGCACACGCCGCGCTGGGCCTTCACGCCGTGGATCTCCAAGGACATCTCCGACCGGGCGGACACCTACGCCTTCGTCGACGGCTTCCGCTCGCGCGACATCCCTGTGGGGGCGGTGGTGCTCGATAGCCCCTGGGAGACGCACTACAACACCTTCGTCCCCAACCCCTCGCGCTACGGGCGCTTCCCCGAGTTTGTGACCGACATGCACGGGCGCGGCATCAAGGTGGTGCTGTGGATCACGCAGCTCGTCAACCAGTACTCCTTCGACGCGGAGACGGGCGGCGACGCGTACGCTGGGCCGTCGCCCAACCTCGACGAGGGGATGCGCTGCGGCTTCTTCGTCAACAACGGCGCGCGCTACGTGTGGTGGAAGGGGAGCGGCGCCTCGGTGGACTTCTTCAACGGCCGGGCCCGCGCGTGGTGGCACCGCCAGCAAGACGCCGTGCTCGACGCCGGGGTCGACGGGTGGAAGCTCGATTTCGGCGACAGCTACGTCACCACGCCGACGGTCTCGACGGCGATGGGCGACGTCCCCCACCAGCAGTATTCGGAGGCGTACTACCGGGACTTCCTCGCGTACGGGCGGCAGCGGCGCGGCGCGGACTTCCTCACGATGGTGCGGCCGTGGGACGAGTCGTACCAGTTCGCGGGGCGCTTCTTCGCGCGGCGCGAGCACGCCCCCGTCGCGTGGGTGGGCGACAACCGCCGCGACCGCGTCGGCATGATCGACGCGCTCGACCACATCTTCCGCTCGGCGGCGGCCAACTACCCCGTCGTCGGCTCCGACCTCGGTGGCTACCTCGATCGCAACGACCGGCTGCTCACCGAGGAGGTCCCCTACGACCACGCGACCTTCGTCCGCTGGATCGCCCTCGGCGCCCTCACCCCCTTCATGCAGCTCCACGGGCGCGCCAACTTCGCGCCGTGGACAGTCCCCACCGACCCGGAGGGGACCACGCGCAACTACCGCTGGTGGGCCAAGCTGCATCAGGCGCTGATCCCCTTCTGGTACGGGCTCTCCGAGGCCGCGTGGGCGGGGGGCGCGCCCATCCTCCGGCCGCAGGGGGCGATGGCGTCGTGGCCGGGCGACTACCGGTACATGCTCGGCGAGGCCTTCCTCGTGGCCCCGGTGCTCGACGAGAGCGGCCGTCGCAACGTCATCCTCCCCGAGGGCGACTGGTACGACTGGTGGAACCCCTCCGCCGACGCCCTCCCCGGCGGCCGCACGCTCATGGGCGTCGACACCACCGACCGCACGCACATCCCGCTCTACGTGCGCCGCGGCGCGATCGTCCCGATGGACGTGACCGACGACACCAACGGCCTCGGCACGCGCGCCTCCGCGGGGGCGCTCACCGTGCTCGTCTACCCCGGCGCGACGATGTCGTCGTTCACGCTCCGCGAGGGCGCGACGCCGGGCACCGTCACCGCCGTCGATGCGGGCGGGACGGCCACCATCGCCCTCCCGAGCGTGGCGGCCTCCGCGTGGCTCGTGCGGGTGCGGGCCGACGCGCCCTGGACGAGCGTCACGGTCGACGGATCGCCCGCGACCCGTGTGGACACCCGCGCGGCGCTCGACGGCGCGGCGCAGGGCTACTGGCCGGAGGCCGCGACGCGCTCGGTGTGGGTGAAGGTCACGGCCCCCGGGCGCGCCGTCACCGTCCGCCTCGCGCGGTGAGCGCTGTTGTCAGAACAGCGTCTGTGCAAGGCGCTGGCGGGTCTCGCTAGCGGGCGCGGTGCATCCCGGCGTATGGTTCGCCGTCTCGGTCTGCGCGGATTTCGCGTCAACCACACTCTTTGTCGAGATTTCACGGTGTCTGCTTCCTCCTCGCTCCCCGCCGCCCCCACACCCCGCACCATCCCCTTTGTCGTCGCGCCCGACCGTATGGACTACGACGCGGTGAAGGTGGTCAAGCGCCTCGTGCGCGCGGGCCACGCGGCGTACCTCGTGGGCGGCTGCGTGCGCGACCTGCTGCTCAACCGCACGCCGAAGGACTTCGACGTCGCCACCAGCGCCCGCCCCAACGAGGTGAAGAACCTCTTCCGCAACTGCCGGATCATCGGGCGCCGCTTCCGCCTCGCGCACATTCTCTTCGGGGGCAACAAGGTCGTCGAGGTCGCCACCTTCCGGAAGGATCCGGCGATGGAGGTGCCGGTCTACGACGCCGACGCGGCGACGGGGGACTGGGAGGCGAGCGAGGACGACCCCGACGCGCCCGACGCGCCGATCATCCCGAAGCGCCCGCGGCCCGACGACGATCAAGACCTGCTCATCCGCCACGACAACGTCTTCGGCGAGCCCTGGGAGGACGCGGTGCGCCGCGACTTCACCATGAACGCGCTCTTCTACGACATCGAGCGCCGCGAGATCGTCGACTACGTGGGGGGCATCGGCGACATCGAGCGCAAGGTGATCCGCACCATCGGCGACGCCGACGTGCGCCTGCGCGAAGACCCGGTGCGCATCCTGCGGGTGATCAAGTTCGCCGCGCGCATCGACCTGGGCATCGAGCCCGACGTGTTCGACGCCATCGTGGTGCACCGCGAAGACCTCCTCCGCTCGGCGCGGCCGCGGCTCCTCGAAGAGCTGCTGCGGCTGCTGCGCGGCGGGGCGGCGCGGCGCTCGTTCTGGCTGGCGTGGGAGACGGGCGTGCTGGCGGCGCTCCTGCCCGAGCTCTCGTCCTTCCTCGACGACGACCCTGAGGGCAACACGCGCTTGTGGAAGCGCCTCGCGGCGATCGACGCGCGCGTGGCCGACCGCGACCCGCCGAGCGACGCGACGCTGCTCACGGCGCTGCTGCTCGAGCCCGCGCTGGAGGCCCTGGAGGGCGAGCGCGACCTCACCACGGCGACGACGGTGTTCTTCGAACCGATCCAAGAGCGCCTGGCGATCCCGCGGCGGCTGTTCGACCGGATGCGCCAGGTGATGGCGGTGCAGCGACGCATCGCGACGGGCCGGCACCTCCCGCTGCTCAAGCGCGATTTCTACCCCGAGAGCGCCGACCTCTGGACGCTCGACGCGCTCGCGCGGGGCACCGACCCGGCGGCGATCCTGCGCACGGTGGAGGGCCGCGACGGGCCCCGCTCGACGCAGCGGGTCTGAAGGGCGCAGAGCCACTCGACGCGCGAGCCGTGATACGACTCCCGCGATGAACCGCGCCGTCCCCCCGGGCCACTCGCCCCTTTCGCTGGGCACCGTCGTCGGCGGGCGCCCCCTCGTCCACGACGGTCGCCTCATCGTCGCCGACACCGCCACCAGCGACCTCTGGACCGACGACGTCTCCCCCGAGGTAAACCCCCTCGACGACGTCACCCGCCGCGCGCTCGCCGCCCAGTGGCTCGACGACGGCCTCGCCGAGCACGCGTCCATCGCCGCGTTCACCCGCGTCGCGACGCAGCTCCTCGCCGTCGGCGCGCCGCCCGAGATGCTCGAAGACGCCCACCGCGCGGCCCTCGACGAGGTGCGCCACGCCCGCCTCTGCTTCACCCTCGCGGGCATGTACGGCGGCGCGTGGAAGGCGCCCGGGGCCATCGACGTCGGCGCCATCCGCGACGCCCGCTGCGACCTCGCCTCCATCGCCCGCGAGGCCCTCGTGGAGGGCTGCCTCGGCGAAGGAACCGCCGCCTCCCTCGCCGCCACGGCCTCCAAGCGCTGCGATGACCCCGAGGTGAAGCGCTGCCTCGCCGCCATCGCCGACGACGAGGCGCGCCACGAGGCCCTCGCGTGGCGGATCCTCACGTGGTGCCTCGACCGCGGCGGCGACGACGTGGGCGACGCCGTCGCGCAGGCCCTCCGCGCGATGCCCGCGACGGTGCCGCTGTTCGACCTGCCGCCCGGCGTCGACCGTCGGCAGTGGTCGGCGTGCGGCCGCGCGCTCCCCGAGGAGGCCGCGGCGACGCACGCGACGGTGGCGGCGAGCGTCTCGTCGCGCGCGTGGCAGCACCCGAAGATGGCGTCGCGCGTGTCGGCGGTGTCGCCGCGCCGCGCCCAACCCCGCTCGCGGCGCTGAGCGCTACGCGTCGCCCCGCGGCGTCGCCCCTTCGAGCCGCGCGCGGACGCCCACGAGGTGGTGGCCCCGCGCGTCGACGAGCACCCGCGCCTCATTGCGCAGCTCGATCGCGTCGCCGAGGCCGCGCACGTCGTCCACCGCGTACCACGTGGCGGCGTCGCCGAGCGTGAGGGCGTGCCGCGGCCGCGCGAGGTCGAGCCCCCGCGCCATCGCTTCGGCGAGCTGACGCACCATGTCGCCCACCAGCGCCGCGTCGTCCTGGCTGCAGAGCGCCACGAGGTCGGGCGCGCCAAACTTCCGCAGCCCCCGCGTGTGGAGCGCCGACGCGCCCCCGGCGCCCCCCTGCGCCCCTTCGAACACCACCCGCACCTCGCGGGCGACGTCGAGCGGCCCCGCGGCGTCGGGCGCCGTCGCCGCCGTGTGCCAGGCGAGCGCGTGAACATCAAGCGCCACCGTCGCCCCGCCCGCGAACAGCGCCCCCACCGCCGCCCACGCCGCCTGGAGGTGCGCGAGGTCGCTCACCGCCGTGGGCCCCGCGAGGACGACGTGCGCGTGATCGGCGGCGTCGAGCTCGCGGATGCGCTCACCGATGTCGGCCGCCGCGACCGCGCGGATCGAGCCCGCCCGCCACGCGTCGAACCACGCCGGGTCGGCGGCGCGCGGCAGCGGTCGCACCTCCACGATCCCGTCGGGCGGCGGCGAGGCGATGGGGCCGCGGCCAAACACGAGGAGCATCACGTGCGGGGCGCGGGGGGCGGCGGGCGGCGTGTCGAAGGTCCAGCGCGGGGGCGTCATCGCGGCGGGCGGAAGGTACACCGATCGCGCGGCGGGCGACGCAACGCTTGTGCGGCCCGCTTCTCAACCGACGCGGCGCGGCTGAAAACAAGCCCGATCCGCGCGCGGCACCGGCCTTGCGATGACCGCTCCGCCCCGCAGCGACGGGGCGAAGGAGCGATACGACCATGAAGATCTCTCAGCTGTGTGTGTTCGCGGTGCTGGCCTCCCTCGGTTGCGCGAACGTCGACGACGGCGCCAGCGCGGCCCCCGCGGCGGCGACGTCCTCGCCCACCGCCCCCGCGCCTGTGACCTGCCGCGGGTTCACCGCGACCATCGTCGGCACGGCGGGCAACGACTTCCTCCAGGGCACGCCCGGCGACGACGTGATCGTCGGCCTCGGGGGCGACGACATCCTCATCGGCGCCGGGGGCAACGACATCATCTGCGGCGGCAGCGGCAACGACACCGTGCGCGCGGGCGCGGGCTACGACCGCGTGTGGGGCGACCAGGGCGACGACACGATCAACGGCGAGGACGACAACGACTACATCGACGGCGACGGCGGCAACGACACCATCTACGGCGGCGCCGGCAACGACGGGCTCGTCGGCGGCACCGAGCGCGACCGGATCTACGGCGGCCTCGGCGATGACAGCCTCGCCGGCAACGACCACGATGACACCCTCAACGGAGAGGGCGGCACCGACACCTGCGACGGCGGCAACCACGTCGTCGGCGACACCGCCGTCAACTGCGAGACTGCGATCAACGTGTTCCCGTGACCGGGGCCGCGGGGAAGAAGCGCTCCAGCCGCGTCACTGGCGACGGCGCCTCGCGCGACAGCACGAAGAGCGTCGTCGTCGGGTACGCGTCGAGCACCCCGCTGCCCCAGTGCGCCTGCGCGCCGCCCGCGGTGACGAGCGCCATCGCCCGCACCACCCCCGCCTCCACCAGCGCCCCTTGCAGCGCGTCGAGCCCGCACGTTCCCTGCGCCAGCACGAGGCGACCGTCGGCCGTCACCCCGAGCGCCGCCCGCTCCACCTCGGCGACGTCATCCACCGGCAGCGCGCGCCCCTCGTCCACCAGTAGCGCGCCCTGCAACGCGTCCCGCGCGTCGCTGGTGAGGGCGGCCTGCACGGTGGCCCCCTCGGTGAGGCTGAGGCACGCCGGTCGAACGCGCGTGACGAAGGGGAGCAGCGTACGACCGTCGACCGTGAGGCCGCGGGGCTGCTGCGCCGACGTCGCCGCGCCGAGCTCGATGGCCCCGAGCACGGCGGCGCCGTCAGGGAGATGGAGCGTGTCGCGCCCCTCCACGACGCCCGCGGCGACGGGCTCGCGACGACCCGCGCGCAGCGACAGGCGCACGCGGTCGAGGGCGATGGACGTGAGGGTCACCGGGCCCGAGCTGGCGGTGACGATCGCGGGCGACCAGCGCGGCGCAGGCTGCGCGGCGACGGGTTGCCACGGGAGCCCGGCGGGCGTGTGGTCGCGCAGGGTGAGGTAGAAGAAGTCCTTGGGCGAGTGGTAGAGGAAGCGCTCGCCG
>JBILLV010000366.1:0-8854 GCA_044375895.1 Polyangiales bacterium | reverse complement strand
GTGGCTCGTAGGGCAATGAAGCAGGGGACGAGGCCTCCCCGAAATTCGGGGGCGCGGACTATACGGGCGCACGCCATGCGACGCCAGTACCCACGCGAGGCCTCGCTCCTCTGATGCCAGGAGCCGCCGGGACGCGATCAGTGAACGGCGAGCGAGAGCGCGTGCGTCCAGTACACGAGCGCGATCATCGCGGCCATCACCACGGGCATCACCACGATCCAACCCACGGGGGTGTCCTGCTCGAAGCCAGGGCGACGCGGTGAACGGACGACGCGCTCCTCACGCGTGGGAATGGACAGGGCGGGGTGGACGGCTTCCATGATGTCTCCTTGTCCAGGCACATCGCATCCCGCATGCCGACGACCTCAGCCCCGGATTTCGGTGCACCGCGACGCGCCGTGCGTGCGCAGCGTGCGTGTCGCGCGTGGCGTGCGTGCACCGCGTGCCGTGTTGACCGGTACGTGCGCGGCGGCGATCGGGGTATGGTCGCCGCATGAAGGCGAACGCCCTCCCCCTGATGCTCGCGGCCTTCGGCGCTGCCAGCGAGGCCGCCGCGCAGCCCGCGCAGGTGACCCTCGACCTCGGCGTCCCGCTCGAGCTCACGCTCATCCCCGCCGGGAGCTTTCGGCAGGGCTCACCCGCCGACGAGGCCGAACGCCACGACGACGAGGCCGCGCGCGACGTGACGCTCACGCGCGCCTACTACCTCGGCGTGGTGCCGGTGACCCGCGCCCAGTTTGAACGCTTCGTCACGGAGACCTCCTACCGCACCGAGGCCGAGGTCGGTCGCAGCGGGGGCTTCGGGCTCGAAGGGACGCGCCTCGTCCAACAGCCCCAGTACACCTGGCGAACGCCGGGCTTCGCGCAAGACGGGACGCACCCCGCGGTGATCGTCACCTTCGACGACGCGCAGCGCTTCCTCGCGTGGGCCTCGCAGCGCGCGGGCCGTCGCCTCCGCCTCCCCACCGAAGCCGAATGGGAGCGCGCCTGCCGCGCCGGCACCTCCACCGCCTGGTACACCGGCGACACTGTCGACTACGGCCGCGCGGCGGGCTGGTACAACGTCAGCACGCCCCTCGGCACGCGCCCCGTCCACGACCGCCTCCCCAACGGCTACGGGCTCTTCGACATGGTGGGCCACGTCCAGCAGTGGGTCGACGACTGGTACGCGCCCTACGGCAATGCCGCCGCGACCGACCCCCACGTGGCCGCGCCCGATCCCGCCGTCGCACCGCCCGCGCGCCGTGTGCTCCGCGGCGGGTCGTGGCTCCGCCCCATCGCCAAGGGCCGCTGCGCCGCCCGCGAACGCGCCACGCCCGGCAGCCGCAACGCCGACACGGGCCTCCGCGTCGCCATGGACGCGAGCGAGGGTGCGGTCACGGTCCCGTCGCCGCTGCCCCCAGTCCCGACGCCGCCCGATCCCGAGCCGCCGCCGCCCGACCTGACCCAGCGTCGCGCGGGCCGATCGTCCGATGGCATCGGCTACCTCGTGCTCATCGGCGGCATCGCCACCACGGTGTTCGGCTTCCTCATGGCGCTGGTCTCACGCAGCCACGGCTGGGGCAACGACTCGAACGACGCGAAGGCGAAGCGGGGGGCGGGCGGCCACCGTGACATCCGGCTGGTGGCGGCGGCCGATGGGTTTCGGGTGATCGCGCCGACGCACCGGGTCGGACAGCGGGCCCACATCGAGTTTCAGCACGCGGGCCAGCGGCGACGTCAGTGGGTCTGGCTCGAAGAGGGCGCGCAGGGGCACTTCGTCTACACGGGCGTCACGCCGGAGATGCTCGTCGTGCTCGCGGTAACCGACCCCACCGCCCGCAGCACGAGCCACGCGGGCGATCACACCGCGCACCAGGACGCCCACGGCTTCGACGCCTTCCACGGCGGTCACGACCACGGCTCGTCCTTCGCGCACAACGACCACGGCACGTCAACCGCGCACGACGATGCCGCCCCGATGCCCACCTACCAGGGTCCTCCCTCCGCGTACTGAAGCGCCTCCCGTGGCCCCGCTCCTCACGATCGTCCACGCCGCCTCGGGCGACGCCTGGCTCGCCGCCCGCACGCTCCGCGCGCACGACGCCGTCGCCCGCGGCCCGTCGCGCGTGACCGAAGACGTCACCGACCTCGCCGCCGCGCTCGCCGAGCACGGTGGAGACGTCTGGATCCTGCGCGCGGGGGCCTTCGGCTTCGCCGCCCACGACGCATTGGCCCCGAGCGCCACCGGGCTCCCGCTCTGCGCCGTGGGGGCAGTGGCCGACGGAGACGGTCGTCGTGACGACACGTGGCGGGCGGCGCTCCTGTCCACCGGCGGCGACCTCGGCGCGCTCTCTGACACGGCGTGGACGGCGCTCCCGCTGGCGAGCGTCCGACTCGACGGTGACGTCGCCGTCCGCGTGGCGCGCGCGCTCCGCGAGGGGCGGACGCTGCATGAGGCGCTGGCGACGGTCCCGTTGCGTCGCGTCCGCGTCGGCTCGCTCGACGTTCGTTTTGACCCGCGGCCGCGTGTCGCGCAGGTGATCACGTCGCTCCAGCAGGGAGGCGCCGAGCGGGTGGCCCTCGACCTCCACCTCGCCCGACGCCGCCGCGGACTGCCCGCGCGGCTCTACGCCATCGGCCGCCCGGCGCGCCCGGTGTTCGAAGTCCCACCCGGCGTCGTCGACCTCGCCGACGCGAAGGTGCGCGGCGACGCGGCGGTGGGCGACGTGGCGCGCGACGCCGTGCGCTGGGGGGCCGACCTCGTGCACGCGCACCTGCTCTCCAGCCCCGCGGTGAAGACGCTCGCCGCGCACGGACTCCGCCCGCTGGTCACCGTCCACAACGCGCGCCCCGGCTGGCCTGGCGCCCTCGCCTCGCTCGACGCCCACGACGTGCGCCTCTTCGTCGCGTGCTCCCTCGCCGTCGAGCGCGACCTCCTCCACGACGACGTCTCGCCCCCCGTCCGCACCGCGTGGAACGGCGTCGCCCCCGCGGCCCCGCGGCGCCCGCGCGCGGAGGTTCGCGCGGCCCTCGGGCTCGGCAACGCCCCCACGCTGGTGTGCGTGGCCAACCCCCGCCCGCAGAAGCGCCTCGACCGCCTCCCCGCGCTCCTCACGGCCCTCGACCAGCGAATCGGCGCGCAGGCTCGTGTGGTGATCGTGGGCGATCGGCAGGGCCGCACCCGCGATGCCCTCGCCGCAGAGCAAGCACTCGCGGAGGCGGTGGCGCGCCACGGGGTGGGCGAGCGGATCGTTCGCGTCGACTCCACCGACGACGTGGCCTCGTACGTGGCGGCGGCGGACGTGTTCGTGTCGACGAGCGCGTACGAGGGCCTCAGCCTCTCCCACGTGGAGTCGCTCGCGGTGGGGACGCCCGTGGCAGCGACGGCCGTGGGCGGCGCCCCCGAGCTCGCCGACGCGCAGCCCGCGATGAAGCTCTTCCCCGAAGACGCCGCCCCCGCGGAGATGGCCGACGCGGTGAGCTCGCTCCTGCGCGACCGTCCCACCGCGACGCCCCTCGACCGCTTCACCGTCGACGCGATGGCCTCCCGCTACGAGGCCCTCTACGCCCGTGCGCTGCGAGGGAGCTCACGCGGTCGTGGCCTGTGGCTGGTGACCAACAACTTCTCCACCGGCGGCGCCCAGTCGAGCGCGCGACGGCTCCTCCTCGCCTTGCGCGACCGCGGCATCACCGTGCGGGCCGCGACGCTGCAAGAGCACCCCGCTCACCCCACCGTCGGCCGCGCCGCGCTCCTCGAGGCGGGCGTCCGCGTGGAGGCGATCGCTCCGCCCGAGGCGCTGTCGCCCGAGCGCGCGGTGCAACGCCTGCTCGCCCACCTCGACGCCGACCCACCCGAAGCCGTCCTCCTCTGGAACGCCCTCGCCGAACACAAGCTCCGCCTCGCCGACGCGCTGCTCGACGTCCGCGTCGTCGATGTGAGCCCTGGCGAGATGTATTTCAGCTCGCTGCGCCGCTTCTTCGCCGCGTGGCGCGGCGCGGCCGACCTGCCGCTCCGCGACGCGCGCGACTACGGCCGACGGCTCCGCGCGCTGGTGGTGAAGTACGCGGCCGAGGCGCCGGAGGCGATGGCGGTCGGCGCCCCCGTGGTGGTGGTGCCCAACGGGGTTCCGCTGTCACCGCGGGCGGCGCGAGGGAGCGATGGTGCGCGGGTGGTGTGGGGGACGAGCGTCCGCATCGCGCCGCAGAAGCACCTGGAGCTCTTGATCGACGCGCTCCATCACGCTGCCCCGCGGATGCCTCCCTACGAGCTCCGCATCGCCGGGGGACCGGAGACCGGCAGCGCCCCCTACGCCGCCGCGCTGCGTGAGCGATCTGCTGGGCTCCCGGTGACGTGGCTGGGCGAGCTCGCGTCGGTGGGTGACTTTCTCGACGGCCTCGACGCCTTCGTGATGGTGGCCGAGCCCGCGGGCTGCCCCAACGCGTCGCTGGAGGCGATGGCCGCGGGGCTCGCGGTGGTGATCACCGACGCGGGCGGCGCGCGCGAGCAGGTGATCGACGGAGCGACCGGCCGCGTGACGCCGCGTGACGACGTGGCCGCGCTGGCCGATGTGCTGGTGGCACTCTCGTGCGACGCGTCGACGCGCGCGCGCTTCGGGGCGGCGGGGCGGGCGCGCGCCGCGGAGCGCTTCAGCGTCGAGCGCATGGCCGACGACTACGCGCGGCTGTGCTTCGGGGCGTAGCGCGTCGCGCCCGTGGCGTGCCCCCAAATGAGAAAACCCCGCGACATCTTGCGACATCGCGGGGTCTCTACTTCGGGCGGGGTGGACGGGACTTGAACCCGCGGCCTCCGGCGTGACAGGCCGGCGTTATAACCAACTTAACTACCACCCCACCGGGACGATCGACTCCGTCCCGCGAGGGAGCCGGTTTCTACGATCGGTCTCGGTTCGCGTCAAACAAAATCCTACCGACCGATGAAGGTCCTCGGGGCGCGGGGGTTCTCCAGGAAGCTCTTCATCCCAGACTTCTGGTCTTCCGTGGCGAAGCAGAGCGCAAACGCCTGGATCTCCAGCTCCTTGGCGACCGCGAGGGGGAGGTTCTCGCCGACGTGGAGCGCGCGCTTGGCGTGGGCGACGGCGAGCGGGGCGTTCTTCGCGATCTTCTCGGCCGCGGCGCGGGCCTCGTTGAGCAGCGCGTCGGGGGCGAACACCCGGTCGGCCAGGCCGATGGCGAGCGCCTCCGCGGCGTCGATGGTGCCGCCGAGAAACACCAGCTCGCGCGCCTTGCCGACGCCCACGCGCCGCGCGAGGCGCTGCGTGCCGCCGAAGCCCGGGATCACCCCGAGGCCCACCTCGGGCTGCCCGAACTTCGCCTTCTCGCTCGCGTAGATGAGGTCGCACGCGAGGGCGAGCTCCGCCCCGCCGCCGAGCGCGAAGCCGTTGACCGCCGCCACGATGGGGAACGGGGCCGACGTCATCGCGTCGCCGAGCGCGTGGCCCCGCCGCGCGAAGGCCGCCGCCTGCTCGCTCCCCATGGTCGCCATCGCCGCGATGTCGGCCCCCGCCACGAAGGCCTTGTCGCCAGCGCCCGTGAGCACCGCCGCGCGGACGCCCTGCGCCGCGAGCGCGTTCACCGCCGCGGTGAGGTCGTCGAGCACCTGCCCGTTGATGGCGTTGAGCTTGTCGGGGCGGTTCACCGTGAGCGTGGCCACGTGCCCTTCCACGGCCACCAGGATCGTCTCGTAGGTCGTCATCGTCGCCTCACTTCTTCTGGTCGTAGCGGTAGAAGCCGCGGCCCGCCTTGCGGCCGAGCCACCCCGCGGCCACGTAGTTGCGCAGCAGCACGGGCGCCCGGTACTTGTCGTCGCCAAACTCGCGGTGCAGCACGTCGGCGATGGCGAGCACGGTGTCGAGCCCGATGAAGTCCGAGAGCTCCAGCGGGCCCATCGGGTGGTTGAGCCCGAGCTTCGCGGCCTGGTCGATGTCCTCCGCCGTCCCGAGCCCCTGCTCCAGCGTGAACACCGCCTCGTTGAGCAGCGGGATGAGGATGCGGTTGACGAGGAAGCCCGGCGAGTCCTTCGCCGTCACGGCCGTCTTGTTGAGCCGCCCCACCACGGCCTTCACCGCGTCGTAGGTGGCGTCGCTCGTCTGGAGCGCGCGGATCACCTCGACGAGCTTCATCAGCGGCACGGGGTTGAAGAAGTGCATCCCCACCACGAGCTCGGGGCGCGTCGTCGCCGCCGCGATGCGGGTGATGGAGATCGAGCTGGTGTTGCTCGCGAGGATCGCGCCGGGCTTCACCGCGGCGTCGAGGGCGCGGAAGAGGTCGAGCTTGAGCGCGAGGTTTTCCGTCGCGGCCTCCACCACGAGGTCGCAGTCGGCGAGGTCGGCGATGGCGCCGACGGGCGTGATGCGCGCCACCGTCGCCGCCGCGTCCGCCGCCTCCACCTTGCCCTTCTCCACGAGCTTCTTCAGCCCGCCGTCGATCTTGCCGCGGGCCTTCTCCGCCAGCGCCAGCGACGCGTCGGCGAGCTTCACGCTCCACCCCGCGGCGGCGGCCACCTGCGCGATCCCGCTCCCCATCTGCCCGGCGCCGAGCACGCCGATGATCTGGATGTCACTCATGGACACGGCGCGTAGACCAGGGGCCGCGCGCGCGTCAACCCCCGATGTCAGCCCGCGGCTTCGTCCACCAGCGGCCCAGCCACCGTCGCCACCTCGCCGGGCTGGAGCACCCGCAGCGTGAGGTTGCCGAGGGTGATCCGGTCGCCGGGCTCGAGCAGCTCGGGGTTGCTCACGGGGACGCCGTTGCGCAGCGTGCCGGCGGCGCTGTTCATGTCGCCGACGAACCACCGGCCCTCCGAGCGGAGGATGGCGCAGTGGTGGCGCGAGACGTTGCCCCGGTGCAGCACCACGGTGTTGTCGGGGGTGCGGCCGACGATCACCTCGTCCTTCCGCAGCGGGAAGACGTACGGGTGGATGGTGTCGCTGTCGAACACCGCCAGCAGGTCTTCACCCGCCGCCGCCACCCGGTACCGCGGGAGCGTCACGAGCGCGTCCTTCTGCCGGAAGCGCCAGTCGCTCCACTCCATCTTGAAGGCCGTCATCAGCTCGCCGGCCACCGCCGGGAGCTCCAGGTACGTCGGCGAGTCGGGCACCCACGCGACCGCCCCGCCGCGCCGCACGGGCACGTACACCAGCACCTCGCCGCCGGGCAGCCAGACGGGCCATCCCCCCATCATCCACACGTCGAGCAGCGGCCCCCACGGCGAGGGCACATCGTCTTCGCGGGCCAGCCACGCCAGCTCGCTCCGCGCGATGCGCACGAAGGGCGGGTCGCTCACCGGCGCCCCCATCCGCAGCGCGTCGGAGCGCACGATGGAGGCCTCCAGGGCCTTGTCGAGCAGCTCGCGCCAGTCGCGGACGTCGTCGTCGGACTCCATCCAGCGGGCGGCGTTGGCGCGGCGCAGCGCCTCCTGAAACCGCCACGAGTCGCGCTGCTCGGCCGCGCCGCCCCAGGCCGTCAGGAAGGCCGCGCACATCTCCTCCGCGCAGCGCACGATGCGGCACGTCGGGGCGTCGAGCTCCGGGTCGGCCAGGCGGAGCGCCTCACCGAAGGCCACCACGCGCTCTTCGATGCGCGTGCGGAGGGCCGCGGGGAGCTCGCTCTCGCCCGCCTCCGGGGACAGCCAGCGCACCTTCTCGACCTGCTTGACCAGCGCTTCGACACGAGGGTTCACCGGCTCACAGCCTCCGAATGGCGCAGCACCCTATCACAGCTCCCCCGCCGACCTCCCGCACGAAACTCACGCCCCTGCGTTGAGCCGGACGGTCACCCGCTCGGGGTTGCGGTCGGTCTCCAGGTGGATCTCGCTCGCGCGCAAGCCCCGGCGCTCCAGCTCGCGGAGCACCACCCGCAGGCGCGTGAGCTTGGCCCGGTAGGGGCCGCGACCGAGCCACACGTGCGTGCCGCCCACCACCACGGAGAGGTCGCCCGTCCCCTCGCGGTGCACCTCTTCGATGCGCAGGGCCGTCCCCACCGCGCTCGCCTCGACGTCTGCGAGCAGGGCCAGCGCGTCGCGCACCTCCTCGCGGGCGCCCGCGGGGTCTTGCTCGAAGGTGTCGCGCGGCACGCCCGTGATCACCGGCAGGTCGCTCGGGTCACCCGGCATCGCCCGCTTGAACACCGACCCGTCGGCGGCGACGAGGTACATGCTCCCAGCGGCCACGATGGCGGCGGGGCTCCGCTCCTCGACGCCGATGGTCACCACCCCGGGGAGGCGGCGGGTCACGGTGGCGCGCGACACCCACGGGAGCCCTTCGATGGCGCGGGCGGCCCGCTCGCAGTCGACCGAGAGCACGTTGCGAGGCACGTCGAGGCCCACCGCGCGGAGCACGTCTTCGCGGGGGGTGCGCCCGAGGCCGGTGACGGTGATGTCCCGCGCGTTGAAGCGGGGGGTGGTGCGCAGCCAGCGGTGCCCCTCGCGCGCGCCAAACCCGAGCCCGACGAAGATCGCCACCGCCGAGACGATCGAGAGGGCCTGCCGGAGCTTCATCCCCAGCGCGCGGAGCTGCTCCTTGCGGGAGGGCTTCGCGGCGGCCTTCGCGTGGGCGCGGGAGCGCTTCTTCGCGGGGGGGTCGTCGGGCGCGCAGGTCTCGCGCTCGGGGGCCACGCTGGCGGCGGACGCGTCGGCGCGCTTCGAACGGTTCGTCCGCGCCGGAGCGACGGGGGGCGTCGTCGGCGGGACGGAGGTCGGCGTCGGGGTGGGCGTCGGACTCATCGGCGCGAGCGAGATAAGCACCGATCGGGTCGCGACCGGGAATTCTCGGCGGGACTTCGGGGGCGCGTCTCCGGTGGCCCAGTGTGAGTCCCAAGGTCCCAGGTGATGCGCATCGCCGCGCGGAGCCTCCAT
>JBILLV010000365.1:0-8865 GCA_044375895.1 Polyangiales bacterium | reverse complement strand
GTTCGCGCAGTTGGACACCGCCACGCCGTTGATCGCCACCGACACCAGGTCGTACTGGTTGTTGTTGACGATGCGGAGGAAGCTCGGCGCGGGCGGCGGCGGCGGCGGCTGGATCACCGTAAAGCTCCCGGGCGTGGTGGAGAGCACCCCGACGCCGTCGACGAGCTGGATCGTCCCCGTCGCAGCCTGCGGTGGCACGGTCACGGAGATCGACGTGCTCGAGGTGAACGTCACGTTCGGCGCCGTCACCCGGGTGCCGCCCGTCCCCGCGAACGTGACGGCGTACCGCAGGCCGCCGCCGAAGACGTAGCGACCCGCCCGCGCGCGGTCGAGGAAGGTGCCCGACAGCACCACGCGATCGCCCACCCGGCCCGAGGCCGGGGAGAAGCCCGAGAGCGTCGGCTGGGCGGCCTGAACGGTCAGCCCCTCGAAACGCGCCACGGCGGTGCCGCTCAACGTGAGCGCGCCCGTCGACTGATCGGGCGCGTCCTCCGGCGCGCCCATGCACGCCGACACGAGGGCGAGAGAAGACATCCAGAGGCAGCGGGTCGTGGTGTTCATGCCTGGGGTCCAATGCGCGCCGCGTGCCGAACGGAAATGCGGTCGCTCCGGACACCCTCGCGGGCCGTTGGGCATCCGGCGGAGCGGACAGGCGCGACCCCGACTGTCCGCCGCGCCTGACACCCCACCGTCGGCGCGCCGGGCCTCGCGGAGGTGTTACAGTCCGCCGCGCTGATGGCTGACCTCGACCTCGACCTCCTCCGCGCCGAGCGCGACCTGTACCGCCGACTCCTCGACCTCGGCGCCCACGACGACATCCACGCCTTCCTCGACGAAGCGCTCGGGCTCGCCGCCGAGGCGACGGGGGCCCAGCGTGGCTACCTCACGCTCGAGTCCGCGGACGGCGCGACCCCGGTCGCCACCACCCTCGCGTGCAGCGAGGGGGACGTCGACCGCATCCGCCGCGAGCTGTCGCAAGGGATCATCGCCGAGGCGCTCCGCACCGGGCGCACCATCTCCACCGCGTCGGCCCTCGACGACCCGCGCTTCAAGGGCCTCGCCAGCGTGCAGGCGCACCGCATTCAAGCCGTCCTCTGCGCGCCGGTGGGGGCGGGCACGCCGATCGGCGCGCTCTACCTCCAGGGGCGCGCGTCGCCGGGACCCTTCCCCGAGCGGGAGCGGCAGATCGCCGAGGCCTTCGCCCGCCACGTCGCGCCCCTCGCCGACCGGCTCCGGCAGGCGCCCCGCGGAGGCGCGGACGACCCGACGCGCGAGCACCGGGCGCGGCTCAAGGCGGAGGGTGTGGTGGGGCGCTCGCGGGCGCTCGCCGACGCGCTGCGCACGCTGGCTGTGGCGGCGCAGGTGGACGTCCCCGTGCTGCTCGTGGGGCCGAGCGGGACGGGCAAGACCGAGCTCGCCCGCTGCCTCCACGTGAGCTCACGGCGCGCCGCGGGGCCCTTCGTCGAGCTCAACTGCGCGGCGATCCCGGAGACGCTGCTCGAGGCCGAGCTTTTCGGCGCGGAGCGAGGCGCGCACTCCACCGCCACGCGCCGGACGCCGGGCAAGGTGGCCGCCGCCGAGGGGGGCACGCTCTTCCTCGACGAGGTGGCCGAGCTCGCCGTCGGCGCGCAGGCGAAGCTCCTGCAGTTTCTCCAGTCGAAGGTGTACTACCGCCTCGGCGACACCGCCCCGCAGCGCGCGGACGTGCGCGTGGTCGCGGCGACCAACGCCGACCTCGAAGGGGCCGTGGCCGCGCGGCGCTTCCGCGAAGACCTGTACTACCGCCTCGACGTGTTTCGGGTGCGCGTGCCGTCCCTGGCCGAGCGGATCGACGACATCCCGCTGCTCGCCGAGCACCTCGCGCGGGCCGCGGGCGCCCCCAACGGCCGCAACCTCACCGTGTCGCGCGCGGCGCGGGCGGCCCTCGCCAGCGCCGAGTGGCCGGGCAACATCCGCCAGCTCGCGGCCGCCGTGCAGCGCGGCGCCGCCTTCGCCATCGACGCCCAGAGCGACGTCATCGACGCCCACCACCTCTTCCCCGAGCGCCTCGGCGAGCCGACGGCGACGGCCGAGGGGCTCACCTGGCAGGAGGCGACGCGGCGCTTCCAGCGGGGGCTGCTCGACGACACCCTCACGGCCTGCGGTGGCAACGTCAGCGAGGCCGCGCGGCGCCTCGACCTCGCCCGCTCGCACCTCCACGAGCTCCTGCGGGCGCACGGGGTGGGGCGCGCGAAGCCGTGACACGGCGGCGGCGACGCTGTCCGAACGAGCGGACACCCGCCGACCCCGGAGCGTCCGGCGCAGCGGATACCTGACCCGCGAAATGGTCTGGATTTGCAGCGGATTCCGCGCGGAACGGGCCTTGCGATGGCTCCCCTCCCAGAAGGAGTCTCGCCATGCACACGAACGCGCGAATCATCGCCCTCTTCGCCGCCTCGTCGGCCCTCGCGGTCGGCTGCCTCTCTGCGCCCGATGGGTCGGAGGTCGCGGCCTCGCCCGTCGTCACGGAGGAGGCCTTCCCCGGGCGCCACGGGGAGTTTCATCGCGCGATCGTCGCGACGCCGCAGGGCGCGCGGCTCGCGGGCTACGAGGTGATCGACGAGGTCGCGGTGACCGAGGGCGACATCCTCCTTGGCGGGGTCGCGGCGCACGCGCATGACGACCTCGCGCGCAGCGTCGGGCGCACGGACGTGGACTTCCGCTGGCCCAACGGTCAGGTGCCGTTCGAGTTCGACGCCGCCATCGGGGCCGCGCAGCGCGCCGACATCCTCTCGGCGATGGACCACTGGAACCAGCGCACCCCCTACTGGTTTCGCCCCCGCGCCGCGGGCGACGCCGACTTCATCCGCTTCGTGCCGAGCGCCGGCTGCAGCTCCTTCGTGGGCCGTCAGGGCGGGATGCAGCCGGTGAACCTCAACGTCGCGTGCGGCCGCGGCGCGACCATCCACGAGCTCGGCCACGCCGTCGGGCTCTGGCACGAGCAGTCGCGCGCCGATCGCAACGGCTTCGTCACCATCAACTACGCCAACGTGCTGCCGGGGAGGGCCTTCAACTTCGACACGTACGTCCAGCAGGGCGAGGATGGCCGCGACATGTTCGACTACGACTTCGGGTCGATCATGCACTATGACGCCTTCGCGTTCTCACGCAACGGCCAGCCCACCATCGTGCGGCGCGACGGGCAGCCGCTGGTGACGCAGCGCAACGCCCTCAGCGAGACGGACGTCGCGGGCGCCGTGCGCGTCCTCACCAACACGCAGCCGCAGCCCACCTTCACGCTGCGCAACGCGGGCACCGGCAAGTGCGCCGACGTCGCCAACTGGAGCCGGAGCGACCAGGCCGCGGTCAACCAGTTTACGTGCCACGGCGGGGCCAACCAGCGGTGGTACTTCTGGACGGTGCCGGGGACGAGCCGCATCCTCGTCATCAACGACCACAGCGGTCACTGCCTCGACATCCCGTGGGGCAGCACCAACGGGGGCGAGGCGGTGCAGCAGTTCTCGTGTCACGGCGACGGCTCACAGCAGTTCGAGCGGGTGGCGCGCGGGTCGAGCATCGCGATCCGTCGCTCGGGAACCAACCTCTGCCTCGAAGCGCCCGCCGCGGGCGTCAACAGCACGCAGCTCCGCCAGGTGCCGTGCACCTTCGCCGCGTCGCAGCTCTGGACGCAGGTGCCGTAGCGGCCACCTCACCCCGCCCGCAGCCGCCGCAGCGCCCGCCGTTGCCGCAGCACCACCACCGCCAGCCCCACCGTCACCGCCGGCCACAGCACGAAGAACATCAGCGCGTTGGTGTCGCGGTACGTCACCCCCAGCAGCCGCGCGGCCTGGAGCATGAAGTCCACGCACGCCGCGTACACGGCGAAGCCCGCCCGCGCGATCACGCCCGCCTCCCGGCCCGCAGCGCGAGGTGCTGACGCCACGCGACCACCCAGAGCCCGTACATCAGCCCGGGCCACCCCACGCACAGCAGCAGGATGTTGGCCGCGCCGTAGCCCACGAAGCGGTCGCCCGACAGCCCGCCGCCGACGGCGTAGAGCCCGCGGATCGTCGCCCCGAAGAGCCCGCGGTCGCCCGTGAGCGCCGCGGGGAGCTTCGGTCGGTGGCGGCAGCCGCGGTTGTGGCAGGCCCAGGTGCAACGGTCGGCGCGCCACGCCTCCCGCGGCAGGTTCGTTCGCGCGAAGGGGACGCCGGGCGCCGTCGCGTTGACGCCGTAGAGAATGGCCCAGGGGGCGACGAGCGGGAAGACGTAGATCCACAGCGCGAGGAGCAGGCTTCGCATCGGGCGTGCAGCCTACCGTGTCCTCACCCGAGCGCCGCTTCGAAGTCCTCCCACTGCGCCCCCTCCAGCGGGCCGTCGTTGGGGTCGCCTCGTCCGCGGGCGTCGAGCCACGCGTTGGACGCCAGCGCGTCGCCGCCGTACCAGCGTCCGCCCTCTCCCTGCGCGGCCTCGACGTAGCCGATCGGCACGCTCACCAGCGGGCCGACGCGCATCCCCGCGGGCACCGGGTCGTTGCCGTCGCGCACGGCCTCGCGCGCGGTCACCGTCGCCAACGGCTCCTCCTCGCGCGTGACCCCGGCGCGCTCGGCCGCGGCTGCTACCAGCGTCTCGGCCACGCGCAGGGGCGACCACCCCTCGCCGACGCAGCGCCCGAGCGCGACGGGCTGCTTCATGCGCCAGCGGTCGAGCACGAGCTCCTCGGGAGCGGCCATCTCCTTCGGCAGCGCGAGGTCGTTCGACCACCCGATGATCGCCTCGACGAGCGCCCGGCCGTCGTCAGTGATGTCGTAGCCGAGCACGGCCGCGGGGCAGTGACGGACGGCCACCCACTCGCGCCCGAAGTACCCCGCCGTCGCGCCCGTGCGGGTGAGGCCTGACAGCAGCAGCCGCACGTTGCGGTTGAGCAGCGTGCGCAGCGTGGCGTCGGGGAGGAGCGCGTCGACCCGCGGGAGCGCGAGCGTCCACACGAGGCCGTTGCCGCGCAGCGTGGCCGCCGTCCCCGTGGTCGCCCGCCGCAGCACGGGGAACCCTACCCGCGCGCAGGCGGTGAGGTCGACGACGCGCCCGGCCCGCTGCCGAGAACCGAGCACCACCGCCTCGCCGCGGGTGAGCGCCACCGAGAGGCGCGGGACGCCGTCGCGCACCGCGTCGAGCAGCGCGGGGCCGCGGGCGAGGGCGCGGGCGATGGGGGCGTCAGGGTCGATCGAGCAGCGGAGCGAGGTCATCGGCGGGCGACACTACCGGATCGGAGACCGGGAAGCCCTCCCCACCCGTCAAAGCACGCGCGGGCGCGAAGACATCTCGCAGAAAGGTTGGTTCATGGGACGACGGGTGCTGTTCATTGTGAAGGAGCTGGAGGGGGCCGAGCCCCTCGGGGCCCTCTACATCGCGGGCTGCCTCCAGCGGGCGGGGCACATCTGCCGCTTCATCGGGACGCGGGGGCGATCGGTGGAGGAGGAGGTTCGGCGCTTCGACCCGCACGTCATCGCCGTCGGCACCACCACCGGGATGCACCACTACTACCTCGGGCTCCTGCACCACCTGAAGCGGGTGACGCCAGGCTTCCTCGCCCTCATGGGAGGCCCGCACCCGACGTACTACCCCGAGGTGCTCCAGAGCCCGTGCCTCGACGTCATCTGCCAGGGCGAGGGCGAAGACGCGGCCGTCGAGCTCTGCGACGCGCTCGAACGCGGCGACGACATCCGCGGCATTCGCGACCTGTGGGTGAAGCAGGAGGGGGTGATCTACCGCAACCCGCCGCGCGAGCTGCGGCGCGACATCGACGCGCTCCCGTTTCCTCCGCGCGAGCTCCTGTACGAGTGGGACGACTCGCTGCGGATGCGGCCGCTGAAATCGTTCACCACCAACCGGGGGTGCCCGTTCCCGTGCTCGTACTGCTTCAACCCCTCGCTCGTGGAGCACTACGGATCGACCTGGAAGAAGGTGCGCATCCGCGCGCCCGAGCGCGTGATCGAGGAGCTGGTGGCGGTGCGGCGCCAGGGGCCGCTCGACATCGTCGGCTTCCGCGAGAGCATCTTCGTGTACGACACGAAATGGCTGAAGGTCTTCGGGGAGATGTACCGCCGCGAGGTGAAGACGCCCTACTACTGCCACCTGCGGGCCGACATCGTCGACGAGGAGATGGTCGAGCTCCTGGCGTGGTCGGGCTGCCACTCGGTCAACGTCGGCATCGAGACCGCGAGCGAGACCATCGCCAACGAGGTGCTCCGGCGCAACGTGAAGATGGCCCGCTTGAAGGACGGCATCCGGATGCTGAAGCGCGCGGGGATCGTGGTGTTCGCCGACAACATCCTCGGCATCCCCGGGGGCACGCTCGAAGACGACCTCGCGACCCTGCGGCTCAACATCGAGCTCGACGTCGACTACGCCGCGGCCACGCTCTGCACGCCGTACCCGGGCACCGGCCTCGCCGACTACGCCGTCAAGAACGGCTGGTTCTCTGGGGACTTCGACGCCATCGACAAGAGCTACTACACCGAGTCCGTGCTCCGCTTCCGCTCGCCCGCGGAGAAGCAGCGCATCGAGAACCTCCACAAGGTGTTCGCCGTCGCCGCGGCCATCCCCGCCCTCCTGCCGCTGTGGCGGAGGCTCATCGAGCTGCCGCCCAACGACTTCTTCTACGCGATGTTTCGGGCCTGGTACTACGTGTGTCACGTGGCCGACATCATGCCGCGCAAGCTCGACGTGGCGCAGCTCCGCGACGGGCTCCTCAGCGTGTTCGGGGTGTTCAAGGGCCTCGACGAGAACGTCTACGCGCCGCCGCGGCCGGAGGCGCTGCCCATCGTCGACGGGCCGACCCGCGAGGCCGACGCGCCCGTGGTGACGCTCCGCCCCCGCAAGCGCCTGGAGGTGTCCCATGCCGATCGATGAGCGCGAGCTGCGGCGGCGCCGCGTGAAGCGGGCGGTGAAGGCGGGCGCGTCGATCGCCCTCGCGCTGGCGGCGGGGGCCTTCCTCGCGTGCCAGCGCACGGTGGTTCGAACCGACGGGCCGAGCCCGATGGGCCCCGACGCGCGCAGCGGTCCGCCGCCGTCTCCGAAGGACGCCGCCGTCGACGCCGACGTGGTGGCCGACGTCGCCGACGCCGAGGTCGACGCGGCCGACGCCGAGGTGGACGCCGACGGGATGATCGTGGTGCGCGACGCCGCGGGCGACATCGTGGTGCGACGACCGCCGCGGCGCCCACGCCACCACGTGGATCGCGACGAGCACCGCCGCGGGCTGCCGGTGCTCGACAACCTCCTGGAGTGAGCGACGGGCGCTACCCCGCGGGGATGTCGACGGCCCGCGCGTAGAAGCCCGCGTCGAGGCGGCGCGCCTGCACGCGACGGTCGGCGACGCGCAGCGTGAGGGTGTAGCGCCCCGCGGCGGGTGGTCGAAACACGTGCTCCCACGCGCCCCAGGTGCGGGGCGTGGCGCGCGCTCGGCACACCGTTACCGGGAGCCAGGGGAGGTCGCGGTTGTACTGGATCTCCAGCGCGTCGTCCGCGGCGCCGCCCCAACGGAGGCCGACCGTTCGGTACCGAACGATCCCCCCCACGCGCCACCGCTCGACGCGGATGGGCAGCGCGGCGGGGTCGATCGCGGCGGGTTGGAAATCGCGGGCGAGGGTGGGCTTCCCGACCTGCATCGTCCGCGAAGCGAACTCGGTCATGTGCGCGGTGGCGGGGACGTCGTCGGCCACGAGCGTGACGGCGTCGACCCACTTGATGCACGTGCAGCCGTACCAGTTGGGGACGATGAGGCGCACGGGAGCGCCGTGGTCGCGGGTGAGGGGGGCGCCGTTCATGCGGGTGGCGAGGAAGGCCCCGGTGGCGCGGAGCTGGTCGAGCGTGAACACCCAGCTCGCGCCCGGCGTCGAGCGCGCGGAGGGAGCGGGGTACGTGTCGAAGCCCGACACGAGGACGCGCGTCGGTGATGAGGGCGGCGCGGCTTCGGTGGCGAGCGTGTGCAACGGGACGCCCTCCCAGCGGGCCGCGCCGAGGAGGCCGTAGGCGCCGCCCGATCCGTTGCCCGAGCACTCCAGCAACACCTCGCCCTGGTCGACGGAGCGCGCGAGGAGGGACTCGACGGAGAGCTCGCGCGGCGCGGTGAAGAGGCCGTTGAAGGCGACGCGCCAGGGGCGGGTGGTGTCGAGCAGCGAGGAGGCGCGGGTGCGGACGTAGAAGCGCTCGGTGGGGAGCGCGAGGGTGCGCTCGTCGAGGGCGGCGAGGTCGGTGTAGAGGCGGCCGTCGAGGCCGTCGCCGACGAGCGCGTCGAGCATCACCGTCGGCGCGGGGAGGAGCTGCGCGACGGCCTCGCGGAAGCCGCCCGCGAGCTCGGGGGAGCAGGAGGGGGTGGTGGCGACGTCGACGTCGGCGGCGAGGTTGACGTCGGTGGGGGAGAGCGCGTCGGGGAGGGTGGCGTCGCGTGGGGGCGGGGCGGAGGGGTCGGCGCAGCCGAAGGTGAAGGTGCCGGAGAAGAGGCCGAGGGAGCCGTGGAGGAGCGCGCGGCGGGTGAGGCGGGGAGTGGTCACGGGTCGGTGCTCTCGAGGTCGACGCAGCCCGCGAGCGCGGCGGGGCATCGCGGGCGATGATACATTCTGCCACCACAGACGCGCCCCCAGGTGGCACCGAAACGTGATGTGGCGACGCGTGGGGCCGACGGGTTACCCTCCACCTCGAGGGTTGCTCATGCCCCCCGCCATGACCATCGAGCGTCTCTACGAGCAGCACGTCTGTCAGCTCTCCGTCCGCGACCGACTGCGCCTGATGGGCCTGGTCGCCAACGACCTCACGGACGCGCAGGAAGAGGCCGTGACCTACCGCGTCAGCCCCCGGCTCGCGCACCCCGAGCAGGTTAGCGAC
>JBILLV010000364.1:0-8915 GCA_044375895.1 Polyangiales bacterium | reverse complement strand
TCGTCGTCGGGGTGGACGGCCACCGCCACATCGCCGAGCATGGTCTCGGGCCGCGTGGTGGCCACGACGATCTCGCCTTCGCCGCCCTTCACGGGGTAGGCGAAGCGCCAGAGCTCGCCGTCCTTCTCCTCGTGCTCCACCTCCTCGTCGGAGAGCGACGTGAGGAGCTGCGGGTCCCAGTGGATGAGCCGCTCGCCGCGGTACACCAGCCCCTGCTCCCAGAGCCGCACGAAGGCCTCGACCACCGCGCGGTTGCAGGTCTCGTCCATGGTAAAGCGCTCGCGCGACCAGTCCGCCGACGCGCCCATCGCCTTGAGCTGGGCGACGATGCGGTCGCCGTTCTTCTCCTTCCACGCCCACACGCGCTCGAGGAAGGCGGCGCGCCCGAGGTCGTGGCGCGACTTGCCCTCATGGCGCTTGAGCTCGCGCTCCACCACGGCCTGCGTGGCGATGCCCGCGTGGTCGACGCCGGGCAGCCAGAGCGTGGCGTCGCCGCGCATGCGATGGGTGCGCACCAGCACGTCTTGAATGGTGACGAAGAGCGCGTGCCCCATGTGGAGCGAGCCCGTGACGTTGGGCGGCGGCATCATCACGACGTACGTGGGGCGGCCCTTGCGGGCGGCGTCCAGGTCGGGGGCGAACACGCCGGCGTCCTGCCAGCGGGCGTACCAGCGAGACTCAGCGATGAGGGGGTCGTAGCGGTCGGGGAAGTCCGTCATAACGGCGTTTGCCCTACCACGCGCGCGCGGGGCCGCGCTACTACACTCCCCGCGTGAGCGAGCGGCCCACCGACCATGCCCCCGCCCTCGACGGGGTCCGCGGCGTCGCGGTGCTCCTCGTGGTGCTCCACCACTGGGAGGTCGGCGCCGGCTTCCCCATCGACCGCGGGCTCCTCGGCGTGCGGCTGTTCTTCGCGCTGAGCGGCTACCTCATCACCACGATCCTGCTCCAGGGCCGGGCGCTCATCGAGGCCGGCGACACCACCCTCGGGGCCTTCGCGCGGGCCTTCTACGCGCGGCGCTTCCTGCGCCTCCTGCCGCTCTACTACCTTACCCTCGCGGGGCTCTGGGCGGCCGACGTGGTGGGCTTCCGCGACGAGTTCTGGTGGCACGCGACGCACTGCACCAGCTTCCTCGTGGCCCGCGCCAACGCGTGGGTGGGCTACCCCTCGCACTTCTGGTCGCTCTCGGTGGAGGAGCAGTTCTACCTCCTGTGGCTCTGGGCGGTGATCCTCACGCCACGTCGCCTGCTCCCCGCGCTCTTCGCGACCATCGTGGTGGCGGGGACGGCGTGGCGCTCGTTCGGCGTGGTGGCGGGCCTCGGTCGCTTCGCGGTGCTCTACCTCCTCCCGGGCTGCCTCGACGCGCTCGGCGTCGGCGCCCTCCTCGCGTGGATCCACCGCGAGCGCGCCCCCTCCGTCCCGCGGGTTCGCGCGGTGATGGCGATGGTCGGCGCGGCGGTGCTCGCGGGCGCCACCCTCGCGACCCGCGGGGCCGGGGCGACGCCCTTCACCCACGGCCTCGCGGGCCTGAAGGGAACCGCCTACGCCCTCCTCCTCGGCGCGCTCGTGAGCGCCTGCGCGGCGCGCGAGGGGTGGCTCGTGCGGGTGATGTCGTGGCGTCCGCTCGCCTGGCTCGGACGGGTCAGCTACGCGGTGTACATCGTCCACCCGCTGGTGTTCTTCGGGCTCCGCTACCACTTCCCCGCGCTGCGCGGGAGGCTCGCGCTCTGGGGGCTCTCGACGGTGGTCACCCTGGCGGCGGCGGCGGCCTCGCAGCGCTGGTTCGAAGGCCCCCTCAACGCGCAGAAATCCCGCTTCCCCTACCGCCCGGAGCGACCGACGGGGTAGAGACTCGGCAGAGCCCGCCATGACGTCCCGACCGCTCGTCGCCGCCCTCCTCCTCGCCGCCTGCGCCACGACGCGACGGCCCGCGCCGCCCCCCGCGGACACGGCCCCCACGGCCCGCGACGCCGCCTCCGAGGTGGCCTACACCACCGAGCCCGCTCCGCTCACGCCGGAGGCCCGCGCCGCCATCGCCACCGCGGGCGAGCAGTACACGAACGAGCGCTTCGAGGAGGCCGAAGCGACGCTCCGCGCGGCCCTCGAGCGTCACCCCGACGACCGCGCCGTCCGCCTCCGCTACGGGCTCCTCCACGTCCAGAACGGGCAGCCCGAGCGCGCCGTCCCGCTGCTCCGCGAGGGGCTCCGGCACGTGCCCGACGACGCCGACCTGTGGACCTTCATCGGCGGCGTGCGCCTCCGTCAGGCCGTCGACGGAGCCCCGCAGAATGCCGCCGACACCGACGCCGCCCAGCGGGTTCACGCGTGGCTGGAGGCGGCCCGCGACGCCTTCGCGGAGGCGTTGCGCGCGCGGGGCAACCACCTCGGCGCGATGGAGGGATCCGCCGTCGTCGCCTCCCGCCTCGGCGCCCACGCCGACGCCGTGCGAGTCTGGGAGCGCGTGGTTCGCCTCACGCACGACCGCGACGCGGAGGAGCACCTCGCCGACGCCGTGGCCGCCGCGGGCGATCGCCGCCGGGCCATCGGGCTCTACGAGTCCCTGGTGCAGGCGGAGCCGACGCGCGCGACCGCCCTCGCCTCCCTCGCGACGCAGTACGAAGCGGAGGGACGCGCCGACGACGCGCGCCGCACGCGAGGCATGGCGACCTTTCACCGTTGGGTGGGCGCCTTCCCCCTCGCGCCGACGGACGCCAACGTTGCCGCCGCGGGCGTGCTGGCGCCGTGGTTCGATGCGGCCCCGGCGAGCGAGGCGAGGCAACGAGAGCCGACGGTGCGGGCCGAGCTGGAGCGCCTCGGCACGGTGCGAACACCCGACGCCCGGATGCTGCTGGCGATCTTCGTGTGGCACCACTCGCACGACGCGATGGAGGCGCTCGGGTGGACGTCTCTCCGCGCGCACGGACCCGACGCGGCCGACACCCTCTTCGGCCTCCTCGAACACGCCCGCTCGATGCTGACGATGCGCGCCGCGGCGGAGTCCCTCGCGCGCCTCCACGACCCCCGCCTCTTCGACGTGATGGCGCGGGTGCTCCCGCGCGACATGGGCCCCCTCTACATCGACGCGTCCAGCGCCCTCGACCTCCTCGGCGACCCGCGCGCTGTCCCGCTCCTCATCGCCCTCATCCAGCGCCCGACGCCCCGCGGCGACGTGGAGAACCCCCTCGGCCCCGCGGGCTACGCGGTGGGTCGCTCGCGCGCGACGCTGGCCCTCGGCGGCTTCGACACCCCGGAGTCTCGAGCGGCCCTCCAGCGGCTCGTCGCCGACCCCGACGTCGGGCTCGACGCGCACGCCGCCCTCTACCGACTCACCCGCGCGCCCGCGCACCTGCAGGCCATCGAGCGCGCCCCCACCACGCAGCGCCGCCACGCCGAGTGGCTCCTCGCCGACTACATCGAGCGCGCCGGGACCCCGCAGGCGACGGCCGCCGCGACACGGGCGCGAACGGCGAGGCAGGCCCGTGAGGCAGCGGAGGAAGCCGCGGCGCACGTCCCCCCGCCGTGACGAGCGCGAGCCGCTCCGCATCGCGGCGCTCACCCGCATCGGTCGTTGGAGCGAGGCCGACGCGCTGACGGTCAGCGCCTCCCGTGGCGACGGCTGCGACGCTTCGCCTCCGCGTCCGCCGTCGCTCCGACCGCCGCCTTCACCTCCGCGGGCGCCACCGCCGCCTCCGCGACCACCACCGGCGCTGTCACCACCGCCTCGACGGGCGCCTCCGCGGGGGCCTCCGCCGCGATCTCCTGCGGCGCCTCCTTCGAAACCTCCGTGCCCCCCTCCACCGCGCCAACGGGCGCCAGCCGCTCGGCCAGCCCATCGAGCCGCTGGGCCGTCTCTGCCAGCGTGCGCGCCCCCGTCCGAAGCGCCGTCGCCCCCACGGCCCGCCCCTGCTTCAGCCACCCATCGCCCGCCCGAACCACCTGCGCGCGAAACCCCTCGGTCATCGTCTCCAGACTCATCACAGCACCTCTCTCTGCCCGGACCATAAGCCATTGACGCCTCGCGTCAATACACCTCGTCGATTTTCTTCTTTCACTCGATTTAAAGACCATCGCACCGCGTCATGACGCACCGGGCAACACCTCCGGGACGCGCCACTTTGCGCCTTCGCTTCGATGACCCGCCATGCACCCGCTCCGCCCCCTGTTCGTCGGCCTCCGCACCGTGGCGGCCGACCTCTTCGACCTCGTCGCCCCGCCCACCTGCGCCGCCTGCGACGCGGCCTATCCCCTCCGCCCACCGCTCTGCGAAGACTGCCGCACGTACCTCCTCGCCGCCGACCAACGTCCCCCCGGCGTGTCCGTGACCTACGAGCACGGCGCCTCCCTCGCCCGCGCCATCTACCGCGCGAAGTACGACGGCGACCCCGCGGTGGCCGCCTCGCTCGGCGCGCTCCTGGTGGAGAACTTCGAGCCCCCCGAGAGCCCCTACGACGCGCTCATCCCCGTTCCGCTGCACCCGCATCGACTGCGCGCGCGGGGCTACAACCAGGCGCGCGAGCTCTGTCGCCCGCTGGCCCGTCACCTCCGCGTCCCGGTGCTCGGTGACGCGGTGGCCCGCACGCGCGACACCCCCTCGCAGACGCGCCTCGACCGCGCGTCACGCCGCGCCAACGTCGCCGACGCCTTCACGGTGACGCGCCCCGAAGGGATCCGCGGGCGTCGTCTCCTGGTGGTCGACGACGTGGTGACGACGGGGGCGACGCTCGACAGCCTGCGGGAACAACTCCTCGCGGTGGGCGCTCGTTCGGTGCACGGCGCCGCGCTCTCCCGGGCGTCGCTCGGCGCGCGCTGAAGGCTTGGGGTTGTGCGATGGGTTGACGTAGTCTCGCGCGCCTCAGGAGGTCTCTCGATGATGCGTGGTATGGGTCTGGTGTGGCTGGCGGTCGTCGCGCTCACGGCGTGCGGGTCGGCGAACAACGGCGGCGGTGGCGGTGGGATCGACCTCGGCGACGGCAGCGCCCCGATGGGCGGCGCGACCTGCGCCTCGGTCTGCACCCGCTCGATCGCGGCGTGTCCGGGCACGAACATGGGGGATTGCGTGAGCCAGTGTCAGGCCTTCATCAACGCGCCGGGGTGTGCGTCGCAGGCCACCGCGACGCTCAACTGCCTCAGCGCCGCCACGTTCACGTGCACCGACGCAGGCTCCGCGATGACCATGGCGTGCCAGGCGGAGCGCGAGGCTTCGGGCCTCTGCGCGCTCGGCGACGCCGCCCTGCCGGGCGACGCCTCCGCCGACTGACCGTCGCTCCCCTTACGCCCCGCGCAGCTCGGCCACGGTGTCGGCCAGCGTCGCGACGGCGTCACGGGCCTTCCACCCCAGCTCCCGCTCCGCCCGGCCGCTGTCGCAGTACCAGAAGAGCTGACCCATCTCCGCGCTCACCGCGTCGACGGGGGGCTCCGCGCCGATGGCCTTCGCGGCCCGCTCGATGGCCTTCGCCCCGAAGCGCGCGAGGACGGTGCCCTTCATCATCGGGAGCCGCGGGGCCTTCACGCCCGACACCCGCTCCAGCCGCCCGAAGAAGGCCGCCACCGTGCAGTTGGACGCGTTGATGAGGTAGCGCCGCCCCGGCGTCCCCTTGTCCATCGCCAGCGCCATCGCCTCCGCCGCGTCGCGCGCGTCGACGTACGCGATGCCCCCGGCCGGCACCATCGGGATGCGCCCGTCGAGGAAGAGCTTCACATCGCCCGTCGACGACCCGTGCACGTCGCCCGGACCGAGCAGCAGCGACGGGTTGACGATGACGACGTCGAGCCCCTTGCGGTGCTGCTCGAGGGCCTCGTACTCGGCGTAGAGCTTGGTGCGGTAGTAGGCGAAGCGCTCGATGAAGCGGAGCGGCGGCGCGGTGTCTTCCGTGGCGACGGCGTCGGGGTCGTCGCTGATGGCGAGGGTCCCCGAGGTCGACGCGTGGACGACGCGCTTGACGCCCGCGGCCCGCGCCGCGTCGAGCACCACGCGCGTCCCCACCACGTGGGCCTCCCAGAGGGCGGTGGCGTCGTGCGGGTCGCGCGACACCCGGCCCGCGCAGTGAAACACCCCGTCGCAGCCGTCGCTCGCTGCCCGCATCGAGGCCGCGTCGAGGATGTCGCCCTTCACCGCCCGGATGCGCTCGTGCGCCGGGGCACGGGCCGTGGAGCGCGCGAGGGCGAGCACGTCGTGGCCCTGCGCCGCGAGCTGGAGGCAGAGGTGTCGCCCGAGAAACCCGGTGGCGCCGGTGACGAGGTACTTCACGGGGCGTCGGGTATCACGAACCGTTTCGGGAGGTCTACTCCCCCGCGCGGGGGCGTCGTCGGCGGCGGGCGCGGGGAGCGGGCAGATGGATCAGCGCCGGAGGATCTTCTCCATCGCCTGGCCCTTCGTACCGCCGCAGGACGAGCGGGGCGGACTTCGGGAGGCCCATGGGCATCACTCCGAGGCGACGAGACGGTATCGCCTCACCACACCATCCCATCCGACTCCGTCGCTCGGCGCGATTTCGAGCTCGTCCACGACACCGGCCGGGCCGACGCCGAGCACAAACTGAAGCTCATGGGCGAGGCCTTCCATCTCGACCAGAAGGCTGTTGTGGAGGTACTGGTTTGAAAGCTCGGGGGGAAGTCGGCGGGCGCCGGGGCCGACACGCAGGCGACAATACGCACCGTAGCCATTCAGCTCGTCATCGAACGACTCGATCGACGCCAACTGCTCCGCCAGCACCTCCGCATACCGCGGGTTCTGCGCGGGAAAGGTGCTCAGGATGTCCAGCACGAGTTCTCGGAAGGTCATGGTTGCAGCCCTTTCAACGGCCCAGTGTTCGCCGACGGCCCAGGGTTCGCCGAACGCTCACCCTGGGCTACCATCGGATCGCCCGCAGAGCCGGGCTCAAGAGATGCGCCCGCTCGCGAACGACCTCGTCACGGGCACGATCGGTCATCGCCGCCCAGTTCGCAGCCAGGCACCCAGACGGCGCCAAAGGCCGTTCCACCCGAGATGATCGCACTGGTCGATCTCGCCGATATTTTTCAAGGCGAGCAGCACGTCCTGGTCACGCCCGCGGTACCGAATACACGGCAATTCGGCGCCAGCGATGGCGTCTACCATCTGACGCATCTCGTCTGGGCCTGTCGGCTGCTTGCGCACATAGCAGTGGTTCGAGCCGTCCCATGCGAACAGCTGTGGTGCCACAGCCTCAGGCACACCGCACGCGGTGCAACACCCGTCGACCACGTAGAAGGGACCGACGACATTCAGACGGTGAGGTTGCATGCTTGAGTCTCCAGATCGTCTTCCGGCCTGCCAGTCTGCCGCCGGGGTGCAGACGGCGGCGGAAGTTCCTTTGGGGTAGTGGGGCGGTCGGCAGCATCGGCTTCCTACACCGCTTCCTCGTTGATGGCGTACCGTCGCACCGCGGCATCGACCTCCTCCCGGGCCGGGCCGTCGCCGACGTGCAGTACGAGGTAGTGTTCAAAATCGTGATCACCGAAGTTCGTGTTCAGAACGAAGAAGAAGGCCACGTCGTCAGGACTCTCGTCGGTGTGCCACGTCGTCATCACCTCCACGGCGTCGAGAGTTGTGGCGGGGGCGTTCGATTGCTGCTGCAGAAGTTCCTCGTCGACCGCGTCATGCCACGCTTCGCAAATCTGCCCGCCGCACACCGCATATCGGCAACCGGCCTGTAGCAGTTGCCTCGCCACTTCAGCGCGTTGAGCCTCCGTCAAGCGGTCGTCGTGGCTCCAGATCATGCACGCGAACAAGGCGCCCGGGAAGGGACTGACGACGTCCCCCGCAGCATCGAGGGTCGTAGCAACGTAGGTCTTGCCGCCCTGCACGACCAGCACGCTCATGGCCGTACCCGTCGGCTCAACGGTTGGCCGATACGGCGCCGCCGCAACTCACGCGCGCGTTCAGCGGGTGAAGTGTTTGCGTTCGCCACCATCGTTGTGTCAGGCATTTTCCAGCTTCCACAGCGCGTTCGTAAAGGAAACCGTCCAGATTCCCGCACTCCCTGGAAGTATACTGATCGTCCCGGTTATCCGACCCGACGGAGCGAAGGAATAGTTGAACGAAGACACCTCCAACGCCTCCAAATCTTCGGACGACAATGTGCCGCCAAGATCGACAGAAAGCACTTCCGCATCGAAGATGCGTAGGCAACAAGACCCATAGATCTCAAGTTCATCGATGTAAGGTGTCACGACGAGTTCAATACCACTCTCGCTGATGGATACCTTCCTCACCGGCAGATCATGCCACTCGATCGTTTCAAGAGTTCCGCTGGAGTTGCTCGTCTCTGACCTGACCGCATGATCGTAGGTGTCGAGCAGCGAGCCATTCGTCTGCCACCGCTCGTCGTACGCCCGCAGTTCTGAACGAAGCCACTCCTCGTTGCATTGATCCCAGCGCTGAACCAGATCAGGGATGTTGTGGACGGCGTCCATGAGGCTGGCAAGCCGTGCACACGGCTCCGGGGAAAGGCCCGACGGCTCGCCATTCCACCCAGCCATTCGCGCGGCCAGAATAGCCCTATTAAGCACACAGAGGCATGCTCGGAGTTGGCGGTGCGGAGGAAGATTCATGGCGTCGCTTGCAGTTGTCATGCATCAGGCTCTTTCCGGACTACCGATCAGTCGCCGCCGCCAGCTCCAACGGCTCGTCGCCCAACGCTCGACGGCCAAACTTCATGCGCTATCTGGACTTGCACGATAGGCGCACAACCGCAGTGATGGAGCCGACCCTCAGAACGATACCCACGTCGTGCTGGTGCTATCAAGCCACTTTGTCCGCCCGGTTGCCCCCTCCCCCTTCGCCCTCGCCACGCCACCCCCTGCCACACGCCGCTGTATCCCCCCTCCGCCCCCGCAGTACACTCCGCCGCCCTCGATGCGCCCCACCGCCCTCGTCGCCCTCCTCCTCGCGCCC
>JBILLV010000073.1:0-32684 GCA_044375895.1 Polyangiales bacterium | reverse complement strand
CGGTGCATGGGCGGTGTTGGCTCTCTGCGCTACTCGATGATGATGCCGCCGCCGCCGCCGTTGCCACGCTCGCTGGGCGCGCGCTCGCGGTGACGGCGCCGACGGCCGTGCCGATCGTCGACGGGGGCGGTGACCGCCGGCGCGACGACCGAAGCGTCAGGCGCTGCGGCGACCGGCGCTTGGGGTGCCGGCGGTGCGGGCGGTGCGGCGACGGTGGGAGGCGCGACGGGCGGCGACACCGGCGCGGGGCGCGCGGGGGGCTGCGCGAGGTGAGCCTCGGGCACGGCCGCGGGGACGGTGTGCGTCACGGCGTAGAGCCCCCCCGCGAAGAGGCTGAGCGCCCCGAGCGCGCCGAGCGGGAGGAGCAGACGGCTCCGTCGCGGGGAGACCATCGCCCCCGTCGCGCCCATGAGCGTATCGGGCTTCACCTGGTCAGGCGTCGTCGCGGGCCCCTGAAGCGGCGCCACGGGCTTGCCAGACAGTGAAGCCCGCATCGCCCGAGCGCTCTGCCACGCGGCCTCGGCGTCTTCGATGGTGGACTCCAGGGCCGCGAGAAAATCCGACGCGTTGCCGTAGCGGTCGGCGGGGCGCAGCGTGAGCCCCTTCGCGAGCACAGCCTCCCAGGGGCCCACATCGACGCCCGCGCGGCCTGGCGTGGGGCGCTCACGGCCGACGATCTCGGCGTAGATCTGGGTGGTGTCCTCGGCCTGGTAGGCCTGCGTGTCGGTGAGCATCTCGGTGAGGATGAGCCCGAGCGCGTGCACGTCCGTCCAGGGCCCCGTGCGCGAGCGGCTGATCTGCTCGGGGGCGGCGTAGAGGAGGGAGAAGGCGGTGAGTTCGGTCTGCGTCGAGGTGTGTCCCGAGCCGGCCTGCTCTTCGGGCTCCATCACCTTGGCGATGCCGAAGTCGAGCATGCGCAGGCCGGCCTCGCCGCGGCGCGCGCGGACGACCATCATGTTGGCGGGCTTCACGTCGCGGTGGGCGATGCCCATCTCGTGGGCGCAGGCGAGCGCGTCGAAGGCGGGGCGGAGCAGCGCGAGCACCTCGCGGGGAGAGCGACCGCGCTGACCGAGGCGCGCCTCGAGCTCGCTTTCGAGGGTGTGGCCCTCGAGCCATTCGAGCGCCATCCAGGGGGAGGCGCCGGTGGTGAAGAGCCCGGTGCCGAAGTCGAGCACGCGCACGATGGCCGGGTGGTTGAGCGCCGCGATGGTGCGCGCCTCCAGCTTGAACTTCTCCAGGAACTCCTCCCGCAGATCGCCCTGGAAGCGGTCGGGCACCATGAGCACCTTCACCGCGACGGGCGTGTCGAGCTCGAGGTGGCGGCCCTGGTAGACGGTGCCGAAGCCGCCCTTCGCGACGACGCGGTCGACGAGGTACTTGTCGTTGAGCGCGCGGCCGACGAGGCCGAAGACATCGGGGGCTTCTTCACTCATGGGGCAGCGCCTCGGGGAGCATCAGAACATCACACGCTGCGGCAAATGCCGGGACGTCGTCGTCGTGGGGATCGCGAGCTGGCCGCTGGAGTTGTCGCCCCAGCAGACGACGGCGTGCGACATATAGACGAGTCCGCAGGTGGTGTCGCCGCCCGCGGCGATCGCGTCGAAGCGCAGCATCGACGCGAGGGGGAGCGGCGATGGAGACTCCGTGGGCGAGGCGACCCCGAGCTGCCCGCGATGGTTGTGGCCCCAGCAGCGGACTTCGCCGGAGGCGAGGAGCGCGCAGGCGTGGGCGCGGCCCGCGGCGATGTCGATCACGCCGGTGAGGCCGGGCACTCGGGTGGGGATGCCGACGGCGGCGAGCGAGGTGACGCCGTTGCGCCCATTGACCGAAGATCCCCAGCACCAGACGACTCCGTCCCTACTGGGACCGATGCTGGCGCAGGTGAAGTCCTCCCCAGCCACCACCTTCTCGACGGGTCCCGCGGGGGTGTTGGCGAGGCCAGGGAGGTTGAAACGACCCATCGAGCGGCCCAGGGCGAGCGCGTCGTTGTCACCCCAGCAGAACACCCGGGTCGCATCCCACGCGCAGGTGTGTTGTGCACCCGCCGCGACGCCGAGAAAGGTGGGTGCGGGCGAGCCGAAGGAGCTCGGGGGGATCTCCGTGGGCGTCGCCACGACCGCGTCGACGACGCCGGTGCCGATCTGTCCCTGGGCGTTGCTACCCCAGCAGGAGATCGAAGACCTCGTGTCCAAGACCCTGAGGGCGCAGGTATGCTGGGCGCCAGACGCGATCGCGGTGGCATGGGTGACGCCAGTCTCCGCCGGGCGGTTGACGATCGCCACGGCAGCCTGCCCCACTTGGCGCGCATCGTTGTTCCCCCAGCAGCGCACGTTGCTGACTGCCTCCGCGCTATCGAAATTGATGACTGCGCACACGTGCGTCGTCCCAGCGCTCACGCCCGACACACGCGAGAGCGCTGCGTCGGCTTCCGCGACCCCGAGCACGAGGGCGGGGGTGGTCTCCGCACGGCTGATCGAGGCCCGCCCGAGCTGCCCTGATGTGTTGCCGCCCCAACATCGTATCCGCCCGCTGTCGAAGCGGGCGCACACGTGACCGCGCCCCACGGTCAGCGCAGCCGGTTGCGAGCAAACCCCATCGGCGCAAGCGCCGCCACAGACATCGGCGTTGCAACCAGACACCACCATGCACGCCCCGCCCATGCAGGCATTTGCTGGCGGGCAGAGCCGAGCGCACATGCCGCAGTGGGAGGTGTTGGTCCGCGGATCGATGCACTGCCCACCACACAGGAGGTTCGGCGGCTCGCAAATCAGCTCCGAGGTGACGTCGGTCGGCGCGTCGGCGCGGTCCGTCGGCACGTCGAGCGGGAGGTCGGCGGCGAGGTCGGCGGGCACGTCGAGCGGGAGGTCGGCGGCGACGTCCGCGGTCGCGTCCGAACGGTCGCTCGGGACGTCCGTCGCGGCCTCCGCGACGTCACTCGACGCGTCGCGGCCACGGTAGCTCCAGTCGTCGCGACCGCATCCACACAGCGCGAGCGCGGTCAGCGCTACGACCCTGTCGGCGCGCGTCCCTCGCACGCTGGTCTTCCGTAGAAACTTCATGTCAGGAATGACTCCTGGGGTACCACGTGGGGTGTCTCTGACGCAATTCGACGCGGCTTGTCCAGCCTGTTCCGAAACTGAACGTTCACAACGATCTTCGGTCGCTACGCACGCCCTCCGCGCAGCAACGCCCACGCGATCATCGCGACGCCCGCGAGCGCGACGATCACGATCGCGGCGATCATCACCGCGCGGCCGCGGTCGTCGTCGGGGGGCGGGGCCGCGGGGGCGAGTGACGGCGTCGGCGCTGGCCGCGGCGGCGGCGGTGGGAGCGACGGCGTCGACGCGGCCGAAGGGAGGTTGCGAACAAAATCGTGCGCGAGGAGCGCCGAGCTCAGCGACTGCATCCGCGCGAGGCGCTGGTCGAGGTCGGCCACCATCGTGCCCGCGAAGGCCGCGCCGCGCGCGCCTCCGCCGTCCATCCCGACGTCCTCCGCGAGGCTGGTGCCGCTGTGGCGCGCGCGGGTCGGAGCCGCAGGGGCGACCGCCACGGTGCTCCCCGCGGGCGACGGCGTCATCACCGTCGGACTCTCCAGCGCGTCGAAGCCCTCCCACTCGTCCGCCAGGGCCGCGCGCAGGGCCGCGACCGACTGGAAGCGCTCCGCCGCCTTCGGCTTCGTCGCGAGGATCGCCGCGTCCCAGACCGCGTCGGCCACGTCCGCGCGCCCCTCGTAGCGGAGCCCCATCGCGGTGCTTCGCCCCATCTCTGGCGGCTGCGCGAGCGCCTCCAGGAGCACCAGCCCGAGGGAGTACACGTCGCTCGCGGCGGACGCGGCCTCGCCCGCGATCACCTCCGGCGCGGCGCAGTCCATCCGTCGCGCCCCCCGCCCCGCCGCCTCGTCGGCCGCGAAGGGGCCGAGGCCGGCGTCGATCACCCGCACTGTGGAATCGCCCGCGGATACGAGCACCGTCGCGAGCGAGAGCGCCCCGTGCGCGATCCCGGCCGCGTGGAGCGCCTCCGTCGCGAGCGCCGCCGCTTCGAACACCGCGCGGATCCACGCCAGCGACGGCAGGTCGCGCTTCGCCCGCGCGTCGTCGAGCCACGCGCCGAGCGAGCGGCCCGCGAAGCGATCGTAGGCGACGAAGGCCCGGTCGCCGACGACGCCCGCATCGAGCGGCCGCAGCAGCGTCGGCGCGCCCACCCGAGCCGCCGCGCCGCACGCCGCGACAGCCCCCTCGCTCCCGGGGCGGAGCAGCTTCAGCGTCACCTCGCGCTGCGACTGCGCGGCGTCGAGCGCGCGCCACACCTCACCCAGGCCGTGGTCTTCGACGCGCGTGATGAGCGTGTAGCGGTTGTTGAGGACGGAGCCACCCTTGAGGTTCATGCGTTCGCTCTACTCGATGATGATGGATCGCTGGGGGGCGCCACGGCTCGCGCGGGGCGGCGGACGGCGCGGCGGCTGCGGCGGCGGGGCTTGCGGAAGAATCACCGGCACAGGGGGCTGCTCCCTCACGCTCTGCGGCGCCGCGGGGATCACCGTCACCGGCACCGCGGTCGCCATCGGCGGCGGCGGATCGGGCGGCGCCGGCTTGCGCGACGACCAGATGAGCGCGGCGGCGGCGACCACGACCAGCCCCGTGACGGCGGCGATCCACGCGCGACGACGGGTGGGGCGCGCCGCGGGAGACGAGGGGCGCTCGCCCACGGTGACCTGCGTGTCGGCCAGCGCGTTGCGCGCGAGGGGCGCCTCCCACGCGGCCTGCGCGGCGTCGACCGAGCGCTCCAGCGCCGCTCGGAGCGCGCCCGCGTCGGGGTGTCGCTCGGCGCCGCGGACGTGGAGCGCCTTGGCGAGCACGGGCTCCCAGGGCCCCACCGCCACGCCGCGCGCGCCCGGCGTGGGACGTTCGCTGTCGAGCGCCTCGGGCAGCAGCGTGCGCTCATCGGTGGCGCGGTACGCGGCGGCGCCGGTGAGCAGCTCGGTGATGAGGAGCCCGAGCGCGTGCACGTCCGTCCACGGGCCGGTGCGCGATCCCGTGAGCTGCTCGGGGGCGGCGTAGAGGGGTGAGAAGGCCGTGATGGCGACGCGGGTGGCGGTGTGCTCCTGGTCGGGGCGCTCGTCGGGCTCCATCACCTTCGCGATGCCGAAATCGATGACGCGCAGCGCGACGTCGCCGTGACGGGGGCGGACGAGGAGCAGGTTGGCGGGCTTCACGTCGCGGTGGGCGACGCCGGTCTCATGGGCGCACGCGAGCGCGTCGAAGGCCGGACCGAGGAGCCCGAGCACCTCGCGCGGCGAGCGCCGTCCGCCGGGGCGTTCGGCGAGGTCGGCCTCCAGCGTGCGACCCTCCAGCCACTCGATGGCCATCCAGGGTGTGGCCCCCACGTCGAGCACCAGCTCGCCGTAGTCGAGGACGCGCGCCATCGCCGGGTGGTTGAGCGCCGCGACGGTGCGGGCCTCCTGCTCGAAGCGCTCCAGGAAGCGCTCACGGTGCTCGTCGGTGACCCACGGGGGCATGTGGAGCACCTTGAGGGCGACCCGCGACCGCAGCTCGACGTGCTGCGCCTGGTAGACCACCGCGAGGCGCGTGCGGCGGTGCACCGACTCGACCTTGTAGCGCCCGGCCACGGTGCGACCCACCAGGCGGTACGGGTCCGTCGGGACCTCGGTGATCGCCGTGCTCACCGGCACGCCTCCGCCACGACAATGAGCGACGGGAGCGCGACGGCGCCGTCGTCTTCCACCGCCCGCGCGGCCTCGCTGACGGCGTCGAAGCCGTAGCACCCGGCGGCGCCGGCGAGCGCGTGGGCCTCGGCGCGCAGCCCCACCGGGTCGCTGACGAGCGCGGCGATGCGGGCGACGCGGCTCGGGAGCGCGCGGCGAAAGTCCGCCACCGCCTCGGCGATGAGGGCCTCGACGTCGGCGCTCATGCGCTCCCCGCGCCAGTGATGCGACGGAGCTCGGCGGGGAGCTTCATCGGGTCGAAGGGCTTGCGGATGACCCCAGAGGCGCCGAGGCCGAGCAGGTGGGCCACCTCGACGTCGAGGGCGCGCGCGGTCATGAAGACCACGGGGATGCCGCGGGTGACCTCGTGGCCGCGGAGGGCGGAGAGCGTCGCGACGCCGTCCATCTCGCCCATCATCACGTCGAGGACGATCACATCGGGGAGCTCGCGGGCCGCCACCGCGAGGGCCTCCGCCCCGGTGGCCGCGAGCACCACGCGGAAGCCCCCGACGCGCGCGAGGCTCAGCTCGGCGATGCGGCGCACCGCGGGGTCGTCGTCGGCCACGAGGACGGTGCGAATCTCCACGGGTCACCCGGTCTCCAGCCCGTACTCAGCGAGCTTGCGGTAGAGGGTGGTCCGGCTGATGCCGAGGAGCTTGGCCGCGCGCGACACGCCCCCCTGGGAGACCCGCAGCGCGCGCACGATGGCGCGGCGCTCGACCTCGTAGAGCGGCAGGACGGTCTGCTCGTCGGGCTCCACGGGCCCCGCGTCGGGGGGAATGGGCGCGAGCGAGTGGGGCCCCGAACCGCGCGCGCCGCGGATGGCGGGCGGGAGGTCGCGGAGGTCGACCTCGCCGTCACGGGCGGAGAGCATCGCGCAGTGGAGGGCGTTCTCGAGCTCGCGGACGTTGCCGGGCCAGTTGTAGGCGGCGAGGGCTTCGAGCGCCTCGGGGCTCACCCGCGTCACCTCGCGCCCCACGTCCGAGCGCAGCTTGCGGAGAAACCACGCCGCCAGCGCCGCGAGGTCGTCGCGCCGGTCGCGCAGCGGGGGGACGCGGATGGGGTACACCACGAGGCGGTAGTAGAGGTCCTGGCGAAAGCGCCCGGCGCGCACCTCCTCTTCGAGGTCGCGGTGCGTGGCGCAGACGATGCGGGCGTCGATGGCGATCTCGTCGCGACCGCCGAGACGTCGCACGGTGCGCTCTTGCAACGCGCGGAGGAGGCTGGCCTGCGTGGCGGCGCTCATCTCGCCCACCTCGTCGAGGAAGAGCGTGCCCCCGCGGGCCTCTTCGAAGCGCCCCTCGCGCGCCGTGAGCGCGCCCGTGAAGGCGCCCTTCTCGTGCCCGAAGAGCTCGCTCTCCTGCAGCGATGTGGGGATGGCCGCGCAGTTGATCGCGACGAAGGGCCCTCCCTTGCGCCGGCCGCGGTCGTGGATGGCGCGGGCGACGAGCTCCTTGCCCGTCCCCGACTCGCCCTGCACGCAGACGGTGACGTCGCTGTCGAGCACGCGCTCGATGCGGCGCTGCACCTCGCGCATGGGCCCGCTCGTCCCCACGAGCGCGTCGGCGGTGACGTCGCCCTCCGCGCGGGCCGAGAGGGCGCGGACGCGCTCGGTGAGGGCGCGCTTCTCCAACGCGCGGCGGAGCGAGAGGGCGAGGCGCCCGCGGTCGACGGGCTTCACGAGGTAGTCGTAGGCGCCCGCGCGCATCGCCTCGACGGCCGCGTCCACGGCGCGCTCGGCGGTGACGACGATGACGGGGAGCTCGGGGTCGCGGGCGCGCACCGCGCGGAGCACCTCCATGCCCGACGCGCCCGGGAGGTGGAGGTCGAGGCACACCGCGCCGAAGCGGGTGACGTCCGAGGCGAGCACCGCGCGGGCGCTGTCGAAATCCGCGAGGCCGTTGCCCTCCGCACGGATCCACAGGCCGAGGAGCTTGCGGGTGTCGCGGTCGTCCTCGACGACGGCCACCGTGCGGGGCTCTTCGCGGGCGGCGGTCACGCGGGCTCTCCGAGGGCGGGGAGGTCGAACCAGAACGTGCTCCCGCGGCCCGTCTCGGTGTCGAAGCCGATGGCGCCGCCGTGGCGCTCGACGAGGGCCTTCGCGATGCTGAGCCCGAGGCCCGTCCCCCGCGCGCGGGCGCCGTCCACGCCCGGCGGGTCGGCCCGCATGAAGCGTTCGAACACGTGGGCCCGCAGCGCCTCGGGCACGCCGGCGCCGCGGTCTTCGACGAGCACCCGCACCGAGGCCCCGACCCGTCGCATACGCACGGTCACCACGGACTCTGGCGGTGAGAATTTCGCGGCGTTGGAGAGCAGGTTGGCGAGCACCTGGAGCACGCGGTCGGGGTCGACGACGACGCGGGCCTCGCTCGCGGCGCGGGTGTCGGGGTCGTCGCCGAAGCGGAGGCTCACCTGGAGGGTGGAGGCGTAGGGCCCGTGCACGGCGACGGCGTGCTGGACGAGGGCGGCGAGCTGACACTCGCTGCGACGGAGCTCGACGCGCCCCACGCGGAGGCGGGCGAGGTCGAGGAGGTCGTCGACGAGGCGTTCGAGCTGGACGCACTGGCCGGCAGCGAGGGTGACGAGCTCGGCGGCGTCGTCGGAGAGCGGGCCCGCGACGCCGCCGCCGAGGAGCCCGACGGCGCCGCGGATGGAGGTGAGCGGCGTGCGGAGCTCGTGGCTGACGGCGGCGATGAAGTCGTCCTTCATGCGGGCGACGGCGATGCGCTCGGTGATGTCCTGCGCGACGGCGACGTAGCCCGAGAGCGACCCGTCCTCGTCGCGCACCGCGTGGAGGGTGGCGTGGACGGGGACGGCGCTCCCGTCGGCCCTGCGCCACGTCCAGTCGCGGCTGTCCCCCTCGTCGCCCGCCGCCAGCGATCGCAGCACGGCGCCGCGTCCCGCGCGGGTGCCGGGCAGGTTGGCGGTGACGGCGGCGCGGTCGAGCTCGTCGACGTCGAAGAGCGCGTCGAGGGTGAGGCCGCGCGGCACAGCCTCGTAGCGCAGGAGCGCGGCGGCGCCCTCGTTGAGCGAGGTGACGCGACCCTCCAGGTCGGCGGCGACGATCGCGAGACGTCGCGCGCCGCGAAACACCCCACGCAGCACGTCGAGGGCGCGCAGGTGCTCGGCGTGGCGCGCGCGGACGGCGTCGAGCTCGCGCTCGTGGGCGAGGTGGTGCGAGAGGGCCGCGGCGGCGGCGGAGAGGGCCTCGCGCTGGGCGTCGGTGAGGGCGCGGGGGCGCGCGTCGACGACGACGAAGGCCCCTTCGAGCTCGCCCGACGCGTCGCGGAGCGCGGCGCCGACGACCATGCCCACGCTCCCCGCGCGCACGGCGGGGAAGCTCGCGAAGGCGTCGCTCGCGCGGGCGTCGGCGACTTCGAAGCCCTCGGGGTGCAGGAGCGCGTAGCTGCAGAAGGGGAGGAGGGGCGCGGCGGCGCGACGGTCCATCCCGACGACGGCGTCGAAGGCGCGGCGGTCGGGGCCGAGGCGCGCGAGGAGGGCGTGCGGGGAGCCGAGGCTGAGCGCGGCGAGGCGCAGCACGGCGACGAGGTGCGCGTGCCCCTGCTCGGCGAGGCGCTGATACCGTCGCAGCGTCGTCGAACGCGCGGGAGAAGAAGGAACGTCCATGACCCGAGCGCTGGACTCTCGACCAGGAGGGCAGGTCGCCACAAGGAAACGCGCGCGGCGGGGAGGAGAGGCCATCGGGTGACGATGAACTCCTACACGCAGCGTGCCGTGACCAAAGTGCCGCACCGAGAGCCCACGATGGGTCGTCGGGGTCGTCCCGCCTGTCACCCCTGTCACGAAACAGAACAGGCTATCACCCCCCGGCGGGGAGGACGGCGGAGGATTCCATCTGGACGCGCGTACGGATGCTCACCTGGCCCGGGAGTTGGACGGAGAACCAGCCGCGCGACTCGTCGAAGGTGCCGCCCGCGCTGAGGGTGATGAGGCGGCGGGTGGCGACGACGGTGAAGCTCCAGCGCGAGCGTCGGCCGCCGGGGAGGGGGATGGGGTCTTCTTCGGCGAGCCCGCTGCGCACGGCTTCGATGGCGGCGCGGTCGAAGGTGGCCATCCCCGACGAGTGGAGCACGCGCACGTCGAGGATGCGCCCGGCGGCGTCTTGATCGACCTGCACCTCGGCGCGGGTGGTGCGGACGTTGCGGCGCCACGACTCCTGGCCCGCGTCGATGGGGATGTTCTGGCGGCCGCTGGGTCCGTTGCCGGCGATGCCGCCGATGGCCTCGATGGCGTCGACGGCCCCCGCGGAGCGCACGGTGGGTTCGAGCGCGCGCCGCTGCTGCCGCATGAAGCGGTCGCCGAGGATGCGCATCGCGCGCTCGGGGGGAATGAAGCCCGCGAGGAGCGTCTCGCCGAGGTTGGGGACGCGCACGACACCCGGGCGCCAGGCCTCGGTCATGCGGCGACGGACGTTCCAGAGGTACGAGCGGACGCCGGGGGCTTCGCGGGCGGTGGAGGCCGCGAGCGTCTCGGCGACGTAGCCCTGCGTGGCGGCGCGGGCGCGGCCGAGCTCGCTCGTGGGGGCGTTGGCGGGTGCGTCGGCGGTGCCGGGGAAGAGCGTGCGGCGGTCGAGCGCGGGGCGTACGTCGGTGGGCGGCGCCAGCGCGAGCGTCGGGGCGAGGGCCGCGCTGGTGCGGAAGACGTCCGCGGCGCGCAACGTCGGCGGTGGCGGCGGCGGCAGCGCGGGAGACGGGAGCGCGGGTGGCGAGGGTGCGGGGGTGGGCGCGGGGGATGGCAATGGAACGGGCGCGATGGCGCGCAGCGCCGGGCGCGGCGGGGCGGCGCGGGGCGGAGGCGGCGGAGGCGGCGTTGCGAGCGCGGGGGGCGATGGGGGAGGCGGCGCGGGAGGCGGCGGGGGGAGCGGCGCGAAGGTGAGCTCCGCGGGCGCGAGCGGCACGAGCGCGGCGACGTGGTCGGTGACGCGCGGGAGCGTCGAGAGGAGCGCGAGCACGACGCCGTGGGCCGCGAAGGACGCGGCGAGCCAGCGGGGTCGTGCGGGGGGTGCGCTCACTGAAGAGCTTGGATGCTACATCGCGGGGAGGCGGTGTGCGGGGCGGAGTTGGATGTCGGAGGAGCGACGGCGTCTTCCGCGCGTAGCCCTCAGCGCACGTAGCCGTCGCGCAGCGCCGTGCGCCGCCCCATCGGCCACGGCGCGCAGTTGGCCGCCGAGCCCGGCACGCTGTACACCAGCACCTCATCGCCCGCCGCGGTCGCGTCCTTCAAGCTCACCACGATCTCCAACGTCCCGTCGCGATCCACGTCGCCCACCGCAGGCGTCGCCATCGCGCCGCGTCCTGGCAGCGCCAGGCGGTGCAAGAGCTGCCCGCTCGCCGACACGATGAAGAGCGCGCTGGTGTTCTGCGCGGTGGAGTACGTCGCGAAGATCACCTCGGGGCGGCCGTCGCCCGAGAGGTCGGCCACGAGCGCCCCCGTGGGGAGCTGGTTGTTCGCCGTGGTGAAGGGGAGGCTCCACCGCATCGCGCGGTCGGCGCCCACGCACCACATCCGCCCGTCGTAGCCCGCGAAGACCATCTCCAGTCCCGGCGACGCGGCGTCGAGGTCGGCCACCGTGACCTCGTCGGGCGTGCCGATGATGTTGGCGCCGCCCAGGTCTTCGAGGCCCGCGAGGTAGGGGCGCACCTGGAAGGGGGCCGTCCACGCGGGCGGGCGGGTGCCGTCGGCGCGGAAGACGAAGAGCCCCACGCCGCGGCGACGGTCGGTCTGCGCGGCGTTCTGGATCGATCCGACGACGACGAGCTCGCGCCGCCCGTCGCCATCGACGTCGGCGATGGCCGGCGCGGAGTTGGTGAAGTGGGCCTGCTCGGCGGTGGCCTCGTTCATCGCGTAGCCCACCTGCGCCATCGCGTAGTCGGTGAACCATCGCACCCCAGGGCCCCGCGTCACCCCGCGGAAGAGGCTCGCCACGGGGAAGGCCTCGCCCGTCCCGCGGTGCCACGAGATGTACGCGTTGTCGGTGGGGACGACGACGTCCATCAGCGCGTCGTCGTCGATGCGGCCGACGGCGAGGTTCTGGTCGAAGGCCCCGGCGACGTAACAGGCGCTGTCGCACATCCCCGCGCCCGATGTGTTGGGGGGAAATCCTCGCATCATGGCGCCCGTCCCGCGGAAGGCCGTCACCACATCGCGGCGACCGTTCGCGACGAGCACGTTGGTGGTGGTCGCGACGATCTCGGGGCGGCCGTCGCCGTCGAGATCACCCGCCGCGAGCCCGCGCACCTCGTCGCGCCACCGCACCGGGAAGCCCGGCGCCATCGCGCCCGCCGCGGTGTACATCGCGATCGCGTCGCGCGAGGCCACCACCACCTCCAGGTTCGCGTCGCCGATAAAGTCTCCGATCACGGGAGGAGCCCACAGTCGCGCGGCGGACGGCTGCGCGCCCCAACGCACGGCGCCGTTCGCCCGCCACACCACCACCCGCTGCTCGCGGCCGACCACGATTTCCATCACCCCGTCGCGGTCGAGGTCGACCACCGCCGGTGCACCACGCCACGACTCCGTGCCCATGTCGCGCAGCGCGGTACGGAGCACCGGCGCGCGCACCATCGCGGAGCCGCCGCCCGCCGCAGGGGTGCAGGCGACGGCGGGAGGCGGCGCGTCGGGCGGGGCGACATCGGGCGCGACGTCCGACGAACGCTCGACGGGCGCGTCGGCTGCCACGTCGACCCGAACGTCCATGGATGCATCGACGAGGACATCCATCCGCCAATCGAGCACATCGTCGGCGAGCGGAACATCCGCCGTCACAGCGACGTCGCCCACCGGAACGATCAGCGGGGCGTCACCCACGATGATGCCCGTGCAAGCCGTGAAGCACAGCGCGGCGGACGGGAGGAGCGCGCGTCGATCCATCTGCGCGCCACCCTACCCGACCCCTCCCGCGCGATGCAAACCGCGACGGAGCGGATCGGGAGCGCTGCCTCTTGTTCCCGTGGCCCTCTCGTCGGTAGGCTCGCGCCGCCCATGAGCGACGCCATCGAGTTTACCCTCAACGGCCGCGCCGTCCGCGTGGCGGCCGCCTCGACCCACCTCTCGCTGCTCGACTGGCTGCGAAGCAACCGGCTCACGGGCACCAAGGAGGGCTGCGCGGAGGGAGACTGCGGCGCGTGCACCGTCGCCATCGTCGACACCGACGCGCAGGGGCGGCGCACGTGGCGCTCGGTCACCGCGTGCATCACCCTCCTGCCGATGGTGGCGGGCCGTGAGGTGCTCACCGTCGAAGGGATCGCCGAGGGGGCTCCCCACCCCGTCCAGCGCGCGATGGCCGAGCACTACGGCTCGCAGTGCGGGTACTGCACCCCGGGCTTCGTCATGTCGATGTTCGAAGCGTACTACCGCCCCGACGATCTCGACCGCCCCGCCCTCGCCGATCAGCTCTGCGGCAACCTCTGCCGCTGCACGGGCTATCGCCCCATCCGCGACGCCGCCCTCGACGTCCTCGCCACGCGGAGCCACCGACCCGACGACCGCTTCCGCCTCCCGCTCGCGGCGCCGACCGCCCCCGCGAGGTCGCTGGAGCACGTCGACCCGGAGACGGGCGATCGCTTCCTCCGCCCCACCACGCTCGACGCGCTCTGCGCGCTGCGGCGGGCGTACCCCGAGGCCGCGCTGGTGGCGGGGGCGACGGAGGTGGGCGTCGAGATCAACAAGAAGTTTCGCCGCTTCCCGCTGCTCATCACGACGGAGCACGTGGCGGGCCTCGCGGACATCACCCGCGTCGACGGGCGCTGGGAGGTGGGCGGCGCGGCGACCCTCACCGCGCTGGAGGAGGCCCTCGGCGCGTCGCTGCCCGGCGTCACGAAGATGCTCCGGGTGTTCGCGTCGCGGCAGATTCGCAACCGCGCCACGCTCGCGGGCAACCTGGTGACGGCCTCGCCCATCGGCGACATGCCGCCGACGCTGATGGCCCTCGACGCGGAGGTGGTGACCCGCTCGGTCGAGGGGCAGCGCGTCATCCCGTTGAGCGAGTTCTTCACGGGGTACCGCAAGACGGCGCTGCGGGGCGACGAGGTGGTGGAGAAGGTGCGCTTCGACGAGGGGCCGAGCGACCCCGCGTGGACGCGCCGCTTCAACACGTACAAGGTGTCCAAGCGCCGCGAGCTCGACATCAGCATCGTGGCGGCGGCCTTCTGCGTCGACGTCGACGCGTCCAACGTGGTGCGACGCGCGCGGCTCGCGTTCGGCGGCGTGGCGGCGACGCCCGTCCGCGCGCTGGAGGCCGAGCGCTACCTCGAAGGCAGCCCCTGGACGCGCGAGCGGATGGCGGGCGCGCTCCCGCTGCTGCGCGCGGCCTTCACGCCCATCGCCGACGCGCGGAGCGAGGTGCCCTTCCGCCGTGAGCTGGTGGCGAGCCTGTTCGAGAAGTTCTTCGACGGGGTGGAGACGCTGGGGCAAGACCTGCCGCTGGAGTTCACCCCGGGGGCGGAGTACGCGACGGCCGACGCGTCGCGCGCGCTGAAGCACGAGAGCGGCCTCGGGCACGCCACCGGCGCGGCGGTGTACGTCGAAGACCAGGCGCTCGACCGCCCGATGCTCGAGCTCTGGCCGGTGTGCTCGCCCCACGCCCGCGCCCGCATCGTCCGCCGCGACGCGACGAAGGCCCGCGCGATGCCCGGCGTCGCCGCGGTGTATTTCGCCGACGACATCCCAGGCACCAACGACGTGGGCGCGATTCGCCCCGACGAGCCCCTCCTCGCGAAGGACGAGGTGCTCTTCCACGGGCAGATGGTGGCCGTGGTGGTGGGCGAGTCGTACGACGCGTGCCACGCCGCGGCGCTGTGCGTGGAGGTGGAGTACGAGGCCCTCCCCGCGGTGATCGGCATCGACGCCGCCATCGCCGCCGACTCCTGGCACACGAGCGGCCACCGCATCCGTCGCGGTGAGCCGGAGGCCGCCATCGCCGCGGCGCCGCGCGCGCTGGAGGGCGTGGTGACGATGGGGGGCCAGGAGCACTTCTACCTGGAGAGCCACGCGGCCTGGGCCGAGCGCACGGACGACGGCGGCGTGCGGATCGTGTCGTCGACGCAGCACCCGTCGGAGATTCAAGCCGTGGTGTCGCACGTGCTCCACCTGCCGCGCGCGTCGGTGACGGTGGAGTCGCCGCGCATGGGCGGGGGCTTCGGCGGCAAGGAGACGCAGGGCAACGCCTTCGCGGCGCTATGCGCGCTCACCGCGTGGAAGACGGGCCGCCCGACGCGGGTGATGCTCGACCGCGACCTCGACATGGCCCTCACGGGCAAGCGCCACCCGTTTCGCGCGGACTTCCGCGTGGGCTTCGACCTCGACGGGCGCGTGCTCGGGCTCACCGCCACGCTGGTGTCCGACGGCGGCTGGGCCCTCGACCTCTCGGAGTCCATCAACGACCGCGCCCTCTTCCACGTGGACAACGCGTACTACCTCCCCGCGGTGGACGTGTTCGGGCGCGTGGCGAAGACCCACGTCGTGTCGCACACAGCCTTCCGCGGCTTCGGCGCGCCGCAGGGGATGCTCGTCATCGAGGACGTCATCGACCGCGTGGCCCGCGCCCTCGACCTCCCGCCCGACCTCGTGCGCGAGCGCAACTTCTACCGCGGCGACGGGGAGACGAGCACCACCCACTACGGCGAGCTCGTCGAGGACAACCGCACCGACCGCATCTGGAGCGCGCTCAAGGAGTCGTCGGGCTACGCCGCCCGCCGCGCCGCCGTCGACGCCTGGAACGACCAGCACCCCATGGTGAAGCGCGGCCTCGCGATCACGCCGGTGAAGTTCGGGGTGTCGTTCACGGCCACCTTCCTCAACCAGGCGGGGGCGCTGGTGCTGGTGTACCGCGACGGCTCGGTGCAGGTGAACCACGGCGGCACCGAGATGGGCCAGGGGCTCTACACGAAGCTCCAGGGCGTCGCGATGCGCGAGCTGGGCGTCCCGGCGGAGCGCGTCCGCATGATGAAGACGCAGACCGATAAGGTGCCCAACACCTCGGCGACGGCGGCCTCGTCGGGCGCCGACCTCAACGGCGCGGCGGTGCGCGCGGCCTGCGTCACGCTCCGCGAGCGGCTCGTCGGGGTGGCCGCGGGGATGCTGTCGTGTGAGGCCGCGGAGGTCGCGTACGAGGGCGGGCGCTTCGCCGCGCGCGGCGCCTCGGTGACGTGGGAGGCGGCCTGCGAGCGGGCGTATCTGACGCAGGTTCCGCTGTCGGCGACGGGCTTCTACAAGACGCCCAACATCGGGTACGACCGCACCGTGGGCCGCGGGAGGCCCTTCCACTACTACGCCTTCGGCGCCGCCGTGACCGAGGTGGAGCTCGACGGCTACAGCGGGATGAAGCGCATCGTGCGCACCGACATCCTCCACGACGTCGGCGACTCGCTCAACCCGAGCATCGACCGCGGGCAGGTGGAGGGCGCGTACGTGCAAGGCGTCGGCTGGCTCACCGGCGAGGAGCTCAAGTGGGACGCGAAGGGGCGCCTCCTCACGCACTCGGCGAGCACCTACCAGATCCCGTCGGTGAGCGACGCGCCGATGGACTTCCGCGTGGCGCTCCTGCCCGACGCCGCGCAGAGGAGCGTGATTCACGGGAGCAAGGCCGTGGGCGAGCCGCCCTTCATGCTCGCGCTCTCGGCCCGCGAGGCGCTGCGCGACGCGGTGGCGGCCTTCGGCCCGCGCGGCGGCGTGGTGACGCTCCCGTCGCCCGCGACGCACGAGGCCCTCTTCCACGCGGTGCGCGCGCGGCTCCGGGCGACGGGCGAGCTCCGCGACGCGGCCGAGTAGGCGGCGCCCCCCGCTCAGCCCCCGCGCGACGCCTTCTCTTCGATGCCCGAGCGACCCGCGCGCCGCGCCAGCTCGCGCAGCACGTCGCGCCACGACACCTCCCGCAGCGCAAGGCCCACCATCAGGTGGTACACCACGTCGCCCGCCTCGGAGGCCACCCGGGCCGCGCTCTCCCCGGCCACCGCCCGCGCCAGCTCATCGGCCTCTTCGCGGAGCTTCTCGCCGATGCGCGCGGCCCCCGCGTCGAGGAGCGAGCGCGTGTACGAAGGCTTCGCACCGGCCGGTGCGCGCCGCCGTGCCTCGATCGTCGCGAAGAGCTCGCTGGCGGCCGCGTGGGGCGCCTCCGCCTCCGTCCACCCGTCGGCGGTCGCAGTCCGCGTAAAGCACGACGGGGCGCCGGTGTGGCAGGTCGGGCCGGCGGGGTCGACCATCAGCAGCACGCAGTCGCCGTCGCAGTCGAGCAGCACGCGGGTGACCGCGAGGGTGTTGCCGCTCGTCTCGCCCTTCTTCCAGAGCCTCCCCCGCGAGCGCGAGTGGAAGTGGGCGACGCCGGTCGACAGCGTGAGGGCCAGCGCCTCGCGCGACATGAAGGCCACCATCCGCACCTCGCCCGACAACACATCCTGTGCCACCGCGGGCACCAGGCCGTTCGCGTCGAAGCGGACGGCGTCGAGGCGCGCATCCGTCCCAGGGTCGCTCACGGCTTCACCTCCAGCAGGGCGCCGACGCCCAGATGAACCCTGGCGCCCGCGAGGGTCACCTCCAGCCGCTTGCCCGCGATCGCGACCGCGCGCGCCCAGCACTCGCCGCTCGCGAGGCGGACGCGAACGAGCGCCGTGCCCTTCGCGGTGAGCACCTTTCGAAGCGCCGCGAGATGTTCTGTCTCAGTCACGGCGCGCATTGTACTCCAAGGTCGCACACCGCACGCCATGACGGTGTGCGTTGGTTTGCAGTCGCGGCGCTTGACGCTGTGCCGACGCGCCCGATACCTTGCGGTGCGTCGGTGTCGTGTCGATGGTGAATCCGAAAGATCCCACTCCCTTGCCAGAGCCTGAGCCCAACTGGCAGGCGCGCACCCAGGTGATCCGCGGGGGCGTCGACCGTCCGCCGTCGAGCGGGTCGGATTGCCTGGTGGTGATCTACACGCGCGAGGGCAAGGGGCCGCTGGGCAAGCGGGTTCCGCTCGACGGGCCGCTGCAGGAGCTGGCGATCGGGCGCGACGTGCACAACGCGGTGGTGCTCGATTACGACTCGGTGTCGCGGCGCCACGCGAGCCTCGTGCGTCGCGAGGGGCACTGGTGGCTGCGCGACAACCGCAGCACCAACGGCACCTTCGTCAACGACCAGCCCACCGCCGAGGCCGAGCTGCGCAACGGCGACCGGATCAAGATCGGCGACGTGATCTTGAAGTACCTCTCGGGGGAAGACCTCGAGGCGGAGTTCATGTCGACCATCTCGCAGATGATGGTGACCGACGGGCTCACGCAGGCGCACAACAAGCGGCACCTGCTCGAGCAGATCGACAACGAGCTCAACCGCTCCGCGCGCCACGGGCGGCCCCTCGGGCTCATCATGTTCGACATCGACCACTTCAAGAAGGTCAACGACACCTACGGGCACCTCGCGGGCGACCACGTGCTGCGCGAGGTCGCTCACCTCGTGCGCAGCCGCATCCGCCGCGGCGAGGTGTTCGGTCGCTACGGTGGTGAGGAGTTCGCGCTGCTCCTGCCCGAGACCAACATGCAGGGGACGCTGACGCTCGCCAACGAGCTCCGCGCCATCGTGGCCGACGCGGAGCTCACCTTCGACTCGCAGCGCATCCCGATCACCATCTCCCTCGGGGTGGCCCAGTGGACGCCGACGATTCGGACGGCGGAAGAGTTCATCCGCGTGGCCGACGCGAAGCTCTACCAGGCCAAGCGCGAGGGCCGCAACCGCGTCGCCGAGTAGGCGGCGGGGGTCACTTCTTCGGGGCGAAATCGCTGAAGCGCTTGCCGCCGAAGCGCCGCTGGAGCTCGTCGTCGATCTTGTCCGCGACGACGGCCATCATGCCGACGCACGACACCAGCTCGGCGCTGTCGAGGTGGTCGCCGAGGAGGTTGTGGGCGAGCCACACCTCCTTGTCGCGCCAGTACGCCTTGCCGAAATAGAGCTTCTCGTTGAGGCTGTTGAGCTTCTCCAGCAGCCCCTCGGAGAGGTCGACGGCGTCGAGGACGGGGCACATGAGCTCGACGATCACGAAGCGCTCCTGCCACTCGTGGGCGTGGATGAACACCGCCGACGACCCGCGCGCCACCCGGTAGCGGCCGTCGTCGGTGGTGAAGGGGTACCCCGAGGCCGTGAGGATCTCCCCGATGCGCTGGTGAACCGTCTCTGTCTTCGTCATGGCTGCGCTCCCGTCGCCAGGGGTTGTACCGACCCGGCGCGCGCGTGGCAACGGGCGCCTTCGCTTGCGTTGGGTGGCGCCCCGGTGATGCAATCCCCTCATGCGACCCTGGCGCCTCCCCCTCGCGCTCGCGCTCCTGTCGGCCTGCACCGACCCCGCGCCGTCGACGCCACCGCGCGACGCGGCCAACGACCTCACGGCCCCTGACGCCACCCCCGACGCGACGCCTCCCGAAGATGTCGCCGACGTCGCCCCCGACGTCGCCGCCGACGTGCGCACCCCGCGGGTGCCCTTCGCGATGGGGCCCTACGGCGCCAACGTGCGCGACGTGGCCGACCATTTCGTGATGCCCACGCAGGACGGGGACTGGTCGTTCCGCGACGAGTGGACGGGCGAGGACAGCTACGTCTTCCTCGTGTACGCGCCGCGCGCGCCTTCGTCGCCGACGGACTACACCGCGGCCCTCTTCGACGGCTCGATCATCGACCTCATCGACCGCTCGCCGCGCAACGTCCACTACTTCTTCCTCTGGAACGCCAACCTGCCCGGCTTCATGGACGCGCAGGACCGCTGGCTCGGCGAGATCGACCAGCTCCCCGAGGAAGATCGGGCGTGGTGGCGCGCGCACGTCCACTTCGTCCCGCGGCAGCTCTCGATGCTCACCAACTGGGTGGGCCGGATGCTCCAGTACCGCGGGCGCACGGCGCTCCCCTACAAGCGCTACGACGCGGTGCAGTTCGCCATCGACCCGCAGCAGCGCATCCGCGAGGTGGGGATGCTCGGCCGGCTCGGCGCCGGGGGCGTGCTCCCCGACCTGACGCTCCTCGCGGGCGAGCCCACCTACTACAACTGGGAGCGCACCCGCGACACGCGCCTCGCGAGCGATCGGGCCACGGTGGTGCAGGTGGCGCGTGACCAGGTCGCCCACGACACCATCGACGTCGACGTGACGCTCCCCGACGGCGCGCCCTTCGACTCGCTGGAGGTCGACCTCTCGATGCGGTGCCCCAACCACCGCGACGGCGAGTGCGGCGCGTGGGATTACCTCAGCCACCTCTGGGTGTGCGAGCCGATGCCCGTCGACCCGGACGCGGGCGCACCGGACGGCGGCGGCCCGCGCTGGAACTGCAACCGCGAGGTGGCCCGCTGGATCACCACCTACTGGCGCGAGGGGCGCTGGGTGACGGACATCTCCGGGATGCTCCCGCTGCTCCAGGGGGGGATGAAGCACCTGCGCTGGCACGCGAGCCCGCAGTTTGACCCGCGCAGCACGGACTACGTCGTCTCGCTCTCGCTGCGCTACGCCAACCGCAACCGCGGGATGCGCCCCGTCGCCGCCGTGCCGCTCTGGACGGGCGGCGGCTGGAACGCCACCTACGACACGATGCGCGCGCCGATGCGGGTGGACGTCCCCGCGGACGTCCGGCGCGTCGACTTCTACGCGCTCACCACGGGGCACGGCGGCGTGCAGCCCACCAACTGCGCGGAGTTCTGCAACCACGAGCACCGCTTCAACATCGGCGGGCGCGAGCTGCTCCAGAGCTTCCCCGAGGCGCGGAGCCCCGACGGCTGCGCCAACCGCGTGAACGAGGGCGTCGTCCCCAACCAGCACGGCACCTGGTACTTCGGCCGCGGCGGCTGGTGCCCGGGCCTCGACGTCGCCCCCTGGGTGCGCGACGTCACCGCCCAGGCGGCGCCCGGCACCTCCGTCGACCTGCGGTACACCACCACCTACGGGGGGCGCGCCGTCACCGCCAACCTGGGCAACATCGTGCTCTCGTCGTACCTCATCTACTGGCGCTGATCGTTCGTGTTCAGCGCGCGGTGAATGTCAACCGCGATCTCCGCATCGGACAGTCCGTGAGTGCGCCGGCCGTACGCCGCGCCGCACCGTCGGAGGAACCGATCATGAACTCTCTTCGTGCGTGGGGGCGCGCGGCGACATGCGCGCTCGCGTCTGCCCTCGTCTTCTCTGCCTTCACCGCGCCCGCCGAGGCCGTCGACCGCACGCGCCGCGCGGGCCGGGTCGTGCGCCCCGCGGCGCCCGCTCGCCTCACGGCCTCCGAGCGCCGCGCCGTCACCATGGAGCGCTTCTTCCGCGGCGACGGCATCCGCCGCTGCTGGATGCGTCAGCTCCTGCGCGATCCAACCGCCGCCACGCGTCGGCTCCCGGTGGTGCTCCGCGTCGACAGCGAAGGCCGCATCCGTGACGTGCGCGTCCGCGACCCGATGGCGCCGACGCTCGCGGCCTGCATCGCCGCCACCAGCGCCACGCTCGCCCCCGTCGGCCCGGGCGAGGTGTTCGAAGCCGAGGGCACCATCACCCTCGAGCGCGGCCAGTAACCCGATCCCCAGCGCGCGCACCGATTGATCCGGGCGCCGAGCGTGTGTACCGTCGCGGCATGATGTCCGCACGGCGGTGGTTCCTCGCTTCGGGTCTCCTTCTCTCTGCTTGTGGTGGCGGTGACAACGCGCCCGACGCGGCGGTCACGCCCGACCGACCGGCGGTGGAAGACGTCGGCGACGACCTCGCCCCCGACGCCACCCCGGGCGACGTGCCGCGCGACCTGCCCGACGCCGCCCCCGACGTGCGCAGCCCGCTGTTTGGCCCATGCACCGCCCGCGCGCAGTGCAGCAACATGAACGCCACCTGCATCACCGTCACCGAGGGCTATCCCCAGGGCCTCTGCACGCGCACCTGCGTCGATGATGCCGACTGCGGCGACACCGGCATCTGCTGGACGGTGAACTCCGCCCGCGTGTGCATCCCCACCTGCCGCACGGTGGCCGACTGCCGCGACGGCTACCAGTGCCAGGGCATCACCGGCCGCATGGACCGCGCGTGCTTCCCCTGGTGCTCGACCGCCGCCCAGTGCGCCCCGCGGATGTGCAACGCGTGGACGCGCCGCTGCGCCTCCACGATCGACACGGTGCGGGCGGACAACGGCGCCCCGTGCATCGCGGGCAACGACTGCCGGAGCCAGCGCTGCACGACGGAGTTCAACGCCGACGGGACGCCGACCGGCAACCTCGACGGCATCTGCTCGAGCCTGTGCACCATCGCCGAGGACGACGACTATGCGGGGGAGAGGCTCCCGCAGTCCAACTGCCCGCCGCGGAGCGTGTGCCCGCGCGACACCAACAGCATGGCGGGCGGCATCGGCTTCTGCCGCGTCGAGTGCTCGACGAGCGCGGACTGCCGCCCGGGCTACATCTGCTCGCGCCCCAACCGCCCGGGCGCCGACGCCGGCGCCTACACCAACGGCTACTGCGCTCCGATGAACTGCCACTTCGGCATGCAGCGCTGCCCCGACGGCGTGATGTGCAACACCACGCGCATGAACGACGCCGGGATGCCCACGAGCGGGATCTGCGCCCGCCCCAACGACGCCGCGGTCGACGCGACGGGCGACGCGACGGGCGACGCCGTGGTGGACGCCGCGAGCGACATCACTTCGGCCGACGCGGCGCGCGATGCGACCACGGACGCGGCCGTCGACGCCGCGGCGGACGGCGGCTGATCAGCCGTCGCCGAGGAGCGTCATCCCGAGGCGCGCGGCCTCGTCGTGGGGGTCGCGCTCCAGGGCGGCGTGGAACACCGCGCGGGCCTCGTCGCGCCGCCCCTGGTTGAGCAGGATGTGCCCCATCGACGCGGTGGTGAACTCCTCGGAGAGCGTGTTGGTCTCGCCCTCCTCGTCGACGAAGGTCACGGCCTCGTGGCGCAGGTTGGACTCATCGAGGAGCGCGCGCAGCCTGGCGGTGAGCGCCCGCACCTCGTCCCTCGTCTCTCGCTTCGGTCTCATGGCGTGTGCTCCTGGAGCGCCGCGCGAGCGTCGCTCACGTCGCGGGCGATCTGCGCGCGGAGGGCGTCGAGGCCGTCGAAGCGGCGCTCGTCGCGGAGGCGCGCCACGAAGGTGACGCGCAGCGTGCGGCCGTAGAGGTCGCGGTCGACGTCGAGGAGGTGAGCCTCCATCGAGCGGCCCGCGCGCACCGTGGGGCGCACCCCGAGGTTGAGCACGGCGTCGTGGGCGCGCGGGTCGGGGTCGTTCATCACCCGGACGCGCACGGCGTAGACGCCGTCCCTGGGCAGCGCCTCCACCGGGGTGGCGAGGTTGGCCGTCGGGAAGCCGATGGTGCGGCCCCGCTGGTCGCCGCGCACCACCAGCCCGTCGAGGTCGAAATCGCGCCCGAGTAGCTCCTTCGCGAGCGCGAGGTCGCCGTCGGCGAGGGCGCGGCGCGTGCGCGTGGAGCTGATGGGCTCCGCCCCGTCGGTCACCGGCGCGACGCGGTGAGCCACGAAGCCGAGCTCGGCCCCGAGCGCCTGGAGCAGCTCGCTCGTCCCCTCGCGGTTGCGACCGAAATGGAAGTCGTGGCCGACGAACACCTCCCGCGCCCGCAGCCCCATCACCACCTGCTCGACGAACTCCCGCGCGGGCTGCGACGAGATGGCGGTGTCGAAGCGCTGCACGATGACGGCGTCGAGCCCGGTGTCGGCCATGAGCTCGAGGCGGCGGTCGAGGGCGGTGAGCAGCGGCGCGGCGCGCGCGGGGGCGAGGACGCGCGTCGGGTGCGGGTCGAAGGTGAGCGCGAGGGCGGCGCCGCCGAACGCGCGGGCGGCGTCGACCACGCGGCGGAAGAGGTGCTGGTGCCCGCGGTGGACGCCGTCGAAATTGCCGATCGCGAGGGCAGCAGGAGCGGCGAGGCCCGCGAGGCGGTAGTCATGGGCGATCAACATGGCCATAGGGGTGTCGCGCGGCGGAAGCTACCACCAGGGGGCCGCGCGGCGTGAGCGCGAAGCCGCGGCGCAGCTACGAGAGGTCGCGCCACGTCACCGCATCGACCATGCGACCGAGATGGGCGACGTTCTCTGTCACCACCGTCGCGCGCACCGCGCGGGCCTGCGCCGCAAGAATGACATCTGCGCCGAGGGCGTCCGCTGTCCCGAGCGGGCGGCCGGTGTTCCACAAGGTCGCCCAGAGCGAGGCCGCGTCGCGCATGACCGCGGTGGTGAGCGGGAGGTAGAGGATCTCCAACGGGAGCCGGTCGAGCTCGCGCAAGCTGGCGACGGAGGGGATGCGCAGCAACTCCCGGCGCAGCTCGAAGTCGGCGACCTCGGGGAGGTAGAGCTGGTGGCCGCTGACCCGCCGTGCCCCACGCAGCCACAGCTTCACGTCGCCGTGCTTGCGCGGGTGACAGACCATCCCGAGCACGCTTGTGTCGAGGACGAGGTTCATCGCACGCGGTCAGGCGCGAAGAGGGTCTCGGGATCCCAGTCTGGCTCCCCTTCGGGCAGCGGCTCGCCGAGGTGGGCCAGCATCTCGTCCATGTGCGCCACCAGGCGGGCGTCCATGAGGCTCTGCTCTTCGGGCGTCACGCGTGGGAGCGGCTGCGGAGGTGGCAGCGGGGGCAGGTTCTTCAGGCGATCTACAGCGGGCGGCATGGATCGGTTCTACCACACCACCGCACGCCGCGATCCGACCCGCCACTGCCCCTGAAGCGCACGGTCACGGTTGGCACACGGGCGCCCACGGCACGCCAACACGGGTTGGCGAATCGCGCGTTGCCGTAGACATTCCGGCCGCGCCCACGCTTTGCAGTGCACCCTCCCATGAAGCGCACGGCCACCCTCGTTGCCATCCTCCCCCTGGTGTTTGCGGGCTCTGAAGCGTGGGCGCAGCGAGCCCCCGTCAACCCCTACTACGACCGACGGATGCACCTGCAGACCTACGCCCACGTGGGGGTCACCGCGGGGCGTCTCGGCGGCCCGACGTACGGGGCGACGGCGCGCATCTTCTGGCCCACGGGTCACGGCGCGATGCTCCGGGTGGAGCGCGTGCTGCTGTCGGGGCCCGCGTTCTCACCGGGCTGCGACGCGTGTGATCGGACGCTGTTCACCCTCTTCGACGTCGCCTACGCGCACCGCTGGATCCTCTCGCGCAACGGCACCAGCCAGTGGATCGCGTCGCTCTACGAGGGCATCTCCATCGGCCCGCGGCAGATGGACGACGGCGTCCAGAGCCGGGCGGGGCGCGTCGAGAGCGGGCCCATCGACGGCGGCGCGGTCTTCGGCGGGAGCGTCGGGTTTCGCTACGGGAGCTTCCTCATCGGGCTCGACGCCGACGTGCGGCTGCTCGCCACCTTCGGCCGCGCGGCGGTGACCGACGACACGCTCTTCAGCCTCCGCCTCCACGTGGGGGGTGACTTCTCCATCCGCCGCGGGCGCTCGCGCTGACCACGTCGTCGAAATCGACCCTGCGCTCGGCCATCCCCACGGCCCACCCCATGGAGTAGCGCGCGTTCACCTCGCAGAGCGCCTGATAGCGAAGCGCCCCCGCCGGGTCGCGCCAGCGGAAGGCGTCGATCCCGAAGGGCCCCCAGTACCCCAGCGCGTGCAGCCCGTCCGCGACGCGCGCTCGGACGTCCCACAGCGCCGTTCGCTCGGTCGCATCGAGGGCCGCGTCGCCGATTCGTTCGGTCGCGAACCATTGGCCGTGAGCGTCCACGCGCTGACGGGTGAGCTCGCCCCACGTCACCACGCCATCGCGCGTCAGGTACGCGTGGAGTCCATGGTCGTCGAGGCGCTCCACCTCGGGCTCCACCTGCACCCCTTCGCCCTCCGCGAGGGCCGCGCGGAGCCAGCGCCACGCGGCCTCGTCCCCCGCTCCCCGCACCCGCAGCCGACCGTTGCCGCGGTACGACAGCGGGCGCTTCACCACCCACGCGCCGGTGAGCGATCCCTCGCGCAGCACCGCGTCGAGCGCGGCCTCCGTGCGGACGTAGGCAGCGCCCGGGAGCGTCTGGACGATGCCCGCGGAGAAGCTCCGGTGGTTGGCCGCGCGCAGCACCGCCCACGACGGGGCGTCGGGGAGAGACGCTCCGGCGCTTCGAAGCGCGGCGAGGGCGCCCGGCGTCGGGCACCACGCGACGCCTGCGAGACCCTCGCACGCAGGTGCGGTGACCCCAGGCGTCCACGCGACGTCACCCTCTGGAACGAGCCCCTGGAGCGCTCCCGCGAGCGTACGGCAGCGGTCGATCATCGCGCGGGAGGGGGTGCGGGCGCCGGGTCGGGCGAGCTCCTGCTCCGCATCGAGGTTGAGGAACCACGCGCGCCGCACGACGCTCACCGCGAGAGGAGGGCCGCGAGGGCGACCAGCAACGCGAGCACCGCCACCGCCCAGGGGATGAGCTGACGTCGCCGCTCCGCCGCGTGGGCGACGTCCACGGCCTTCGCCACCTCCACCACCGCCGCGCCGCAAGCCTCGAAGGGAACACTCCGCGCCCTCCCCACGAGCACCGCGGCCGACGCGAACTCCCCGCGCGTCACGAGCTCGCTCGCCAGGCCCGCGAGGCGCTCCCCGAGGGCGGCGGCGATGCGCGTGCCCTCGGCGTGTGTGGGCTCCGCGGCGGCGAGCTGCTGGAGGCGCTCGATGCATCGCTCGTCGCGCCCGCGCTCCAGGGCGGCGCGCGCTTCTTCCGCGAGGGCCCACGGCGCCCGCACCTGGAGCCGCGACCCGAGGACGCGCTCGGCCTCCACCAGCTTCGCCACACAGCCCGCCCAGCGGAGCGAGCGCGCCTTCACCGCCGCCTCGCGCGCCGCGAAGAGCTCGCCGCGGTGGGCCATCGCGAGCACCAGCTCCCCGAGCGCCACGGCCGTCCGCGTCGCCGCGGGGTCGTCGGGGCACAGCTCCTGGAGCGTCCGCAGGATCTCCACCGCGCCGTCGACGTCCTCCCGCACCACCGCGTCGTTGGCCCGGCCCACCAGCGTCTCCACGCGCCGCGACTTCGGCGACGAGGCCGCGTGGACGGCGTCGCGCGCCCCGTGGACCCACAGCGTGTAGCCCTCGCCCGCCACCGTGCAGCGCACCTCCGCGGTGGGGTAGCGCCGCACCACGAGGCGCTGTCGGGTGAGGCGCCACGGCCCGGCCGCGCGGGCGGCTTCGTCGGCGAGGCTCTGCGCCACCGACTCCCCGAGCGGGCCGTGGGTGAGCTCGCGGGCGAGGGCGAACGCGTCGATCTCCGCGGCCTCCACGTGGATGACGGGCAACGGGTCGGCGTCGCGCGCCTGGACGCACGCGAGGACGGCCTCGGGGATGCCCGAACCGACGACGCTCACCGCCGCGACGCCCTGGTACTCCTGCGTGACGGCGACGCGCTCCACCAGCTCGCCGACGCCGCGGCACGTCGGGCACCGGGCGCGCTTCGATCCGCGGCACGCCGGGCACAGCGCGCGACCGAGGGAGCACCCCGGGCAACGGATGTCGCGACGTCCCTCGCAGGCCTCGCAGCGCACCACCCCCCGCTCGCCCGCGACCTCGCCAGCTCCCGCGCAGCGCGGGCAGCGAACCTTCGCGCGACCGTCGCAGCTCGGGCACGGTCGATCGCCCGCGCCGTCGCACTTCGCGCACGCCGTGATGCCGTCGTCGCAGGCCGCACAGCGCGTCTTGATGGGGGCGGTGTCGAGGAGGAAGTCGCCGCGCCAGGAGGTCCAGACGTCGAGCTCGGGGAGCTCGAGGGCCCACGGGTCGACCGACGCGCCCGGCGCCGCCGCCTCCGGGGGGACGGGAACCACGTCGTCCTCGCGCCACGGCGGCTTCACGAACGACAGCGTCCGCGACTCCATCCGCGCGGTCGCGTGCACTTCGAACGCGGGCCGCGCCACCGCCTCGGTGATCTCCACCGCGGGCGCCTCGCCGTGGTCGGTGGTTCGCCCCGAGGCGCGGGCCCACTGGAGCACCGCCGCCCGCACCCGCGCGAGGGCCGCCTCGTCGAGGGGCTGCGCGTCGACGAGGGCCTCATGACGAATCTCCCGCCGCTCGGGGAGCCCCGCGTCGAGGTCCTCGACCGTCACCGCCGCGAGGTCGCGCGCGTCGGGGGCCTCGTCGAGGGCCCCCTCGATCTCCGTCAGCGTCTCGATCGCGGCCCCCGTGGTCGCGTCGGCGGTCTCCGGAACGCTCAGCTCCGCGGCGAGGTCGCGGGCGCGCCGCTCGGCCTCGGCGAGGCGCGCGATCTCACGCTCCGCCGCCACCTTGCGCGCCGCCCACGACGCCTCCCGCGCGGCCTCGCGCTCCAGCACGAGCCGTCGCGCGAGCTCCTCGGCCTCACGCTCTGCCACCTCGCGACGTCGCGCCTCCTCGGCGAGCCGCTGCGCGAGCGACGCCGCCTCCTCCGCGCGGCGACCGGCCTCGCGGCGGGCCTCCTCTTCGAGGGCGGCGAGCCGATCCTGCTCGGCGAGGGCCATGCGGTGGGCCTCCTCGGCGAGCGCCGCCATGCGAGCCGCCTCACGCGTCGCGACCTCCCGCGCCTCCGCCTCGCGCGCGGCGATGCGGGCTGCTTCCTGCGCCGCTGCTTCCTGCGCCTCGGCCTCCTTCGCCGCCAGCCGGGCGAGCTCGCGCTGGGCCGCCACCTTGCGCGCCGACCACGCCGCCTCGCGCGCGGCCTCCCGCTCGTGGACGAGCCTCTGCGCGAGCTCCTCGGCCTCCTGCGCGGTGGCCTCGCGGCGCTGCGCTTCGTCGGCGAGGCGGCGCTCCATCGCCGCGGCCTCCTCGGCGCGGCGAGCGGCCTCCTCGGCGCGGCGAGCGGCCTCCTGGCGAGCCTCCTCTTCGAAGGCGGCGAGGCGCTGTTGCTCGGCGAGGGCCGTGCGTTGAGCCTCCGCAGCAGCAGCCGCCAGCCGCGTCGCTTCGAGCGCCGCCGCCTGCTGGGCCGCGGTCTCCAATGCGCCCGCGCGCGCCGCCTCGCGCTCGGCCTCCTCGCGACACGCGGCTTCGAGGGCGCGGAGCCGACGTTCCTCCTCGATCGCGGCCTGACGCTCGGCCTCCAGGCGGTGGAGCCGCGTCGCCTCGCGCTCGGCGAGCTGCTGGTCACCGAGCTCGCGCGCCCGCTCGATGCGCCGGAGCATCTGGTCGGTCTCCAGCTTCGCGATGTCGCGCTCCAGCCGGGCCCGCTCGGCCTCCAGCCGCGCCTCATCGCGCTCGGCCGTCGCCTTCGCCGCGCGCCGCTCGGCGTCCAGCTTCGCCTCATCGCGCTCCCGCGCCAAGCCCGCCAGCGAGCGCTCGGCTTCGCGCACCACGGCGTCGCGCTCGGTGAGGATCTTCGCCACCGCGCGCTCGCCCTCCAGCCGGGCCAGCTCGCGCTCCGCGGTGACCCGCGCCAGCTCGCGCTCCAGGGTCACCCGCGCGGCGTCGCGCTCCGCCGTGAGCCGCTGGATCTCGCGGTCCACCTCGCGGCGGACGGCGTCTCGCTCGGCGCCGAGCCGCTGCTTCTCGCGCTCCTCGGCGAGGCGGGCGGCCTCGCGCTCGGCGGCGACGGTGGCGGCCTCGCGCTCCGACGCGAGCGTGGCGGCCTCGCGCTCGGCGGCGAGGCGGGCGCTCTCCCGCTCGGCGACGACGCGCTCGGTCGCGAGGGCCTCGGTGGCCACCGGAACCCCCGCCGCGGTGATGGCCTCGCCGCAGTCGTCGGTGCGGGTCGCGTCGCCGAGCGCGCTCGTCACGAGCACCCCGAAGGCGGGGATGTGTCGGGCCATCCAGAGCAGCACGGTGCCGTGCGCGCGGTGCGGCGACGACGGGCCGAGGAGGGCCTCCCACGCCTCCGGATCGCGCCCGGCCACGTCGACCTTGCGGTACCCCCGCACGAACCCGCGGACGACGGGTCGCTGCGGGTCGGCGGGGAGCTCGTCGAGGCCGCACAGGAGCGCGAGTCGAAGCGCCGCCACGCCGGGCGGTGCGGTGCCTGCGCCGAGGGTGGGTCCCCACGCGGCGACGGCCCGTTCGGCGGTGACGCCGGGCGGACCCTCGCCGGGGTGATACCGCGCGAGCCACGCGCCGATGTGACCGTGCGCGAGGAGGGCCTCCACCTGCTGCCAGCCGCGTCGCCATGCGGTGACGAGGTTGGCGGGCGCCGTCACGGGAAAGCCCGCGCGCCCCCACGGAAGAACCACCCCCGTGTGCCCCACCGCCGCGAGCACCTCATGGAGCGCGACGTCGTCGTTGGCCCCGCGGCCCACGCCATCGAGCTCGATGCCCGGCGCGGCGGCGGCGAGCCACGCGCGGAGCTCACCCGTACGGAGAAGAGACTTCAGCGGCCCCCAGAGGGCCGCGACGCGCGCGGTGGCGTGGAGGTCGGCGACGGTCTGGAAGCGAACGCCCCGCTGCCCTTCGGCGCCGTCGAGGGCCACGCGGAGGGCGGTCTTCGGCGCCCGTCGGTAGACGCCGCGCCAGAAGGAGGTCTCGTCGAGGTCGTGGGCGGGCGGGCGCGCGAGGTCGTCGAGCCAGAGGGCGTCGCGCTTCGCCCGCGGGAGCGTGTCGAGCCACGCGCGGAGCGTCCCATCGCGCCACGCATCGAGCGCCGCAGCGCGCGCGGCGGGGCGGGTGAGCACCTCGCGGACGAGCCCGGCGGGCTCGGTCACCGTGCGCTCGCCGAGGCGGAGGGGCTCGCCGAGGGCCCAGCGCAGCCGCTGCCCCGCGTGCGCATCCCCGCGCGCGAGCGCCTCACACGCCGCGGCCACGGTGTTGTGCCCCTTGAGCCGAAACCACCGCCCCAGCACCGTCCCCACCGTGGCGACGCGCGAGAGGTGGAGCCGCGCCGTGCGAAGGTGCGCGAGGAGCGTCTCGGGCGCCGTGACGGTGTGCCCGTCGACAGTGACGCCATCGCGGCCGAGCGCCCACACGAGCCACCACACGCCCGCGACGGGGTCGTCTCCCTCGGCGAGCCGCTGAGCCTCCGCGGCGGCCTCAGCGAGAACGTCGGGGCAGCGGTTGGCGCGCATCCACGTGACGAGCGACCCGTCACGGAGCGCGGCGACACCTTGCGCGGGGGCGTTCACGAGGGCGCTGGCGACGCCGTCGAGGGTGCGGGGCGCGCCCGAGAGCACGGTGCACGGCGTCCACGGGGCCACCTCACCCGGGAGCAGCTCGACGCCGAGGCGAGCGGTGAGGGCGCGCAGCGCGGCGTCGTCGAGACCGCGCCGTCGGGCCTCGTCACCGACGCGTCGGACGCCGTCGGCGTACACCTTCCCCGTCCCCGCGGCCTCCGCCCGAAGGAGCTCGCTGAGGGCGCGTTCGTGCCACGCGCGGAGGTCGTCGCAGGCCGCGCGGAGGGTGGGCTCGTCGAGTTCGGCGGTGCGGTGGGCCCCGCGGCGGAGCGCGTCGAGGCGGCGGGTGAGCGCGGCGCCGGCGACCTCCGCGCGGGCGCGCCACTCGGCGCCGCGGCGGGTCACCTGGTTGAGCGTGGTGCGGGCGAGGGCGACACGCGCACGGAAGGCGTCGAGCGTCGGCAGCTCGGCGAGGAGGTCGGTGACCGCGGGCCAGAGCGCGGCGAGGAGGGGGACGGCGTCGTCGGCGAGGCCGTTCACCATGCGGAGGTCGTCGTCGGTGACCACGCGACCGCGGGCGACGCGGAGGGCGGCGGGGTCGTCGGAGACCTCGAGGAAGGCCTCGTCGTCGGCGGTGAGCGGGAGCTCGGGCGTCGGGTCGCGCGGGGGCTCCGCGGCGTCGAGTTCGAGGTAGCTCTCGTCGTCCAGGCTCACGGCGCGGGGAGTATCGTACGGACGAGGCGGAGCGCCCAGGAAAGCGCAGGCGGCGGCGCGGGGAGAGGCGCGCAAATCGCTTGAAAACAGGGGCGCGCGAGGTCTCGGGGGGGTGACCATGGCCGGTCGGCGACCCGGCGGGAGAGGCCCCTGGGGGATGCGACGGCGGGTGTGTGACCCGGCGCGACGACCCCCGAGGGGTACCGGATGGCGGGTCGATGACCGGGCGGCGGAGGTCTCTGGGGGTCGCGGCGGCGGGTCGGTGACCCGGCACACGGATGGGTTGGGGGGTGACGCGGCGGGTCGATGACCGGGCGCCTGGTGGTCCCCGGGAGGTGAGATGGCAGGTTGGTGAGCGGGTGAGGTAACCCCCTGGGAGGGTCTCGCGCCGAGTCGACGCCCCGAACGCCGAACCCCCGGGAGGGAGTGGTACCTCCGTGCGAATGTGCAGGCGCGCGGGCTGACGCTCGACGCCGCGCAGGAGGCCCTGGTGGCGGCGTGCCACGACCCCGCGACGCTGCTGGGGTGGATCACACGCGCGGCGACGGCGACCGAGGCCGCGGCGATCTTCGAGGGCGCAGACGAGCCCTGACGCGCGGCGGAGAGCAGGGGGCGCGCACATCCGTTCAGTGCCACGCGCCATTTCGCGGGCCCGCTTCGATAACCCCTGCGCCATGCCCCCGCCCTCACCCCGGCGTCGCGCGCGGACGCCCCGCACGCCCTTCGACACCTACGCGAAGGACGTCACCCGCGACTTCCTCAAGCCGCTCGGCCGCGCCGAGACCGACGCGCGCATCACCGCGGAGCCGCAGTACGCCGACCTCCGCTTCGTCCGCTCCCCCCGCGCCGGACCGCGCGCCGCGGACGACCTGCTCACGCAGCATCTCGCCGCGCGGACGCTCTTCGAGTTCGCGCACGACCCGCCCGACGTGGTGACGGCGGTGTCGTGGACGGTGAAGCGCGACGCGTGGTTCCTCGCGCTGCTGCGGGAGGCGCGGCGGAAGAAGCGCCCGCCGCCGGAGCCCCCGCGGCTCATCGCGCTGTCGGCCTACGACCCGGCGGAGATGCGCCGCGCGTACGGCATGGACACGCCCACCTCGCCGGGTGTGTACGTGGGTGCGCCGTCGGGGTCCTTCGTGCTGCTGGTGCTCAACCAGTTGCCGAAAACGCCTCAGACTCAGGTTTGGCCGTTGACGCATCGCGGACCGTGTGACGGTGCCGCTCGTCACGGCCCCCTCTCCGCGCTGCCGCGCGCCCTCACCCCCGCG
>JBILLV010000363.1:0-8946 GCA_044375895.1 Polyangiales bacterium | reverse complement strand
CGACGTTCTGCGTGAGGTCGGGGGACTGCGCGCGCAGGGTCTTCATCCGATCCTGCACCTGGGTCAGCGTGTCGATCATCCGCTGGAGCAGGTCGGGGCGCCGCGTCTGCCGCGCCCGGCCCGCGAAATGGACGTCGTACAGCTTGAACTGGTTGTTCGCGCACTCCGCGAGGGTGCCGGCCTGCTCCTCGGCGGTGCCCATCCCGCGCGCCTCGACGATCTCGCCGCGCTCGGTGATGTACATCTTCCGGTTGTTCTCGACGAGCTCCATGTCCTCCTTGGTGCCGTGGCCCGGGGGGACGCTAGGGGCGATCTCGGCCATCGCCTCGCCGATGCGCTCGAGGTCGTCGATCATCTCGGCGAGGAGCCCGAGGTCGCGGGTGTTGCGCGACTTGCCCGCGAAGTGCCGGTGGTACTTCCCGAACACCAGGTTGGCCTGCGTGCGGAGCGCGTCGAAGTCCTCGTAGTCGGGGCCGAGGCTCTTCACGCGCATGATCTCCTTGCGCTCGGTCTCGTAGATCTGGAGGCTCTGGCGCACGGTGTCGCGGAGCTTGCCGAACTCGCTCGCCGGCACGGTGCGCTGGATGCGCTCGAGGTCGCCGAGCGCGCGCTTCATGCGGTTGACGACGTCGTTGAGCACCGTGAGGTCGCGGGTGACGCGGGACTGACCGGCGAAGCGGGCGTCGTACTCGGCGCCGATCTGGTCGATCTCGCTGCGGATCATCTGGAGTGTGGGGGATGCCATAGAGGGCGCGGAGACTACTCGCGTCCACGCCGCGGATGCAAACCTCTCCCACCCGCACCCGAACCGGCGGGTCGCCGACCTCACCCTTCGTCGTCGAACTCCGCGAACGCCAGCGCTTCGCCGCCCTGCGCCCGCCCCGCGTCTTCGAAGCGGAGCGCCGTCCCCCGGCACAGCCGCTCCACCTCGGGCCAGGCCAGGCACTGCCCCGCCTCGCTCCCCGCCACCGCCTCGGTCAACGCCGCGAGCGCTTCCTCCTCCGTGCTCACCCGCACCGCCGCGCGCAGCCCCTGCCCGACGGCCGTGCGGTGCGCCACCAGCTTCGCCGCGAGCTCCGTCGCCGACGCGAACCACGGCGTCGCCGCGCACAGCACCCGCCCGTCGCCCGCGTCGAGGCGGCGCGCGCCCAGCTCGTCGAGGCGCTTCGCCGCCCGCGTGAGGAGCGCGCTGTCGGCCGCGTCGGCCCGCAGCAGCACCACCGCGGCGAGCGGCGACGGCGGCGGCGCGTCGAGGCGCGGGTCGTGGAGGAAATCACCGATCTCCGCGAGCAGGCGCCCCGCGTCGCCGGTGTAGGGCAGGTGGTCGGCGCCGGGTACCGCGACCAGCCGGGCCCCCGGCACGTGGTCGGCGATGTAGCGACCGTCTTCGAGCCGGGCGAGGCGGTTGTCCGCGCGGTGGAGGGCGAGCACCGGGACGCGCAGGCGCGGCAGGAGCCACCGCAGATCGACCTGCGCGTTGAAGCGCAGCTGAGCGATCGCGTTGCCCGGCGACGTCGCCGAGCGCAGGTAGTCGCCGAACCACGCGGTGAAGGCCTCGTCTCCCACCATGGAGGGCGCCTCCGCGTCGACGAAGAGGGCCTCTCCCCAGTGCTGACGGATGCGCTCGATGGCCCCGTCGAGCCGCGCCGGATCGAGGCCGCCGGGGTAGTCGGGCGCCGCGAGCATCCGCACGCTCCCGTTGACGCACACCACCCCGCTCACGCGCTCGGGGAAGAGCGCCGCGGTGAGGAGCCCGGTGACCGCACCCTCGCCGACGCCGACCACCACCACGCGGCGCGCCCCCGCGGCGTCGAGCACCGTGAGGGGGTCTTCGACGCGCTCCTGGAAGCTGCCGGTGCCCGCGACGCGCTCGGAGAGCCCCGTCCCCCGCTTGTCGAAGACCACCGTCCGGCCCAGCGCGCCGAGCCCGCGGAGCCACGCCGCCGGGAGCGGGTGGCGCCACGCGAGGTCGACGTGGGAGACGCGCCCGAGGTGGACGAGGAGCTCCCGCGGACCGCGACCGAAGGTTTGATACGCGATGCCGAGGTCGCCGCGGTAGGCGTAGCGGGTGGGCGGCGGCCGATCGGGCGCGTCGGAGGGTGACGACGGCGGCGGGGCCGAGGCTGCCGGGGCGGACGGAGTCGGCTCGTCGAGGCGCTCGGCCGAGGGGGTGCGCGTGCGGCTCACGGCCCCGGAGGGCTCGCTGGCGGCGCGCATGGTGTGGGTGACGAAGGTGTAGGCGCGGCGCCACGCGTCGGACACCTCGTCGTCGAGCGAGGGGTCGAGCTCGCGCACCGAGGCGATGAAGATGTCCCCGAGCAGGTCGTAGTCGGCCGTCGCGAGGCGGAGGTGGGCGTGGCGGCGACCGAGGTCGTGGAGGATGGGGACGAGGCGCTCGTGCTCGCTCATCCCCTGGAAGGAGAGCTGGAGCGCGTGGAGGAGCTTCCTCCGCTGGCCGTCGAGGTCGGCGGGAAACAGCGGGCGGAGGTCGGGGCGGGCGGCGAAGAGCTTCTCGTACACGAGCCGCGTGACCGTGTCGCCGCGCGCGAGCACCCGCTCCAGCGAGCGCGCCACGAGGGCGGCGTCGCGGTCTTCCCGGAGCGGCGCGGCTGCGAGGTGGGCGGGGACAAAGAGCGAGCAGATGCGTTCGAGCGAGGCGACGAGGTCTTCGGCGGACGCGGGGCGCTCGGCGGGGTCGCGGCGCAGGCACGCGTGGACGAGCTCGGCGAGCGAGGGAAGCACGTCGGGGCAGCGGGCGAGGAGCGGCGGCGCGTCGACGTTGAGCACCAGCTCGACGGCCACCTGTCGCCCCGTGGTGTGCGGGAGCGACGCGCTCAGGAGCTCGTACAAGACGAGGCCGAGGGAGTAGAGGTCCGAGCGCTCGGTGATCTCCTCCCGCCGCCACGCCTCGGGCGGGAGGTAGGCGGGCGTCCCGAGCAGCGTGCCCGCGTGGGTGACGTGGCCGATGGTGACCCCGGCGTGCGAGCTGTCCGCGGGCTGGGTGTGGCCCGACGTGTCGACCGTGCCGAGGAGGGCGCCAGGGGCGGCGGAGGGGGAGGGTGCCGAGGCCATGCGGGCCAGGCCGAAATCGAGGAGCTTCACCTCCCCGGACGGCGTGAGCATCGCGTTGCTGGGCTTGATGTCACGGTGCAGGACGCCCGCCCGGTGGGCCGCCGCGAGGCCGCGGGCGAGGCCGAGGCCGATGCGGGCGACGCGCGTCCAGGGCATCGGGGTGCGGAGCCGGTCGAGGTCGTCGCCCTCCACGAACTCGTAGGCGATGTACGGGCGGCCGATCACCTCGCCGACGCGGTAGATGCCCACGACGTTGGGGTGCGACAGCCGCGCGATGGCCCGCGCCTCGCGGAGAAACCGCTGCCGCACGGCCGTCGACGGGTCGTCGGCCACGGTGAACTTCAGCGCCACCGGCCGGTCGAGCACCACGTCGTGGCCGAGGAAGACCTGCCCCATCCCGCCCCGTCCGAGCGGCCGCACCACTTCGAAGTCGTCGAAGCGTTGTGGACCCTTCCAGGCGACGGCTTCGAGCTCGGGGGCGCCCATGCGCAGGAGTCTCTAACGCATCCGCGGCGCGCGTGTCGATACACGCGAGGGCACGTCCGGGTGATCCGCGCCGCGTGCGACCGTGATACCGTCGCGGCCCACCGCATGGTTCGCAGCGCATCACAGACCGCCGACAACCTCACCATCGACACACGCCAGGGCCCGCGGCCCCCGATCCCCGGCGCGGTGGTTCTCTTCTCCGTCGACCGCGCCCTTCACCTGGTGATGACGCCCCGAGACGGCGTCGTGTCGCTCGGCCGAGACGCGCTCACCCCCCTCGGGGCCGTCGACGCGCGCATCTCTCGCAACCACTGCACCTGCCGCTGGACGGGCGACGCCTGGGTCGTGCGCGACGAGCAGAGCCGCAACGGGACGGCCGTCGACGGTCGGCCGTGCGTCGGTGAGGTGTCCGTCGGCGAGCGGGCCCTCGTGCGTCTCGGCGACACGCTGGTGCTGCTGGTTCCTGACGTCATCCCCTACGCCGAGCGGCCGGTGCGGGTGGAGGGGGCGGCGGTCGTCGGCGCGACGATGTCCGCGGTGTACGACGAGATCCGCGCCGCGGCGGGCGGACGGGTGCTCCACGTGACCGGGCCGAGCGGCGCGGGCAAGGAGCTTGCGGCGCGGGCCTTCCACGCGACGGGCGACCGGCCCAAGGGGCCCTTCGTCGCCATCAACTGCGCGGCCATCCCCGAGGGCGTCGCCGAGCGCGTGCTGTTCGGGGCGAAGAAGGGCGCGTACTCAGGGGCCCACGCCGACGTGTCGGGTCACCTCCAGGAGGCCGACGGCGGGACGCTCTTCCTCGACGAGGTGGGCGAGCTCGACCTCGGCGTGCAGGCCAAGCTGCTGCGGGCGCTGGAGACCCGCGAGGTGATCCCCGTCGGCGCCTCCAAATCCCAGACGGTGGACGTTCGCTTCTGCACCGCCACCCACCGCGACCTGCGCGAGCGCGTCTCCGACAAGCGCTTCCGCGAAGACCTCTACTTCCGCATCGGGCGTCCCGTCGTGACGCTCCCGCCGCTGCGCGAGCGCCGCGAGGAGGTGGCGCTGCTGGTCGAGCGGGAGCTCCAGGGGGCCGGGCTCCGCGCCCACGCCTCGCTCGTGGAGCAGTGCCTCCTGCGCCCGTGGCCCGGCAACGTGCGCGAGCTCCTCGTGGAGGTGGCGGCGGCGGGGCGCGCGGCGCGGACCCGCGGGGAGACCCGGGTGCGCGGCAGCGACCTGTCGGCGGCGGCAGGGACGGCCTTCGCGGCGTCACCCTCCGCGCCCGCCGAGGCGACGTCTGCGCCCGCTCCCGCGTCGGGGTCGGTCGGGCCGGTGAAGAAGCTCCCGGCGCGTGACGAGGTGGAGGCGGCGCTGCGGCGGAGCAACGGGCGGGTGGCGACGGCGGCGCGGGAGCTGGGCGTGCATCGCAACCAGCTTCGGCGCTGGCTCGCCGCGGAGAACGTTGATGTGAAGCAGTACGGGGACGGCGGGGCGGGCGACGACGACGAGTGACGGTCAGAGCACCTCGCTCCACGTGCCGCTGGTGCGGGCGGGGGAGCGGCTCCGCGAGCGCGGGGAGAGCGCGTCGCGCATGCGGGCGAGGCACGAACGGAGCGTCGAGGCCGAGCAGTCCGTGGTGAGGAGGAGGTCGAGCTCGGCGTCGCGGCCCTCGCAGGCCCGCAGCGCGTCGCGGATCACCCGGGGCGCGGGGACGTGCCCGGGGAGGGTCTCCACGCGGGTCAGCATCCGCTCGACGAGCTCACGGTCGTGGGTGCGCAGCTCCTCGCGCTTGCTCACGTCAAGAAGGAGCGACGTGAAGTTGGTGAGGTCTTGCCACACGCGGATGAGCTGATCGGGGCCCTGGGCGCTGCGCTGCGCGTCGAGCAGCGCCGACCGGATGCGCGACTGAAACACCCGCAGCATGTACTGGTCGTGCACCCGCATCGCGTTGGCCGCGGGGCTCCCGAGCACCCGCGCGATGGAGTTGCCCGAGGCCCGCAGCCGCGGCCCGATGGTGTCCGAATCGGGGAGGTCGTCGCCGGTCACGGTGCGGTGGAGGTCGACGTAGGCGCGGCGGATGCCGAGCGCGACGACGGTGTCCTGCGCGCTGGTGTCGGGGGCGCGGGGGAGGTCTTCGGCGTCGGCGATGAGCCGGTCGAGCACGCGGAGGCAGCGGCGGCACACCTGCAGGGTGCTGTCGCAGGCCGCCACGCGCTGCCACGGTGCGCCGTGCGCGCGAACCATCGCCTCCTGGTGCCCGCCGAGTTCCATGCGACCGAGGGTCGCCGTGTCGCTGATGGGGTTCATGGTGACGGCGCAGTTGCCGCCGTACCAGGCCGCGATGTCGTCGAGGAGCGCGCGCACGTCCGAGGCCAGCGTGCGCACCACCGACTCCAGCTCGTGGGTCGACTCCGGCGCGGCGATGAAGCGGTGCACGTCCATCGCGTCGACGCGCCGCAGGAGCCCGCGCAGGGCGGTCTGGAGCCGCGCGGGCGTCGCGGAGGGACCCGGGCGCAGCGGCGCCTTGGGCATCGGGAGGGGAAACAGCGAGGGTTGGGTCATGGCGGCCACGAAGCGCTCAACGGCGCCCCGGGGCCGATTCTTGAGGCGAGCGAGCGCCCTTCAGCGCACCGCGGCGTCGCCCCGCGCGGTGTTGTAGGCGGGCATGGTGCCGATGTCGACCCGCGACGCCCGGATGAGGTCGAGGCGCTCCTCATGCACCTCGGGGCGGAGGCGCGCGCGCAGCCCCCGCAGGAGCTCCTCACGACCCTGGATGCGCCGCTCGCGCACGATGAAGCCGCGGATGGAGGCCACCACGCTGGCGTCGTCGAGCGTGCGCCGCAAGGCCGGCCGCTGCCCGGTGAACACCGCCACCCCGAAGCGCCCGCCGGCCACCGCGACCGGCGCGGGCGTCACGTCCATCTCGCGGACGAGGCCGAACACCGCCTCCGCGAGGGCCGGGTCGACCCGCTGCCCATCGCCCGCCGAGGGGAGGCCGGTCCGTTGGAAATAGTGGGTGTCGCCGTCGTGGGCGCGCGAGGCCTCGTCCACCGAGTGCTGGCGGGCGAGGTCGCGCACGCGCCGCATGTCCCCCCGCGCGCGGCGGACCTCCTCGATCGCGCGCTCGGCCACCGCGCGGTCGGCGGTGATGAGGATCGTCGCGCGGCGGTACTCGGGCTGCTGGTAGTCGGCGACGTGGCCCTCGTACCACTGGCGGACTTCGGCGTCGGTCACCGACTCGGGGGTGATCGCGTCGAGGACGGCCACCTGCTCGACGCGTTGCCCGAGGTTGCGGCGGACGGTCTGCGCGAGCTGCGGGTCGCGGTCGAGCCCCCGGCGTCGCGCCTCGTCGGCGAGGAGGTACGTGGTCAGGAGGTTCTGGAGAAACTCGCGGCGGCGCGCCGGGTCGGCGTAGGTGGCGCGGATGGGCGCGGGGGCCTCGTTGAGCAGGTCTTCGAGCTCGCCGAGGGTGATGGACGTCGCGTTGACGCGGGCCACCACCTGCGCGCGGCGGGCCACCTCGGCGGGGGAGGGCGGGCGCGCCACGTCCGCGGCGCCTGCATCGGGGCGCCGGGGCTGCGCACCGACGGCGGCGCCGGCGAGGAGGGCGGCGGCGAGGAGGGCGGGGAGGGTGTGGGCGGGGCGCATCGGCGTGTTGCGGGTCGCACGAGCGCGGGGCGTGCGTCAAGGGTCGGCGGGGTGATGCGTGGGGGAGGCCGCGGTCGTGATAGCGTCTCGCGCCGTGCCCGTCGTCGCGCGCAAAACCCCCTTGGGGCTCCCCAGCCGCCTGCGTTGCCCCGCTTGCAACGCCGAGGTCGGGCCCGTCGCGCGTCGCTGCCTGCGCTGCGGCGCCGTCGTCGTGCGCGGCGAGGGGATCGACCTCGTCACCTTCGCCCGCCCCGCGGCCCCCTACGCGTCGGGCGACCGCGTCGCGGGGCGCTACGAGGTGCTGGAGGCCTACGGCATCGGCCCGCTCGGCACCACCTACCGCGCCCGCGATCGGGACGGCCGCGCGGTGGCGGTGAAGGTGGTGCCGCACGGGCTGCTCCCCACGACGGACAGCCGCGACGCCTTCGTGGCCTCGTTTCGCCAGCTCTGCGGCCGCAGCCTCGAGCGGGTCGCGCTGCCCACGGATGTCGGCATCGACGCGGGGGCGGTGGTGTTCGTGGTGTCGCCGTGGGTCTACGGCGCCTCGCTGCGACGCATCCTGCGGGCCTACCGGGCGGCCGAGCGGCGCCTCGACCCCGACCAGTGCCTCGGGGTGCTGCAAGGCGTGGCTTCGGCGCTCCGCGAGCTGCACACGGTCTCCTCTCACGGCGCCATCTACCCGGAGAACATCCAGGTGACGGCCGACTCCGTGGTGCTCACCGACCCGGCCCTCGCGGCGGCCTTTCCGCCCAAGCGCTTCGCCGACCACCTCGCGCACCACGCCGACGTGCTCCCCTACCTCGCCCCCGAGGTGCGCGCGGGCAAGCGGAGCAGCGCGGGCGCCGACCTCTATGGCCTCGGCGTCCTCGCGTCAGAACTCCTCTACGCCGACCCGGTGGCCACCAGCGCGAAGGGTGTCGTGCTGCCGACCACCGCGCCCGAGCTCGAAGAGGCGCTGCGGGGGCTGGTCTCGCCGCAGGCTTCGACGCGGGCCGCGGCGCTCCCGCTGACGCTCGAACGACTGCTGCGCTTCGCGGGCGTGGCGTCGCTGCCGCCGTACGCGCCGCTCCCCTCGCCGAGCGCGAAGAGCGAAGCCCGGACGCGCAAGCTCCGGTCGATGGCGGTGGCGGGCCCGCCGCCGATCCCGCCCGCCGCGCTGAAACCGCGCCCGAGCTGACCGCCCTCCCTCATGGTGGCACGCTGTGGTGCCGTTGGTTGCCTCAACGCGTGACGAACTCGCGTGACAGGTGACCGATGCCACTCTCCCAACCGCAACCGTGCCCTCGCTGTCACTCCCCCCTCTCCGCCAGCCGTCGCTGCGACAAGTGTGATCCGGGCGCGTCTCCCACGGCCCTCTCGGGCTTCAAGACCCCGCGCGTGCACAGCCTCTCCCCTGGGGTGTCGTCGAAGCCCGAAAGCTCCAGGTCCGACGACCGCTGGGACATCGTGCTCGATGAGCCCGCCCCCGCGCCTTCCGCCGCCGCGCTGGCCGTCGCAGACGATGACGACGAGCAGGCCGGGACGCTCGCCTTCGGACGCGAAGAGGACGGTTCGTTCCGCCCGCTTCAGCGCGACCCGGCGCCCGCCCCGACGCCTCGCGCCCCGCCGGTGGAGGAGCAGCGCAACACCGTCGACTTCTTTACGCTCGGGAGCACCGGCAACTTCGCGATCCCCCCGCCGCAGATGCTCAGCGAGCCGCCGACGGGCGTCGCGGTGCTCAACGCGCGCAGCGCCCCCAAGGTCACCATCCTCGGCGCGGGA
>JBILLV010000072.1:0-32801 GCA_044375895.1 Polyangiales bacterium | reverse complement strand
GGTGGCGGCGGCGAAGAGCCTTCGGGGCCGCGGACGCCGAGCACCTTCTCGCGCTTCGCGTTCGACGTGGGCGGCGGGGTGGGGTTCGCCTTCCTCTCCGGGCAGATGTCGTACGCGGAGCAGTTTCTCAACGCGACGACCCGCACGCCCGAGTGCGGGATGTTCACCTGCTACCGCAACATCGACCCGGGCTTCGCGCCCACCTTCTGGCTCAACGCCAACCTCCGCTACAACGTCACGCAGCGGGTGGGCATCGCGGTGGGGACGCGCTTCCAGTTCGACACCGCCGACTGGACGGTGCAGCCCCCCAACGGCCGCGGCCCCACCAAGGACAACCCCCTCGCCAACCTGCTGCTCTACGGGCGCATCTACTACGCCTTCACCCCGCACGGCTTCGCGCCGACGGGCGTCGTGGGCTCGGCCTTCGTGGGCGGCGGCGGCGGGCAGATCGAGCCCAAGCCCGGGCTCCCCGCGTCGGCGCGCTACCCCAGCGCCCACGTGGTGTCGGGCTTCGGCAACGCGCACGTCGGCGGGCGGGTGGAGTACGGGCTGCGCAACGGGTTCCACGTCGCGGGTGAGCTCACGCTCCACTTCATGTTCCCCACCTTCTTGTTCAACGCCGACGTGGCCGCGCTCGTCGGCTTCCACTTCTGAGCGTTGCTCCCCCACGACAGAACCGTCCCGGGCCTCCTCCGCGCCGCCTGCGCTCGCTGGGCCGATCGCCCTGCGCTCCGCACGCGCACGGGCCTCACGTGGGTGACCCTCACCTGGTCGGAGTGGCTCGACACCGCGCTCAACGCCGCCGCCGCCCTGCGCGACCTCGGCGTCGGCCCGGGCGACCGCGTCGCGATCGTCTCCCGCGCGCGCCGTGAGGCCGCGGAGTTCGCCGCGGGGGCCGCCCTCGCGGGGGCCGTCGTCGTCGCCCTGCCGGTGCGCTGCGACGGCGCCGTCCTCGACCGCCTCCTCGATGAGTCCGCCGCGCGCGTCCTGCTCGTCGACGACCCCGCCACCCTCGAGCGTTGCCGCGCCCCGCGTCGCCTCCCGGGCGTCCGCCGTGTGATCGTCATCGATCCCCACGCCACCCGCGGCTGGCGCGCGCGCCGCCTCGATGACGTGCTGCCCCCCGCGGAGCGCTCCCGCGCGATGCTCTGGCCAGAGCTCCTGGCCGCAGGCCGCGCCGTCCGCGACCGCGGTGACACCCCGGCCGTGCCCCGCGCCCCGGGGGACGTGTTCGCGCGACTGTGCACCCTCCGCGTCGCCGACGCCCCGCGCGTCGTCGACCTCACGCACGGCCAGTGCGTCGCCGCCGCCGAGGCGCTCGCGCAGGCGCTCCCCATCGGGCCGGGCGACGAGCAGCTCATGGTGGCCTCCCTGGCCAGCGCCTTCGGCCTCTCGCAGCTCCTCGCCGCCGCGCAGGCGGGGATGAGCACCGCGTTCGCCGACCCGTCGCGCCCGCCGGAGGCCCAGCTCTCCGAGGTGCACCCCACCCTCTTCGCCGCCACCCCAGCGTACTTCGAACGCCTCCGCGAGGAGTCGCTCGGGCGCGTCCGCGCGGCCCGCCCGCTGCGCCGCGCCGCCATCGACCGGAGCCTCGCCGTCGGCCAGCGCGTCGCGGCGCTCGCCCGCGCGGGGGAGGCGCCCGGCCGCGTGCTCGCCGCCGAGCACGCGCTCGCCCGACGCGTTGCGCTCGACGCGCTCGCGGGCGTGTTCGGCGCGCGGCTGCGCTTCGCGGTCACCGTCGGGGCGCCGCTCCCCGTCGGCGTGGCGGAGTGGTTTCACGCGTGCGGGGTGCTCGTCCTCGAAGGCTACGGGCTCACCGAAGCCGCGGGGCTCACGCACCTCAACACCCCCGCCGCGTGGCGCTTCGGCACCGCCGGCCGGAGCCTCCCCGGCGTCACCTCCACCCTCGTCGACGGCGAGCTCACGCTCGATGGGCCGATGATCCGCGGCACGCTCCGCACGGGCGACCGCGCCTCCATCGACCGAGACGGGTTCCTCGTGGTGCGCGGACGAATTTCTGCTTGACCGTCCACGGCCCCCCGTGGTTGAGTCCGCATCCCTTTCAGGCGCGTAGCTCAGTGGTAGAGCATCACCTTGACACGGTGGGGGTCCGCGGTTCAATCCCGCGCGCGCCTATTTTTTCCTGGCCCGGTCCCTCCTGAGGGGCCGGGCTGGGGTCTGACTCCGGGGGGAGTCATCGGACACGGGGCGTCGCACGATTCGCTGCGACAGAATGATTGCGCTGCTCCGTGATTGGGGTGATGATCGTCCGGTCGTGCGCGGAGTGATGGCGCCGCTGGGAGCGGTGGTCGTCCCTCGTCAACGCGGGCGGCACCTTCGACAACCGCAGGGGAGTCTGGTCGACTCCCACACCAAGGAGTGATTCACATCAAGGGACCGATGGACAAGGGCGCTCCGCGCCAGCCGCAGATTCGTACCAACTACCGCATCCGCGTACCCGAGGTTCGCGTCATCGACGCCGACGGCACGCAGCTCGGGGTGATGAGCTCGCACGACGCGATCCGCCTCGCGCTGGACAAGTCGCTCGATCTCGTCGAGGTCAACCCGAAGGCTGACCCGCCGGTGTGCAAGGTGATGGACTTCGGCAAGTACAAGTACGAGCAGAAGAAGTCGGCGAACACCGCGCGCAAGAACACGAAGGTGATCGAGACCAAGGAGGTCAAGGTGCGTCCCAAGACGGACGAGCACGACCTCGACACGAAGATCCGCCACCTGCGTCGCTTCCTCGAGGAGGGCAACAAGGCGAAGATCACGGTGCGCTTCCGCGGCCGTGAGATCACCCACCCCGAGAAGGGCCAGGAGGTGCTCGACGAGATCATCCAGGCCCTCGAAGGCGTGATCGTGGTGGAGAACAAGCCGAGCCTCGAAGGCAAGCAGATGACCATGCTCATCGCCCCGAAGCCCGGCTCCGTGAAGCGCCCGCCGACGCCCGCCGCCGCCCCGACGCCCGCCGCCGCGCCCGCCCAGACGCCGACGCAGCCCGCCGACGCGAGCCCGCAGCGCTGACCGCTCCGCTCCGCCGCCTCTTCGCCTCTCCGCTCGCGGCCTCCCTCGCGCTCGTCGCGCTCGCCCTCGCCAGCCTCGCTGCCGCCCTCACCCACGACCCCCTGGTGTTTCGCGACCCCATCCTCGGGCGCGTGCCTGGCGTGGTCGTGATCGCCCTCGCCTTTCACACCCACCGGCTCGCGCCGCGCACCGCGACGGGGATGCGTCGCCTCCTGGCGCGCCTCGCCGCCGCCCTCGCTGCCGTGGTGGGCGCGCTCCACCTTGCGGGCCCCGAGCTCCTCGACCTCGTCGACCTCGCTGCCCCTGGCGGACTCCGCGCGCCCGCCCGCGAGTGGCTTGCGGCGGGGCTCGTCGCCGCCACGTCGGCCTGGGCCTGGGCGACGAGCCCCGCCATCCGCGGTTGACCTCCGCGCGTGTGGCGTCGACACTCGCCGCACCTGCATGCGCTTCTTGCACACCCCAAGGTCCCTTCTCGCGGCGGTCGTACTGGGGGCGATCGTGTTCGCGTGCTCCGCCGACAGCGGGCCACCGTGCCCCGCGCCGGGCGTCGTGTGCGGCGGCGCGTGCCTCGATGTCGCCAACGACCGCGCCCACTGCGGCGCCTGCGGCCGAGCCTGCGCCGCCGCCGAGCTGTGTGTGCAGGGCACCTGCGTCCCGACGTGCCCCGTCGGCCAGCGCGCGTGCGGCGGCGCCTGCGTCGACCCGCAGCAGGACCGCGCCCACTGCGGCCGCTGCGGCAACCCGTGCGGCTCGGGTGAGGTGTGCAGCGCGGGCGTGTGCGGCACCGACTGCGGCCCGCTCACCACCTGCGGCGACATTGCCGCCGACGGCCGCAAGACGCTGTACTGCGCCAACCTCGCGCTCGATCGCAACAACTGCGGCTACTGCGGCGGCACCTGCCCCTTGGGCAACGTCTGCCGCGGCGGCCGCTGCGAGCTCACCTGCCCGCTCGGCCAGCTCAACTGCGGCGGCCGCTGCGTCGACCCGCAGACCGACCGGCTGCACTGCGGGATGTGCGGGGCCGTGTGCGCGATGGGCTTCGAGTGCGCCCGCGGCCGCTGCACCATCGGCGGCTGCCCCGCGGGGACGACGCTCTGCGCGGGCAGTTGCGTCGACCTCACGCGCGACCGCAACCACTGCGGCGCGTGCCTCGCCCAGTGTCCTTCGGGCTACCTGTGCAGCGCCAACGAGTGCCGTTTCGCCTGCGCGCCCGGCGAGTCGATGTGCGGCGCCGGCTGCGCCGACCTCATGAACGACCCGCGCAACTGCGGCGCGTGCGGCCGCGCGTGCGGCCTCGGCGAGCTCTGCCGCGCGGGCGCCTGCGCGGTGGTCTGTCAGCCGGGCCAGACGCTCTGCGCGGGGCGCTGCACGGACGTGTCGCGCGACCGCTCCCACTGCGGCGCCTGCGGGGTCGCGTGCACCGGCGCGCAGGCGTGCGTCGACGGCGCGTGCCGCGAGGTGTGCCCCGCGGGCCAGTCGCGCTGCGGAGCCTTCTGCTACGACCTCCGCTCCGAGCCTACCAACTGCGGCGAGTGCGGCCGGGCGTGCGCCGCGGGTCAGGCCTGCGTCGAGGGGAGCTGCCGCGCGGTGGCGGTGGGTCCGGTGATGGGCGCGTGCGCCGCGCCGAGCCTCACGTGCGGCGGCGTCTGCACCGACGTGCGCAACGACAACGCCCACTGCGGCGCGTGCGACGCCGCGTGCCCCGGCGACCGGCTGTGCTTCAACGGGACGTGCGTGCGCCCCTGCCTCGGCGCGGAGGTGCGGTGCCCGAGCGGCGCGTGCGCCGACACGCGCTTCGACGCGCTCCACTGCGGGCGCTGCGGCAACGTGTGCCCGGCGGGTCAGTTCTGCGTCCGCGGGGTGTGTGGCACGCAGGGGCCGCCGACGCGCTACACCCCCATGCGCGACGACCCGGCCGTCACCTTCATCGACGCGTGCGCCGTGCCGGGCGTGACGCGGCTGCTCGGGCCGGCCGACGAGGGCGAGATGGTGACCACCCTCCCCTTCCCGTTTCGCTACTGGACCACCGACTACGACGCGGGGGCGCCCGTCCTCCTCTCGGTGAACGGCTTCTTCGCGTTCACCGGGGCGCTGAGCTCGGTGCGCTCGCCCTTCCTCCCGTCGACGAGCGCGCCCAACGGCATGGTGGCCGTCCACGCGCGCGACCTCGAGAACGTCGAAGCGCTCTGCGTCGCCACGATCGGCGTGGCCCCGCTGCGCCGCTGGGTCATCGAGTGGGCGCGCGCCCGGGAGCGGAGCGGCACGACGATCGCCACCAGCGAGCTCACCTTCGAAGCGATCGTCACCGAGCGCTCGGAGACCATCGACGTCGTGTACCGCACCATGACGGGCGCGCTCAGCGGGTACACGGGGCTGGAGACGCCGACGGGCACCGCGGGCGTCTCGGGCTGCCCCACCGTCGGCACCAGCGTCACCTTCTTCTGCGCGCCCCCCGCTGGAACCAGCGTGCGCTTCACCCCCTCGCCGTAACCCCGCATCGACTTCGGAGGCTCTGCTCCCATGTTCCGCGCCATCGCCGCCCTCGCCCTGCTCCTCGTGGCCTCGTGCAGCGACGGCGTGCGCCGCACCAACGCCGTCGACGCCACCGTCGCCGACGACCTGCCTGGCAACGCGACCGAGTGCACGCTCCCCGAGGTGCTCTGCAACCGTCGCTGCGTCAACCCGGCCTCCGACCGCGGCAACTGCGGCGGCTGCGGCATCGCCTGCGTCGCGGGCCAGGTGTGCTCGGGCGGCCGCTGCGACACCGCCTGCCCGGAGGGCCAATCCCGCTGCGGCGACCGCTGCGCCATCCTCGCCACCGACCGCGCCAACTGCGGGGCCTGCGGCAACGCCTGCCCCGCGGGACGCGTCTGCTCGATGGGCCGCTGCGGCCTCGCCTGCGCGCCGATGTACCTCGGCTGCGACGCCCCGACGCTCGACGGCGGCGTGAGCGACGCGGGCGACGCGGGCGTGACCTCGCCGCGCGAGCCCTACTGCACCGACCCGCGCACCGACGAGTTCAACTGCGGGGGCTGCGGGATGCAGTGCCCGCCGGGCAACCTCTGCGTCGCGGGCGCGTGCACGCTCACCTGCGTGCGGGGCCAGACCCAGTGCGGCGCCGCCTGCGCCGACCTCCAGACCTCCCAGTTGAACTGCGGCGCCTGCGGGACGGCGTGCGCGGGGGCCCAGCGCTGCACGGCCGGGCGCTGCGAGGGCTCCCCCTGCCCCGCGGGCCAGACGCTCTGCGGCGCGACCTGCGCCAACCTCCGCGCGAGCGCCGAGCACTGCGGGATGTGCGGGCGCAGCTGCGGCGACCAGAGCACCTGCGAGGCCGGCAACTGCGTGCCCAACTGCCGCCGCGGCTTCACCGCCTGCGACGGGGTGTGCGCCGACACCGCCACCGACATCCGCCACTGCGGGATGTGCGGCCGCGCGTGCCCCACGGGCCAGTCGTGCGTCGGCGGAACCTGCGCGCTCGTGTGCCCCTTCGACCGCGTCCCGTGCGACGGCGCGTGCGTCGACCCCACCACCGACGTGCGCCACTGCGGCGGCTGCGGGATCGTGTGCAGCGCGGGCGCCATCTGCACCGGCGGCGCGTGCGGGCAGTTGTGCGCCCCCGAGCAGACCCGCTGCCCGGGCGGCACCTGCGCCAACCTCCGCGTCGACACGCGCAACTGCGGCGCGTGCGGCCTCCCCTGCGCGAGCGATCACGCCTGCGTGGCGGGGCTGTGCGTGCCGCTCGCGGGCGGCGACGCCGCGGCGTGCCCGTCGCCGTCGGTGCGCTGCGGCGCGGACTGCGTCGACCTCCAGCGCGACAACCTCCACTGCGGCGCGTGCGGCCGCGCGTGCGACGCGTCGCGCCTGTGCCGCGGCGGGATGTGCGTGGCGCCGTGCCCCCTCGGTCAGCTCCGCTGCAACGACCGCTGCGTGCCGGGCCTGAGCGACCCCGCCAACTGCGGCGCGTGCGGGCGCGCATGCCCCGTCGGGCAGAGCTGCATCGCCGGGCGCTGCGCGATGGGGCTCCTGCCGACGCGCTTCACCGCGACGCCGTCGTCGACGGAGGTGACCTTCATCGACGCCTGCGCGGCCCCCGGCGCGTCGCGCTACCTCGCGATGAGCAACGACGGCGAGGAGCGCCTGCGGATGCCCTTCGCGTTCCGCTACTGGACGGTGGATCTCGCCGAGCAGAGCCCGATCACGCTGTCGGCCAACGGCTGGCTCGGCCTCGACGGCGCGCCCTTCGGCGCGGCGTCGGTGTTCACGCCTTCGACGTCCGCGCCGGGCCTCGTGGTGGCCGTCCACGCGGGCGACCTGGAGACCACCGCGCCGGTGTGCGTCGCGCTGCTCGGCACGGCGCCGCGTCGGCAGTGGGTCATCGAGTGGTCGGGCGTCCGCGAGCGGCTCTCGACGGGTCCGGTCGTGGGCACCAACCTGGTGTTCGAAGCGATCTTCACGGAGGACACGGGGACGATCGACTTCGCGTACCAGACCGTCGCAGGGACGCTGTCATCGCGCTACCACGGCCTCGAAGGCCCCACCGGGCTGTCCACGGGGAGCGTGTCGGGCTGCGCGCTCACGACGACCTCGCACTTCTGCACCGTGGCCGCGGGCTACCGGGTGCGCTTCACGCCGGCTCCGTAGGCCGCTCTCGCGTCGCGCCGACGCCGCCACGCCAGCGCCACCCACAGCCACCCCGACCCGAGCCCAGCGCGCCCCGGCGGCCGCGTGTGACATTCGCACCCGCCGCCCTCACCGCGCATCGCCACCGCACCGTCGCCAGCCTCCGGCGGCGCATCCGCGTGCGCATCCGCAGCCGCATCCACCGCCCCCACGTCGGCCGCTGCATCGGGCGCCTCGCACGTGCCCACCGCCCCGCGCAGGGTCACCCGCACGCGTGTCCACCCTTTGGGGGCGTGGCGTCCGGCGCCGAGGTCTTCCGCCACCTGCGCCACCGCCAGGAGTTCTCGCGCGCCGTCGCCCGCGAGACACAACGTCACCCGGTCGCCCGCCGCCCGCGCCGCCTCGACGCCGTCCACGTAGAGCACCGTCGACGCCACCTGCGCCCCCTCCGCGGCCTGCGCCGTCACCGTCACGGCGCGCGCTGCCGTGAGCGTCTCTCCGTCGCTCACGCCCTCCACGGTGACGCGCGGACGCCGCGCCCACGGCGCCGCCATCGGATCGCCGAGCACGAGGTTGCGCCAGTACACGAAGGGCATCTGCCGGAGGTACGCCTCGGCGAGCGTCGACCCCTCGGCGTAGTCGACCACGAAGCGGCGACTCGGGAAGCAGTTGTTCAGCGGCTCTTCGGTGGCCCCATGCGCGCCCGCCACGCCCATCGCCACCCAGCGCGCGATCGACACCTGCGCCTCACCCGTGGGCGCGAAGTTCTGTGGGACGGCGCCGAGGCTGGTGAGGTTGTCGACGATCGCCCCCGGGGAGAAGCGGTTGCCCTCGATGGTGGCCCCGAGCCCCGCGGTGCCGGTGACGAAGGCCGCGAGGGTGCGACCCGTGGCGGCGGTGTTGAACGGCACCCGCGCGACGTCCGTCTGCCCGAGGTCGCGGAGCGCGGCGACCGTCACGTCGTACTCCGTGTCGAGCACGCCGCGCGCGCGGTCGGCGCCGTCCATGAAGAGCCACGTACCAGGGACCGTCCCCGCCCGCTCCGCGTCGAGCGCGCTTCGAAGCAGGCGCGCGGCGTCGTCATCGCTCCGCCCGTGGAGCATCGTGGCGAGGCGGAGGTTCCAGCGGACGCCGCCCTGGTCGATGTGCCAGTCGGGCGTGAACGCGCCGTCGCGGAAGGGGTTGGCCCAGCGGGCGCCGACGCACGGCGTCCCCGCGCAGCTCCGCACCACGCCCGGCGCCGCATCGAGGATCTCCGTCCCGTCGGTGAGCCGCGAGCGCTCGACCATGAGGGCCGCCGCGAGCGAGACGCCCTGCGCGCCGGCCGCGAGGGGGATGGTCACGCGGATCGGCAGCCCCCGCATGAGCGCGTACGCTTCGATGCGCGCGTCGACGCCGGCGTCGGTGAGGCAGCGCCGCAGCGGCCCGGTGAAGCGGGCGCGGAAGTCGGCGAGCGAGAGCGTGTCGTCGGCGGGGAGGTCGAGCCCGCAGCGCTGACGGGCGGGGACGGCGCGCGCCTCGCCGTACATGGACGCGAGGGCGGCGCTGCCCGGGAGGTTGCGGTTGAAGACGACGGCGACGGAGTCAGGACCCGGCACCGCACCGGCGCTCTCCGCGGCGAGGACGAGCGCGAGGGAGAGGGCGGCGCGGCGCACGGTGACGCTCAGGCGGGCTCGCGGAGAAACTGCTCGGCGAGGGCGACGTCGTCGCGACTGCCGACGAAGAGGGGCGTCCGCTCGTGGAGCTTCTTCGGCTCGATGTCGAGGATGCGCCCCTTGCCCTCGCTGGCGGCTCCCCCCGCGGCCTCGCAGATGAAGGCCATCGGAGCGGCCTCGTAGAGCAGGCGGAGCTTGCCGTTGGGGCTCTTGGTGTCGGCGGGGTAGGCGAACACGCCGCCCTTGAGCAGCGTGCGGTGGAAGTCGGCCACGAGGGAGCCGACGTAGCGGGCGGAGCTCGCCTCGACCTTGCCTTCGGGCGTGGCAGCCCGCGGGGTCTTGATGTGCTCGACCCAGCGGCGGAGCTGCGGCGACCAGAGGTGGGTGTTGCCCTCGTTGATGGAGTAGCTCTTGCCCCGGTGCGGGATGCGGATGTTCTCGTGCGAGAGGAAGAACTCCCCCACCGCGGGGTCGAGCGTGAAGCCGTGGACGCCGTCGCCCGTCGAGTACACGAGCACCGTGCTCGACCCGTAGATGACGTACCCCGCCGCAACCTGCGACGAGCCGCGCTGGAGGCAGTCGGCGAGGGTGCCGTGGCGGCCGAGCGTCACGCGGCGGTGGATCGAGAAGATCGTCCCGATGGAGATGTCGACGTCGATGTTCGAGCTGCCGTCGAGCGGGTCGAAGAGGAGGACGTACTTCCCCGTCGGGTAGTTGTCGGGGATGCGGATGGGGTCGTCTTCCTCCTCGCTCGCCATCACGCACAGGTGCCCGCCGGCCTCCACCGAGCGGACGAGCACGTTGTTGGCAAACTCGTCGAGCTTCTGCACCTCCTCGCCCTGCACGTTCTTCGCGCCGGTGAGGCCGAGGATGCCCGCGAGGCCCGCCTGACGAACGCGGGAGTTGATGATCTTCGCGGCGAGCGCGATCTGCTGGAAGAGCCCGGTGAAATCGCCCGTCGCGCCGGGGATCTGGCGCTGCCGTTCGAGGATGTGTCGTTCGAGCGTCGTGCCGGCGGAGAGCGTGGTCGCCGGGCCCCAGGAGTGCGTGATCATCGAAGTCCTCCGTAGCGTGGTCGGCGCGTTCATCGCACGACTCCGCGGGGACGTCCATCCCCGGCGCGGCCGCGGGTATAACCTCCGCGCGATGGCGTCGACGACGTGGACGATCTACCTCCTGCGGTGCGCGGACGGCTCCCTGTACACGGGCATCGCCCGCGACCTCGCCGCCCGCGTCGCCGCCCACAACGCAGGCCGCGGCGCGAAGTACACCCGCGCGCGCCTCCCAGTGACCGTGGCGTGGTCGCGCGGACGGCAGCCGCCCACCGACGCGCGTCGCATCGAGCCCGCGCTGAAGCGCCTCACGCGGGCGGAGAAGCTCCAGCTGGTGGCGGGTGACGAGGCCCTCTGGCGGCGCGTGCGGCGCGAGGCGCTGGGTCGGTAGGTCAGCCCTTGGGGGCGGGGCCGAGGCGCGGGAGTCCGAGCTGTTCGCGCATCTTGCGCTCCTCGCCCCCGAGGGTGACGAGGGCCTCCCGGAGGTGCTCGGCGACGTCTTTGTAGGTGCGCAGCCGCGCGGGCTTCTCGAAGTGCTCCGAGAGGTCGAGCGGGGCGCCGAAGAGGATGGTGACGGGCTCGCCGTTGCCATCGAAATTGCTCTTCACCTGCTTCGGGAAGTTGTTGAGCAGCCCGAGGGTGAACACCGGCACCACGATGGGTCGCGCGTGGTAGACGATGTTGCCCGCGCCGAGGTTGGCGGGGAGGAGCTCGTAGGGGTCCTCGTTCTTGTTGCGCGTGCCCTCGGGGTGGTAGCCCACGAGGGAGCCGGGCTCGCGCATGAGGTCGGTGAGCACGTCGACGGTGTACTGGTTGAAGGCGCGCTTGGGGCCCTCGCGCATCACCGGCGGGTACATCGCCATCGCCGACATCACCGCGTTGACGGCCATCCCCGCGCCGCTCTCGTAGAAGAAGTTGGAGCGCACCGGGAAGTACATGCGCTGCACCCAGTTGGTGTTGCGCAGGAGCACCGCGGACACCGCGTAGTAGTCGAACATGCTCCGGTGGTTGCAGATGAGGAACACGCCGCGGTCGGGGTTGAGGTTGCGCACGTGCTCCTCGCCGCGGACGTGCAGCAGCTTGTCGGTCGCCGCCGTCACCCACGACTCGCCCACCACGCGGAGGAAGGTGTGGGCCGCGGTCTTGAGCGCGGGGCGGCGGTTCATCTGGTCTGCGACTTCGAAGGCGAAGCGCTCGAAGCGCCCGAGGGGAGCGAGCTGTTCGGGGGTGGGGCGTCTCATCGCGACGAATTGATACCCTCACCCGGCCCGTCGATCCCACGGAGAAATTGCGTCACGCGCGCGGCGAGCGCCGCCTCACCGCCACCTCCCGGACGCAGCGCGACCGATCCGACGCCGCCCCCGCCGGGAGCGTCCCACGCCTCGCTCACCGCCCCCGGGAACAGCGCCCACGCGGCCCTCACCCCGTCGATCGCATCGCGGTACGCGTGCATCTTCACCACGGCGTCACGCGGCGCCCTGCCTTCCGCGGCTTCATCCACCCGATACTTCGCGTCGAACACCAGCGCGCGACCGCCGCAGGTCACCGTGAAGTCAGGCCGAAACGCGAGGCTGTACGAGCGCCCTCCGCCCTGCGAAGCGAGGGTGACATCGCGCCCCGCCACCGCCACGCGGACGACGCACCCGCCCGCCGCGAAGGCCGCCGCCGCGCCCTCGTCGGCCCCGACGGCGGTGGCGAGCTTCAGGGCGCACCAGCGCTCGTAGAGGCGCGGGGCGTCGGCGAGGCCCACCGTCTCGTCGCCCACCAGCGGCTGCGGGTGAGGCGACGCGCGCAGCCGCTGCCACGCCGCGAACACCTCGCGGTAGCCGCGCCGCCGCTGCAACGCCACCGTCACCGCCCGCTCGCCCCCCGCGTCGCGCACGCCCGCGAGGGGGCCGCGCCGGGCGTCGGCGACGAGCGCGTCGAGCGACGACGACACCGCCGCCGCGAGCGTACGGAGCGCCTGGTCGGTGAGCGGCGAAGCGGTGGAGGCGAGGGCCCGCGCGTGGGCGGCGAAGTCCGCGAGGCAGGCGGCGACGAAGCGGCTCTCGGGGACGTCGCGGGTGAGCGACGGGCCGTGCTCGCGGGCCAGCGCGTGGGCCTGCGCGCCGCGCGCGGCGAGTTCGTCGGGGTGCAGCCGCGAGGCCCGGTCGAGCGGGACGAGCGTCGCGCGCGTCGCCACCGCCGTGATCGGGTCGCGAGCGATGTGCTCGAGCGCGTCGCGGAGCGTCCCCGAGCGCACCAGGTGGTCGAGGAGGAGCAACGTCTCCGTCGCGGTACGCGCACGCGCGTTCGGGGCGACGTCGAGCCCGGTCTCGGTGATGGCGCTCGGGTGCGCGGCGAGGGCGAGGTCGGCGCGGCAGAGGTCGTCGAGCATCGCGCGCCAGTCGTCGGTGGCCCCCGCGCGACGGAGGCACACCTCGGCGTCGAGCGACACCGGGCGGGCGCCGCGGACTTCGAGGCGGAGACGTCCCGCGTGGCCGCGCAGCGTGAGGGCGTGGAGCGCGTGGCCTTCGCGATCGACCGCGACGCGCGGCGCCTCCAACGCAGGAGGCAACGTCGCGCCGGGCGGCAGCGAGAGCAGGTAGGGCGTGTGGTCGAGGAGCGTCAGCGGGCAGAGGCCGAGCGCGGGGTGACGTTCGTCCCAGGAGAGCGTCGAGGGAGCTGAAGCGACCACGGCGAGGGTGTCGGTCGCGAGCGGCGTCCACACGTCGGCGGAGGATGCTTCGCTGCCCCACACGCGGAGTGAGACGTCCCCGCGACGAATCGCGCGGAGCGGGAGCGTCACGACGGCCGGTGGAAGATCGCGCTCACGGCCGTGTAGAGGTGGGCGCGCGTGACGCCGCCCCAGGGGGCGAGTTCGAAGGCCGACTGCATCCCCGCAGCGGGCGCGGCAAACTTCGACCGGAGCGCCTTCGCGTCGACGTCCCCCACGCCGAAGAGCCCCTTGCCGCGCCCTGCGCAGGTGAACATCAGCGCCGCCGCAGGCGTGGCCCCACCGCTCGCTCGGGCCACGGCGGCGAGGCGCGTCGCGAGGTCGCCCCGGGCCGCGGCGGCGTCGCGCACCCCGAAGGCCACCTCGGCGCCGAGCGGAAGGACGTCGGCGATGGCGACTGCTCCGCGCGCAGGGTCGGCGCCGGCGATCGTGCGCACGAGCGCGGCCTCTCCCTCGACGCCGCGGATGAGCACGAGCAGCGGGTCGCGCCGCCCGCCCTCGCGCACGACGTCGCCGAGCACATCGAGGGCGGGCTTGTCGTCGAGCGAGAGGAGGAAGGGGCCCTCCTGCCCGGTGACGCGCATCCACGGCGTGAGGACGCGCACCGCCGGTGAGGCGACCGTCGTCATGCGGAGCGAACCCGAGAGCGTGACGATGGCGGCGGCGCACGAAGTGGGCGCGACCCCCGGGGCGGCGCCGGAGACGAGGGCCGCGCCCGCGCCGACGATGGGGGCTCCCTCATGGCGCGCGATGCCCGTGAGCGACTCGGGCGTGTGGCTGGCCGTGGCGAGGAGGGCGACGACGCCCACGTTGCGGCGGTCGCCGTCGGCCACGCGCGCGGCGGCGGTGACGATGGCGTCGTTGTGCGACTCGCGCGGGAGGTCGAGCGCGAGCGTGGAGAGCGTCGCGCGCGCCACGGAGCGGTCGAAGCAGAGGGCGGCGGCTGCCGGCTGGCCCTCGCGTTCGGCGCCCATGGAGAGGACGCCGGGCGCGTCGGTGGCCACCACGATCGCGCCGGGGGCGAGCGCCTGCGCCTCGCGGGCGGCGACGAGGGTGGCGTCGGGCGTGGCGCGGTCGGGGTTGCCCGCGGCCGTGAACACAAACACCACCGACGGATCGCGGATGGAGGCCAGCGCCTGGCGCGCGGCGGCGCGGACGATGGCGGCGAGCGAAGTGCCCTGGCGACCGTCGGCGAGGCCCTCTCCTGCGATGGATGGCATGGCAGCGGCGGAGGATAGCGCGGCGCGCGGGCGAGCGGCGCATCGGATCGACGTGTTTCTTTCGCGGGGCGGTGCGGCCGGTGTTAGCGTCGCGACCATCATGGTGTCTCCGGCCGTTCCGGGTGGTCCGGTGGTGCAGGGCGACCTTCGGGTGTGCCCTGAGTGCGGATCTGTCGCCCCCGCAGAGCGGACGCGGTGCGCGGTGTGCCAGACGGCCCTCGGGCCCCTGTGCCCGTCGGTGCCGCTGCCGATGCCGGGGCGCGCGTGGACGCGGGCGGAGGTCACGCTCCCCTGCCCCCACTGCACGACGGTGATCCCGCTGCGCCCCGACGCCATCGGCGCACCCGTCGCGTGCCACCACTGCGGTCAGTCGACGCAGGTCGACCTCGGGTGGTGGGACGAGGCGCTCCACATGGCCCACGCCGCCGCCGACCTCTCCTTCCCCGATTTCCAGGGGATGAACGCCCCCCTCGGCAGCTTCAACCCCTTCGCCCAGGTGGGCTCGCGCGAGTCGTACCTCGACGTTCCCAACGGCGCGCTCCCGTCGCAGACGCCGCTTCGTCTGCGGCTCGGCCCCGGCGCGCCGCTCTGCCCGCGCTGCCGCAACCCCGTGAGCGTGCGCTTCTCCGGGCCCGGTCGGCTCACGGCCCAGTGCGGGCGCTGCAACGACCGGGAGGCCTTCAGCGCGCCCGACGTCGTGATGCAGCGCTTCCCGGCGCTCCGGGCGGTGGTGGCCTATCCCCCCGAGGCGGCGGCGCAGCAGGGGCGCGTCGAGCCGTGGTGGCTGCTCCTCGACGGGCTGTCGTACATGCGCCCGATGATCCAGGAGCAGAAGTCGACCGCCGAGCGCGCCGACGCCGAGCGCGTCGCCTGGGAGTCGTGGAACAAGCAGGAGCGCGAGCGCCAGGAGCAGGAGTCTCGCCAGCGCCACGAGCAGGAGGAGCGCGAGCGCGTCGAGCGGGAGAAGCGCGACAAGGAGCAGCGCGAGCGGATGCAGCGCGAGCAGATGGAGCAGGGGCTCCGGCGCGCGCAGGGCGACGCGGCGGCCGAGCGGGCCGAGCGGGAGCGGCTGCAGGTGGAGCTGGCCCAGTTGCAGGAGACCTTCCAGCGCGAGACCGAGCGCTTCAACCGCGAGATGTGGGAGCGCCAGGAGCAGGACCGCGCCGCCCGCGAGCGCCAGGGAGCCGCCGACCAGCAGCGCTTCGACGAGATGGTGCGTGAGCGCGACGCGCGGGAGAAGAAGCTCAAGCGACGCTTCATCGTGGTGGTGGTGCTCTGGGTGCTGGTGGCGCTCGGGCTCGTGGCCGACCTCGCGGTCGCGTGGAAGTCCTGAGCGCCGTGCGACGCCTCCCGCTCTGCCTCGCGGTCGCCCTCCTCGCGCCGACGCTCGCGCACGCGCAGACGTGCAACGGGGTGCCGTACTACGAGGCCTGCCTCGACGCGATCGCGGGCCGCCCCGCGGGCGCGACGACCCCGCGCGACCCCGCGCGCATCATCGACGGGGTGTTTCGCACGAGCGACACGCCCCCGCGCTTCGCCCCGCAGCTCACCTTCGCGCGGCTCATGGTCGAGCGCAGCGTGTTCTCGTACCCGTCGTGCATGGGCGGGCGCAACACCGACCCGCGGATGTACACCGCCAACGTCTGCACGGGGCCCTTCGCCCCCGCGGACGTCGCCCAGTACGTCGACACCCTCGACTGGCGCTTCAGCGTGACGGCGCGCGCCTACGCCGACGGCACGTTGGTGGCAGACGGCGACCCCTGCGGCGGCGACCGGGCCCGCTGCGGCTACGAGGCGCCGTGGGCCAGCGCGATGGTGATGGACCTCCAGGGCCAGGCGAATCGGGTGGTGGTGTTCCCCATCACCGACCACGTCGACGACTCGTGCCTGGAGGCCTTCGAGTACTCCGTCTACCTCACCAACAACCCCGCCTCGCGCGCCTTCGCCGGCTTCGGCGCCCCGCCCGACCCCACCCGCTGGAACGCCGCCGTCCTCGTCCGCGGCTACACCCACGGCTGGACCGACAACCCCCAGTCCACCGGCACCGTCGCCGACATGGCGGTGCACCCTTTGGAGATGTCGCCCGGCGGTGAGGCCGTCGCCGACTCCATCGCGACGGTGTGGGCGCTGCCGTGCGGGGTGACGTTCCGCTACGCGGCGATCGTCCCTGGCAACTACGGCAACCCCGACGGGCGCTGCGCCTTTCACAGCTCAGAGTACGAGTTCGATGCGGTGGCGGGCCTCAACGAAGACTCCACCGCAGTGTGCCCCGACCGCGACAACGACGGCTTCCGCGACGGGCGCTGCGGCGGCAACGACTGCAACGACAACGACCCCGCGGTGAACCCCTCCGCCGTCGAGACCTGCGCCACCCTGCGCGACCTCAACTGCGATGGAACCTCCGTCGCCTGCCCCGCCAACACCACCTGCGTCGGCGGCCTCTGCGCGCCCGACTGCGTGGAGGGGGCCTGCGCCGCGGGCTTCACCTGCGTCTCGGGCGACGGCGGCAGCGCCTCGTGCCTCCCGACGCCCTGCGCGCGAACCACCTGCCCCGCAGGCCAGGTGTGCGGCCCGATGGGCTGTCAGGACCCGTGCGACGGCGCGCGCTGCCCCCTCGGCCAGGTGTGCCGCGGCGGCGCGTGCATCGACCCCTGCGCGGGCGTGCTGTGCCCCACGCGGCAGCACTGCGAGCAGGGTCGCTGCGTGCCCAACTGCCCCTGCGTGGCCTGCGCGGCGGGCACCGAGTGCAACGAGACGACGGGACGCTGCGGGGCGCCGGGCTGCGGCGGGTTGATGTGCCCGCCCGATCAGGTGCGCGACTGCAGCGGACCGACGCCGCGGTGCCAGGGCGTGTGCGACGGGGTGATGTGCCCGCTGGGGTCGCGCTGCGATGCGATCCTGGGGCGCTGCGTGCTCGACCGGTGCGCGGGGGTGTCGTGCCCCGGCGGCGCGGTGTGTCGCGACGGGCGATGCGAGCGCCCGAGCGCGCCCGACGCGGGCCTCGATGCGGCGACGGACGCCAGCGGAACCGACGGTGGCGCAGACGATGTCGGGACGCGCCCGGATGCGACGGGCGACGCGGGGATGGACAGCGGCCCCAACCCGGGCGACGTGGTCGTCGAAGACACCGGCGGCTGCGGGTGCAGGACGCGCGGCGGCCCGACGAAGGTGCGCTGGGCGTGGCTCGCGCTCGCGGCGGTGGCGCTGCGACGGCGGCGGTCTACGGCGCGACGAGGCGAAGGGCGCCGTTGGGGGCGCACCGCCAACGAGTGAGCGCTCCCTGGGTGACGCCGACGAGCGCGGCGCCGGCCCACACGAGCGCGCTCGGCGCCTCCGTCACCCCCGCGGGCAGCGGGAGATCGTGGAGATCGGCCCACGCTGCCAGATCGATGGAGGTGCCCGGGTGCGTAGGGTCGAACACCACGCCGTTGGCCGGACCGCCCCGCCAGCGCACCCGCACCACCGGGTGCCCGTCGACACACCGCAGCGGGGAGGTACGGAGTTCAGGCATGAGCTCACCGCCGAACGCGTCACGCCCGTTGGTGGTGTTCGCCGTCGGCGCGCGGACACAGACGCCGCGCGTGGCGACTGTCTGGCCATCGAGGTTCTCGGCGAAGGCCGCGTTCAGCGCGAACGCCCCGTCGCCCCACGCCATGCTCGCGCCGCCGTAGCGCCAGGCCTCGCAGCCGCTCGGGAGGGTCACCTCGGGTGCGGCCCCGAGCGACTCGGTGAAGGTCAGGATCTTCGACGCGATGTGGTCGTCCTGGATCGAATACGCGATGCCGCCCGGCACGCGCACAAATCCTCCGGGGAGTCCGACGGCGCAGATCACCGACTCGGCGTGCACGCGCTTGTCGCCGTTGAGCTCGACGCGGGAGACGTTCCACCCCTCGCAGGGGACGCGCTCGGAGTGCTCCTCCTCACCGTGCACGCAGGTGGCGCGTGGGCCCGTCGAGACCACGAGGCCGCCGCCGTCGTCGCGCACGAACACCCGCGCCATCGCCCCGGGCCACACATAGGGAATGTCGTCCCCGAGCGATTGCTGGCGGGAGAAGGTGGCGAGCGTCACGGGCGCGCCCACCTCGCCGAGGTCGGCGTCGCCGTGGAGGGCCGCGACGATGTGCTCCTCGTTGGGCGAGTCCGCGGGCGCCCGGACGGTGTGCCACGCGATCCAGACGTGCGGCCCGACGGCGTCGACCGACACCGACACCACGGGGCCGGTGGTGCGCCGCACGAGCCTCGGCTCGCCGATCGCAGCGCCGTCGTGGCCCATCACCGTCGCGACGATGTCGCTCGCGCGCTGCCCCGGGCGGTTGACGGCGCGCACCCAGAGAGCCCCCGCGGGAGATGTCGTGAGGGCCCACGGGTCGCCGACGTTCACCGGCGCGGCGCGTGCGGCCGTGGTGCGACGACGCACGCCCGCGTCGGGACGGACGACCCCAGGCGGCGGCGTCAGGCGCGGCACCACCCGCGGCGCCTCGGGCGGCTGGCTCGCGTCGGCGACCGGGCGCGGCGCGTCGGCGGGCGCACGCGGCGGCGCAGCGTCACGCGGGGGCGCAACCGAAGGGGCGGGCTTGCGACACGCGAGCACGACGAGCGCGGTGCAGAGGGAGCGGAGGCGCATGGGCGGGTGAGAGGTTCTACACCACCGAGCAAGCGGTGGGAGGTTAGCGCCAATGCCGGTCAGTTAGCGTGGGGCAAGCGTCATCGGGAGTTCCCAGGGTTCGCAGGAGCTCACGCCCGGGGGCGCGAAGGGCCCGGCTCTGCGGGCGATCCGATTGGAGCCCAGGCGTGAGCTCCTGCGAACCCTGGGAACGCTGGACGCGCCCTAACTGACCGGCATTGAGGTCAGCGCGCGCGCATGCGGTTGTTGCGCGCGTTGTGCTCCAGCTCGGCCAGCCCGAGCGCCTCCAGCAGCGGCGGGAGGTACATCCCGAAGCGCCCGCGCAGGCCCTTCTTCTGCCCGTACCAGCCGCCGACGGGGTTGTCCGCCGCGCGCCCCCACGCCTCCACCGTCCCCTCCGCCGCGTCCTTCTGCTCGTCCGCGCTCCCGAGGGGAACCCAGTCCCCCTTCGCCTTCAGCATCGCGTGGAGGTCGTCGACGGCGCGGGCGAGGTACTTCAGCGTCGTGGTGCCGACCTGACACACCAGCACGGGCGGGCTCGCGGTGTCGTCACGGTAGAGGGTGTAGTCCGCGGTGAGCGGCGGGGTCTTCAAGCGCCAGGGGTCTTCCTTCGTTCCAGTGCCAGACCAGTGCTTCGTCATCGGGTTCACTCCGCGCGGCGCGACGTCGGGTGCGCTCGCACCGGCGACCTTCACGCGCCAGAGCGAGCGCCGTCTTGTACGAACAGGACAACGTTGGGCGCAAAATCCGACGGCGCCGCGGGGGGGTAGTAGCCCCGGTAGCCGCGCGGGACGCCGCCCGTGAAGCGGCGAAAGTCTCGGACGAAGTGCGCCTGGTCGAAGTACCCGCACCGCGCGGCGATGTCGGCGAGGGCGCACCCCGGATCGCGCATCAGCGAGCGCAGCGCCCCCTGGAAGCGGAGCACCTGCGCGACCACCTTCGGCGCGACGCCGAGGTGCTGCGCGAAGAGGCGCCCGAGCTGCCGCGACGACACGCCCACAGACTCCGCCACCGCGGCCACCGACGCGCCGCCGTCCGACGCGACGAGGGCCGCGAGGGCGCGCGCGAAGCGCTGCTGCGACGCCCCCTCCGCCAGCGCGCGGAGAAAGAACGCGTCGAGGTGCGCCGCGCGGACGTCGAGGTCATCGGTCGCCCGCAGCGCCTCCTCGAGGGCGACCACGTCGGCCCCGAACACGTCGGCGGGCGCGGGGGTGAGGTCGGTCCACGCGGCGAGCGGACCGCGCGCGAAGGGGCCAACGCCGCCGAGGTGAAAGCGCACGCCGCACACCGCGACCGCGCCGCGCTGTGTGATGCGTATGGGGCGGAGCCGCTGGGCGTCGAAGTTGGAGCGACGGTAGCGCCGGGGCGCGGCGCCGAGCACCTGCCGGGCGTACGCCGCGCCGAAGTTGAAGACGAGGTCGGCCCGCGCGTCGACGAACACGTTCACCTGGAGGTCGACCGGCGCGTCGCCGTCGGGTGCCACCGACCAGTAGTGCTCGATGTAGGGGCGCAGCGGCGCCGCCGGCGGGCGCAGTTGGTACACGGCTCACCCCTTCGCGCCGAAGATCACCATGCGGTTGAGGTTGACGCTGAGCGGCGCGCCACCCCAGTCGCCGTACACCGCGCGGGTGACCAGGCCCACATCGCGCAGGAGGCGATCGACCTCGCTGAAGCTGTAGAGCCTCACGGAGAAGGGCGTCTCGCGCACGCGCCCGCCGCGCACCCACACGCGCCGATCGACCAGGCGCCCCGTGCGCGAGTCGAAGGCGTGGCGGTCGATCATCACGTCGTCGCCGCGTTGGAGCACGGTGACGGGGAGGAGGTTTCGAACCATCCAGTCGCGGTTGCGGAGGTCGAGGCAGAAGCCCCCGCCGGGCCGCAGCGCGCGGGCCATCCCAGCGAGGACGCGCTCGTTCTCAGCGTCGGTGTGGAAGCCGAAGGCGTCAAAGAGGCACACCGCCGCGTCGAACCCGTCGCCGACGTCGAGCGCGCGGAGGTCGCCCTCGACGAAGGTCGCGTCGACGCCGCCGAGCGCGGCCTCCACCTGCGCCCGCTCGATGAAGCCCGCCGCGCGGTCGACGCCCGTCACCCGGTGCCCGCGGCGCGCGAGCTCCAGCGCGTGACGGCCGTGGCCGCAGCCGAGGTCGAGCACGCGGCTGCCCGGCGCGAGCGGCAGGCGCTGCGTGAGGAGCTCGCACTGCCCCGCCGTGTCCTCGGCGCGGAGGGTCTCGTCGTAGAAGTAGAGGTAGTCGTCGACCTGGAAGACGCCGTCGTCGAAGACGAAGGGATCGCCCGTCACCGCGCGCCCTCCCGCAGCGACACGGCGGCGATGCGTCGGCCCGCGTCGGCGAACCACAGCACCCCGCGGTCTTCATCGCCGGGGAGGCGGCAGAGGCTCTGCGTCCAGTCGCAGGTGAGGTCCTGACAGCGGACGTTGGCGAAGGGGCCGAGCGCGGCGGGGCCGAGGCGCTGGAGGTCGCGCCGCTGGATGCGCGCGGGGGCGCCGCGGAGGGGCTGCCAGGCCTCCGTGTACGTGATGGTCGCGAGCACGCCGCCCGTGGCCTGGAGGAAGGCCCGCGCGTCACCGCCCGCCACGCGCTCCAGGATGCCGCACGCGGTGTCGCGATCGGCCGGGTCGGCGCGAAACCCGCGGAGGCGCGCGTCGAGGCCGCGCAGGTCGGTGAGCCCGAAGGCCACGCGGTGCATGTCGAGCCGGTGCGAGAGCTCGTGCTGGGCCACCGTCGGGGGCGCCTGCACGCTCGCGAGGGAGAACACCGGGGCGTTGTCGCGGCCCTGCGCGAGCGTCACCAGCTCGATGCCGCCGTCGCGCTCGTAGTCGCGCAGGTGGATCTCCGTCGACCCGAGCGTCACCGTGCCGATCGAGCGGTCGACGTAGGGGCGCGGCGCGTGGCCGGGCTCGATGATGTACAGCCGCGACTCGGCGCCGCCCGTCGCGCGTGCCACCTGGAAGGCGATCGCCTTGGACTCCCCCCGCGTGGCCGAGACGACGTCGCCCTGGACGGTCCCGTCGAGCGTGAGCGACTCGGCGAGGCCGCGGTCGTCGGTGTTGCCGCGCTCCTCGGCGCTCCAGGCCGTCCGCGACTCGGCGCCGCCCTGACGGAGGGCCGGAGGCGCCGGTGCGATGAGGCCCGCGACGATGAGCCGCTGCGCCTCGTAACGGAGAAACACCTGACCGGGCGCCGCCCCGGGCTCGAGCGCGCGGTCGGAGCGGGCCACGCAGCGGTCGCCGCGCGAGCAGTCCATCGACTCGGCCACCCCGCGCAGCAGCGTCATGGCGTTGGCGAGCCGCGGCGACGCGGGATCACCCTGCGGCGAGATGTAGTCGGTCTCTTGAAACATCCCCACCTGCCACGCGCGCAGCGTCGGAGCGCCTTCGGGGCTCAGGTGGTCGAGGAGGGTGTTGGGCCCGGCCCGCGCGATCTCGGTGATGGCGCGCTCGGCCTCGCGGGCGGGCGGATCGCGCAAGGGCATCGGGAAGGCGAGGCGGCGGTCGAGGTCTTCGGCGTCCGTCGCGCGCAGGAGAGGGGTCTCGAGGGGCGAGAGCAGGCCGATCTCGGGCGGCGCGTTCTCCCCGGGGCGCGGGAGGGGGAAGAGGGCGAGGAGCTGCGCGCCCGCGGGCATGTCTTCGAGCGCGTTGGAGCGGCCGAGGAGGTACACCCAGCCCTGCACGATGCGCCCGAACCCGATGCGCGCCCCCACCGGGAAGCGCATCACGCGGTGCACCTCGTCGCCGCGCGGGTCGTGGAAGAGCACCCACACGTCGCTCGCCTCGGCCTCCGTCCCCGTCGCCATCACGGCCGAGAAGCGACCGTTGAACACCTCCGTGCACAGCGGCCCGAAATGGAGCGTGCGGTTGGCGCGGTAGCGGGCGAGCGCGCGGGAGGTCTCGCGCGGACACTGGCGCACCGAGTCGACGGGCGGAGGGTTGCCGTTGCCCCGACGGCCGCCACGCGCGCCCCCCGGCGCGGCCCGACGGGAGTTGGCGACGGTGCGCGTGCGCGGCCCGGTCGGGGCCGTCCCCTCACAGGCGGCGAGGCACGCGAGGAGTGTGATTGGTGCGAAGACCCGCATCGCGCGCGGACCCTAGCAGGGTTGTGCGCCGAAATGCACCAACGCCCGGGAGAGGTCGACAGAACCTCTCACCGGGCGTCAGTGCGCGTCTACGAGACGCGCGGAGCTCTGATCAGTGGATCAGAAGTCCATGTCGCCGCCGTGGCCGTGACCCGCGTGGCCACCGCCCGCCGACTCCTTCTTGTCCTTCGGGCGCTCGGCGACGAGCGCCTCGGTGGTGAGCATGAGGCCCGCCACGGACGAGGCGTTCTGGAGCGCGCAGCGGACGACCTTCGCCGGGTCGATGACGCCCATGGCGAGCATGTCGCCGTAGGTGTCGGTCGCGGCGTTGTAGCCGAACGAGCCCGAACCCTCGCGCACCTTGTTGATCACGATCGAGCCCTCGACGCCCGCGTTGTTCGAGATCTGGCGGAGGGGCTCCTCGCAGGCGCGGCGGATGATCTGCGCGCCCCAGGTCTGGTCGGCGCTGAGCTTGAGGTTGTCGAGGGCGCTGGAGAGGCGGATGAGCGCCACGCCGCCGCCGGGGACGATGCCTTCTTCGACGGCCGCACGGGTCGCGTTGAGGGCGTCCTCGACGCGGGCCTTCTTCTCCTTCATCTCGACCTCGGTCGCGGCGCCGACCTTGATCACGGCCACGCCGCCGGCGAGCTTGGCGAGGCGCTCCTGGAGCTTCTCGCGGTCGTAGTCGCTGGTCGTGTTCTCGATCTGGGCCTTGATCTCACGCTCGCGCGCCTTGATCTTGTCCTCCGAGCCCGCGCCGTCGATGATGGTCGTGTTGTCCTTGTCGATCTTGACGCGCTTGGCGCGGCCGAGGTCGCTGAGGGTCACGTTCTCGAGCTTGGTGCCGAGCTCCTCGGAGATCACCTGGCCGTTGGTCAGGATGGCGATGTCCTTGAGCATCTCCTTGCGGCGGTCGCCGAAGCCCGGGGCCTTGACGGCCGCGCACTGGAGCGTGCCGCGGAGCTTGTTGACGACGAGCGTCGCCAGGGCCTCGCCCTCGACGTCCTCGGCGATGATGATGAGGGGCTTCTGCTGGCGCGCGATGCCCTCGAGCACCGGGAGCAGGTCCTTCATGTTGGAGATCTTCTTCTCCGAGATGAGGATGTAGGCGTCCTCGTGGACGGCCTCCATGCGCTCGGCGTCCGTCACCATGTAGGGCGACAGGTAGCCGCGGTCGAACTGCATGCCCTCGACCACGTCGAGCGTCGTCTCGGCGCTCTTGGCCTCCTCGACGGTGATCACGCCCTCCTTGCCGACCTTCTCCATCGCCTTCGCGATGAGCTCGCCGATGGTCTCGTCGCCGTTGGCCGAGATCGTGCCAACCTGCGTGATCTCCTTCGGGTCCTGGGTCTGCTTGGCGAGGTCCTTGAGGGCGTGGACGATGGTCTCCACGGCCTTGTCGATGCCGCGCTTGATCTCCATCGGGTTGTGACCCGCCGCCACGAGGCGCGAGCCCTCGCGGAAGATCGCCTGCGCGAGCACGGTCGCCGTCGTGGTGCCGTCACCCGCGGTGTCCGAGGTCTTCGAAGCGACCTCGCGCACCATCTGGGCGCCCATGTTCTCGAACTTGTTCTCGAGCTCGATCTCCTTGGCCACCGTCACGCCGTCCTTGGTGACGACGGGCGACCCGAAGGACTTCTCGATCACGACGTTGCGGCCCTTGGGGCCGAGGGTGACCTTCACCGCGTTGGCGAGGGCGTCAACCCCGTGGAGCACGTACTTGCGGGCGGTCTCCTGATAGACGATTTCCTTGGCTGCCATCTTCGTTTCTCCTGCGTTCTTCGTGACTTGGTGTGAGCTTGGAAACTGTTGGATCGGAGCGCCGGATCAGCGCTCGACGATGCCGAGGATGTCTTCCTCGCGGATGATGAGGTGCTCGATCTCGTCGATCTTCACCTCGGTGCCCGAGTACTTGCCGAAGAGGATCTTGTCGCCGGCCTTCACCGCGGGGGTGTGGACCTTGCCGTCCTCGGTGACCTTGCCCGCGCCGACGGCGATCACTTCGCCCTCGATGGGCTTCTCCTTGGCGCTGTCGGGGATGATGATCCCGCCCTTGGTGCGCTGCTCCGCCTCGGTGCGGCGGACGAGGATGCGGTCGTGAAGGGGACGAATCTTCATGGTGTTCTCCGTGTGGGGTTTCAGGGCCCGTCGGTGACGGGCGGTTGGGGATGCGCGAAACGAACGCTGTGCCCCCTCGCGTGACGCCGAGGAGCGCCCCGAAGCGCGAGCGCTTCCGTCGACTCACGCGGCCTTCAGCCTGCGGAGCAACCGGTGCACCCGAACGTTTTCTGGCACTCCCTCGCGACTACTGCCAGGAGCGGCGCGGAAGATAACCCCCTCCCCCGGCCTGTCAAGGGGGGTCCCGTCCGGGAACGTGCTTCCCAAATCCCGAAGGGTTGTCACGGGATTGGCACTCACGGTGTAGGTCTGCCAGGGCACCTTCGGCGGTCTTCGCGGGGGGGTGCGCGGGGGGTGTTCTGTTGCCCGCCACAGGCTCGTCGGTACCGTGCGAAGGACGTTCTTCCCACGGTAAGAACAGAGGTCGAGACGCCGCGGCGTCGAACGGTCGGCGCGGCGGCGCTCTCCCCAAGGAGCGCTCCTGATGACCACGACGATCGAGACCTGCACCGACCTGGGGGACTGGTTCGAGGGCCTGGTGATCACCGCGATGCGTCGCCGTCGCGTGGTGGCCGCCACCGAGACGACCCGCTACGTCGCGGGCGTGCTGGCCACCTGCTCGGCCCGCGCCGACGCCCCCTTCCTCGACCGGCCCCTCGTGGTGCTGCTGGACGAGGCCCTCGCCACGGCCCCTCACGCCCGCAGCGCCGCCCTCCAGGCCGTGGGCGACGGCGCCCTGTGCCTCTCCGGGCTCTTCGGCGACCACGTCGCGCGCCGCCAGGTGGACACCGGGCTCTACGCGAAGGTGGGCTCGTTCGCCTACCGCGAAGCCGCCGCCCTCGCCCGCGCCCCTGAAGGCACCGAGGCCGTCGCCCTCGCCGAGCTCGGTGACCACTTCCCCCGCTTCGTCGACGTGGTGGCCGAGGTCGCAGAGGCCCAGTGCCTCGGCGCGGTCACGAAGTCGATCGTTCAGCTCTACGACCGCTGGAAGAGCGGCGGCAGCGAGCGGGCGGCCGAGGAGATGATCCGGCGGGGGATGTTCCCCGCGAAGGGCGGCGGGGATTCATGAGGGCCCTGGGCGCGATCCAGCGGCACCTCAGCGCGCTGTACCGCCTCGACCTCGACCACGACGTGAGCGACTTCCTCCGCCCCCTCGACGACCGCGACCCCGACGCCCACCGCCACGAAGTCGTGCTCGTCGACGACACCCCCGAGCACCCCACGATGGCCGTGTGCCTCTCCGAGGAGGTGCTCCGCGCGCTCGCGGGTGAAGCCGTGGCGGGGCTCTCGCGTTTCGACGCGTGGTGCGCGGCCGTCGAGGGCGTGAGCCACTTCACGCTCCTCGCGTGGCGGGCCGAGCGCGAGCGGACGGTGTCGCAGCTCGAGCTCGAGCTCCAGGCCGACGTGGACAAGTTCGCGCTCGGGCTGGTGCAGCGGGCGCTCCATCGCTGCCCGGGGGAGGTGCACCGGAGCTCGGGGCTGATGCGCCGCGCGCTCTTCGATCGGGCCACCTTCGTCGACGGCGCGGAGACGGCGAGCGGGCGGCGGTACCGCGACGCGCACCGCCTCGCCGCCCGCTACGCCGCCTCGCTGGAGCGGAGGCACCTCCGCGGCGGCCGCATCGCGCGCATGCTGGAAGAGCTGCGCGACTTCTACCGGAGCGGCGCCACGACGCGCTACGAGATGGCCGCGGGCTGACCGTCGTCGACAGCCCGTCGTCCAAAACACACCGCCCCGTCCGCCAGCCGAAAGCCCCGATCAGAACCCGAACTTGCCGTTGGTGTTCTTCCACGCGGCGCGCGGGGGAATCTCTTCGATCGTGTCCCAGTGCTCGGCGATCTTGCCGTCCTCCACCCGAAAGAGGTCGTAGAAGGCGACGTGCTTCCCCGCGAAGCGCCCTTCGCTCACGGCGAGCACGAAGCTCCCCTCGCCCAGCACGGTGTGGACGCGCTCGTAGACCATCGCGATGCCCTGCGCTGCCATCGCCTGCAGCGCGGCGCCGAGCCCGGAGAGCCCATCGGCCACCTGCGGGTTGTGCTGGGCGTAGCGGTCACCGTCGAAGTAGCCCGCGAGCCGATCCATCCGCCCCGCCACGAGGATGTCGTCGACGAAGGCGCGGACGAGAACCTTGTTGGCCTCGGTGCGGTCGAGGTCGGTCGCCTCGGTGGGGCCGTCGAGCATCGTGCGACCGCTCGGGTTGGGGCCGGCCGTCTCCTGGAGGTTGTCCCAGTGCTCGACGATGCGGCCGCCGTCGAAGCGGAAGATGTCGAAGCCCACCTTCGGGCCGAAGAAGTTGTACTCGGTGTGGGCGAACACGAAGGGACCGTCCGCGAATGCACGCACGGTCTTCGCGCGGGCCGAGCCGGGGGGGAGGGCCTTGAGCACCTCGCCGAAGCCCGCGAGCCCATCGCCGACGGCGAGGTTGTGCTGCGTGTAGCGGGCGGGGTCGATGCTGGCCACGGGCTCCGCGGCCCCCGTCTCGATGGCGTGGAGGAGCGCGACGACCTGCTGCTTGGGGGACGCGAGAGACATGCGATGAACTCCGAGGGAATAGGCCATGGATCACGTCCGCGCGTGCTGCGCTGACGCCGCCGGGCGGCCGCTCCGCCCTGCGTCCTGAGGTGTACGGCCGCGCGCGCTCGCCCACAATCCGCTCTGCCCCCAACTCATTGTTGGGTAGTTTCGAACAGTGTTCGACCACCGCGACCTGCCCCTGCTGGTGACCTTCGCGCGCGTGTGCCGGGAGGGCTCGGTCACCGCCGCGGCGCGCACGCTCGGTCTGTCGAAGAGCGTCGTCAGCACGCAGCTCAAGGCGCTGGAGGTCGCCCTCGGCGGGCAACTGCTGCACCGGACGACCCGCAGCCTCACGCCCACCCAGGCCGGCTTCGACCTGCTCGCGGTGGCCGAACGCGTCGCCGCCGCCACCGACGAGGCCCGCGCGATCGTCGACGCAGACCGCGGCACCCCGACGGGGACCCTCCGCGTCGCATCGACCCACGACCTCGGCGCGCGCTTCGTCGCCCCCGCGGTCGCGCGACTCTGCGCGGCGCACGCGGAGCTACGCGCCGAGATCCTCCTCGACGACGCCATCATCGACCCCGTCGCCCACCGCCTCGACGCGATGGTGCGCCTCGGCGTCCCGGCGGATTCGAGCCTCGTGGCGAAGCGGCTCGCCGACGACGTCGACGTCATCGTCGCCGCCCCCGCGCTCGCCGCACGCTGGCGTCAGGCCGACGGGCCCCGCGCGCTCGCCGTGGCTCCCTGGGTCGTGCATGCGAGCTTCATCCAGACGAAGCGCTACCGCTTCCGCCGCACCGACGGCACCACGCAGGAGCTCGCCGTCCCGCCGCCGCGCGCCGTCGCCAACACCACCGCCGCGCTCCGCGAGCTGATCGTCGGCGGCGTCGGGCTCGGGATCCTCCCCAGCCACCGCCTCTCGGACGACCTCGCGACCGGGCGCGTCGAGCGGCTCATCCCAAGCTGGAGCGGCCGCGCGATCGGCGTCTACCTGCTGCACGCCTCGGGGCGCCAACCCCCGCGGCGCGTCACCCTGTTGGGGGAAGAGCTCCAGCGCGCCTTCGCCGCCGAGGGCCTCGCGCCGCGCCGCGGACCGCGCTGAGCCTGCGCCGCGTGGGACCGCTTTCTCCGCGGCAACTTCCCCTCGCCCGGCGCGTGACGGCGCCCGTCGCCACATCGGGCTTGCGACCGAGCGCCCTCCTCGCGCACCCTCGCGCGCCGTCATGAACCGCACCCTCCACGCCTGGGCCCAGCACACCGCGCACGCTCCCCTCGAAGCCATCGAACTCCCCGACCTTGGGCCCCCCGCGGGTCATGAAGTGGATATCGAAGTGGCCCACTGTTCGGTCTGCCACAGCGACGTCCACCTCCTCGACGGCGACTGGGGCGACGTGAAGCGGCCGCTCATCCCGGGCCACGAGGTGGTCGGTCGCGTCGTCGCGCGCGGCCCCGACGCCACCCTCGCGGAGGGCGCGCTGGTGGGCGTCGGCTGGCAGGCGGGGGCCTGCGGCGCGTGCTTCGCTTGCACCACGGGCCGCGAGCACCTCTGCACCGGCGGCAAGGTGCGCACCTGCGTGGGCCGTCAGGGCGGCTTCGCGACGCGCGTACGCGTGGACGGGCGCTTCGCCTTCGAACTCCCCGCCGGCCTCGACGCCAGCACCGCGGCGCCGCTGCTCTGTGCGGGCCTCACCGTCTTCAACCCGCTGGAGCGCCTGGGCGCGGGCGTGGGGAAGCGCGTCGGCGTGGTGGGCGTCGGCGGCCTCGGGCACATGGCCGTCCGCTTCGCCGCGGCGATGGGCGCCGAGGTGATCGCCTTCGACCCCGACCTCACGAAGAAAGACCTCGCCCGCTCCCTCGGGGCCCGCGAGCTCCTCGACGCGAAGGGTTCGCTCCCCGCCGACGCGGTCGACCTGCTGCTCGTCACCACCCACGCCAACCTCCCCTGGGACGCGTGGATGAAGGTGCTCGCCCTGGAGGGGACGCTGTGTCTCATCGGGGTTCCGTCGGCGCCGCTCACGCTCGGGGTCGACCCGCTGCTCGACGAGCAGAAGAAGGTGACCGGGAGCGTCATCGGGTCGCCCGCCACGATGCGTCGCATGCTCGCCTTCGCGGCCCAGCACGGCATCGCGCCGATCACAGAGCGGATGCCGATGGCGCGGGTCAACGAGGCGGTGGCGCGGGTGCGCGAGGGCAAGGCGCGGCTGCGGGTGGTGCTCGACGCCTGAGTCAGCGCGGGCGAAGCGTCAGGAGAAAGTCGCGCGGCTTGAGCGTGGCGGTCGGCGCGATGCGCAACGCGCCAGGGTCTTCGAAGTCGAACGCGCGGAGCACCAGCGCGAGGCACAGCGTGGCCTCGACGAGCGCGAAGTGGCGCCCGGTGCACGTCCGCTTGCCGATGCCGAAGGGCTTGTAGGCGCCGGCCGCGCGTCCCTTCGAAGCCTCGGGGAGAAAGCGGTCGGGGTCGAAGCGCTCGGGGTCGGGCCAGGCCGCGGGGTCGCGGTGAATCGAGCCGAAGATGAGCGTCACGGGCTGCCCGGCCCGCACCCGATAGCCGCCGAGGACGGTGTCTTCCTTCGGCGCGCGCGACACCGCGGGGACGGTGGGCCAGAGGCGCAGCGCCTCGCGGAGCGTGCGGTTGGCGAGGTCGAGCGCGTGGATGTGCTCCAGCGTCACCGCGCCGTCGCCCACCACGCGACGCACCTCCTCGCGCAGCCGCCGCCCGAGCGCCGGGTCGCGCGCGATGCGATGGAGCGTGAACGACAGGAGCCCCGCGGTCGTCTCGTGCCCCGCGATGAGGAAGGTGAGAATCTGGTACCGGATGTTGTCGTCGGAGAGGCGCTCGCCCGTCTTCGGGTCGGCCTCGGCGAGCATCAGCGAGAGGAAGTCCTTCGGCCAGCGGTCGCGCGCGAGCTGGCGGCGCTCGGCCACCACGCGGTCGACGACGGCGAACATCTGCGCCACGTCCGCGTCGAAGCGGCGGCCCTTCCACCGCTCGTAGGGGGCGAGGAAGGGCGGGCGACGCAGGCCGTCGACGGACTCCTGCAGGGCCCTCCCGAGCGACTGGAGGAAGGGGTCGAGGGCGGGGCGGTCGAAGCTGCGGAAGCGGTGGTCGAAGCCGCAGAGGGAGATGGTGTCGAGCGTGAGGCGGGTCATGTCGCCCACCACGTCGACGGGCGCGCGGGCGCGGCGCCAGTGCGTGAGGAGCTGGTCGGCGACCTCCTGCATGGCGGGGAAATAGCGGTCCATCGCGGCGGCGGAGAAGCCCGGCGTGAGGATGCGGTGGGCGCGGTGCCAGTTGTCCTCGTGGTTGTAGGCGGTGAAGAGGCCGTCGCCGCCGAAGGCCCGGATGCGCGGGAGCGGGCCGTCGAGCACCTTCTCCCAGGTGCTCTCGTCGCACACCGCGGTGCAGAGGGCGGCGTTGACGACGAAGGTCTGCGCGCGATCGCCGGGGAAGACGATGCGGTACATCCCCGCGGCCCGGTAGCGCTCGCCCACCGTGGCGAAGCCCGTCATCACCCCGTCGCGGTGCATCACCGCGGGCATCGCCGCCACCACGGGCCACACCCGCGGCCCGGGGAGCGCCTCCAGGGGCGGGAGCTTCGAATCGTCGCGCGTGTTTCCGTCCGCCATCGTGGTCACCTTCCGAGGTTCTGTTCGTGCGGGGGAGAAGGTAAGGTCGGGGCGATGGGCTGGCGACTCGGATCTGTGGGCCACGATGCCTCCCCGCGCTGACCGCACGGCGCGGACGCCGCAGCAGACGCGCTCGCGGGCGACGGTGGAGGCCATCCTGGAGGCGACCGCTCGGATTCTGGAGCGCGACGGCGCCCGCGCCCTCACGACCGCTCGCATCGCGCGGGAGGCGGGCGTCGGCGTGGGGTCGCTCTACGAGTACTTCGACGGCAAGGACGCGGTGGTGCGCGCCCTCTGCGAGCGGCACATGGCCGACGTGTGCGCGGTGATCGACGGCGCCCTCGCCCGCCTCGGCGACGCCACCATCGCTGACGGCGTCGACGCGTACATCGACGGGCTCTACGCGATGCACGCGGCGCGGCCGGCGTTTCGGCGGGCGATCCTCCGCGAGCTGCCCGAGCGCCTGGGGTCGGCGGCCATCACGGAGGTCGACCGCTACGTGGAGGTGCGCACCGCGGCGTGGCTGAAGACGCGGCAGGCGCAGCTCCGCACCGACGAGGTGGAGGCGCTGTCGTTCGTGCTGGTGCGGGCGGGCCGGGCGGTCACCACGGAGTCGGTCGCGGCGGGGCAGAGCGTGGAGGAGCTCGCGCGCACGCGGCGGCTGCTCAAGGACATGATCCTCCGCACGCTGCTGCCGTAGGCCCGCAAGTCACCTGCACGGCGTACGGGCAGTCGAACCCGATCACGTACAGCTACGCGCCGGTGCCCTGAGCGGGCGGGTCAACGAACGAAGGTGGTGCAGCGGCCGGCGCGGCAGTCGACGCCGATCATGTCGGCGCCGAAGGTCCACCGCTCGTCGTCGCAGAGGATGCCGCGCGTCGGGCAGCCGCAGCGCGGGTACATCGGGCGGCAGACGGCCTCGGCAGCGTCGAAGGCGGCGCGCTGTGAGGCGTTGAGGCCGAGCCCGCGCTGGTTGCCGCAGCAGTCGGTTTGGTGAACCGCCACCACGCAGTCCGCGGCCGTGTTGCAGGCAGAGCTGAACACGGGAAAGCTCGCGGCGCCGCCGCCCGAGCAGGAGATGGCCGCGTCGGCGGTGGCGTCAGTGGGTGAGACGTCGCTCGGGGCAACGTCGGTCGCGGGGACGTCGGCCGTAGGGACGTCGGCCGCGGGGACGTCGCTCGCAGGCACGTCGGCGCCCGCGTCGGGGCACACCAGGGTGCCAATGCCCGTGCACGGATCGACGTCGATGAAGCGGCACCCGGGCGGCGGCGGCGCCAGATCCGAGGCGGTGCGGCAGCGGTCGGTGGGCGCGTCGGTGGCGGCGTCGGCGGTCTGCGTGGAGGTGCTGGGGCCGCAGCCGTACAGGGCGACGAAGGCGACGAGCAAGGAACGTGGGGCGAAGCTTCGCATGGCGCGAGGATGCCCCACGCGGGCGGAAGATGAAAGGCGCCCGGCTCCCCGGGTTTGGCGTCGCGCTTCGGGGCGACGAGAGGTCACGCCCGATCGCTTCCGCGCTACGGTCCGTCATCCGTC